>CASDPE010000009.1 GCA_949282395.1 uncultured Bacillota bacterium | reverse complement strand
CGGGGCTTGCGGACCCCAACCGCCCGATAGGTTCGTTCATATTCGTGGGGCCCACGGGCGTGGGCAAGACCGAACTTTCCAAGGCGCTCGCGGCGGCGCTGTTCGGCGACGAAAAGCTGATGATCCGCCTGGATATGAGCGAATTTATGGAAAAGCAGTCGGTGAGCAAGCTCATCGGCGCGCCCCCGGGCTATGTCGGGTTTGACGAAACGGGCGGGCAGCTCACCGAAAAGATCCGCCGCAAACCCTATTCCGTCGTGCTCTTTGACGAGATCGAAAAGGCGCATCCGGACGTGTTCAACGTGCTGCTGCAAATTTTGGACGACGGCAGGCTGACGGACAGCAAGGGCAGGGTGGTGAGCTTTAAAAACACCGTCATCATCATGACGTCGAACGTCGGCGCGGGCGAGGTGAAGGAAACGCCGCTCGGCTTTGCGGACGCGGCGGAGGGGGACGGCGGCTCGGCGTACGAGCGCATGAAGGAGCGCATCGGCGACGCGCTGCGCGCCCAGTTCAAACCCGAATTTCTGAACCGCATCGACGAGATCATCGTCTTTCACAAACTCAGCCGCGAAGACGCGGCAAAGGTGTGCGAGCTGTTCCTTGTCTCCCTCGGCAAGCGGCTCGGGCAGCGCGGCATCGGGCTGCAGATCACGCAGGCGGCGAAAGACGAACTTGTGCGCGAGGGGTATGACGAGGTATACGGCGCGCGTCCGTTGGGCAGGGTCATCCGCCGCCGCATCGAAGACGTGCTCAGCGAAGAGATCCTGCAAGCCAAGGTCGCCGACGGGCAGACCGTGAACGTAGACGTACAGGGCGGGAAGTTTGTCTTTTCGCCCGTCAAATAAAACACAGGAGGGGTATCTACATGCGTATCGAGATCGTGGAAAAGAACTGCAAGGCGAGTGAAAAACTGCTTGCCGTCGTCAACAAAAAGGTCAGCCGCCTGGATAAATATTTTGACGAAGACGCGCTCTGCTCCATCTACTTCAAGTCCGAAAACAGGCTGTGCAAAACGGAGGTCACCATCCTCTACAAGGGGAACATGATCCGCGCGGAAGTCACGGGCAAAAACTTCTATGACAATATAGACAGCGTCCTGCCCAAGCTCGAAAAGCAGATCTACAAACATAAGGGGAAGCTCGAATCCAAGCTCAAACAGGGCGCTTTCGCCGAAAAGCAGCTCTTCTTCAAGGGCGAAGTGGCAGAAACGGAAGGGGCGCCCGTCAAAGTAAAGACGTTCGGTCTGACCCCCATGACGACCGAAGAGGCGGCGCAGCAGCTCGACCTTCTGGGGCACAGCTTCTACATCTTCCAGGATGCGGAAACGGGAGAGGTGCGCGTCGTCTACCTGCGCGAAAGCGGAGACATCGGGCTGCTGATCCCGAAAAAGGCGAAGTAAGCGCCGCGGTGCAGCCGTTTTGAATAAGATCGTACAGCAAAGCGGGGCGGCGCCTTTCAGGGCGCCGCCCCTTTCCCGCGCATGCCTGCGCCGCGTTTTGCATACAATACGGGTATGGCACAGGGAAGCAGCGGGCAGGCAGGGGTGCGCTTTCCGCGGGTGCGCGCGGCATACGCCAAGGTGCGCGCCGCGTTTGCCTACCTGAACGCAAAAAAATACACGACGCTCGCGGGGACGATGGCGTTTTTTCTTGTCATGTCGGTGGTGCCCTTTTTATTCTGGCTGACGCTGCTGTTCGGGAAGCTGAACATAGATTTTGAGCAGCTTCTGGATTTTTCCATTTTCGATCAGGTGCGGGACGTCATCCTGTACTTTCAGGAATCGGCGCAGTCGGCTACGGCGGGCGCGTCCGTCGTGCTGCTCGCGACCACGCTGTACTCTTCGACGAACCTCTTTTTTCACATGCGCCGCAGCGGCGAGATCATCTACGAATACAAGCGCAGGAAGG
The DNA here is from genome assembly GCA_949282395.1 of uncultured Bacillota bacterium. Lineage (GTDB taxonomy): Bacteria > Bacillota > Clostridia > Christensenellales > Borkfalkiaceae > Borkfalkia. The sequence goes on along the minus strand of CASDPE010000009.1, from coordinate 24,550 downwards.
GCAGCCTCGTCCTGCGCCTTTCGGCGCTCGCGCTCCTGTTCCTCGTCATGCTGCTCTTCCTCTCGGGGGTTGGGCTGTTCCTTGTCGGGAACCTGCTCATCGAACGGCTGTTCCCGTCCTTTGTCGCAAAGATCTCCGTGTACCTGCTCATCGGGGTGGTCGCCTTTGCCTTTCTGCTTCTGATGAACCTGTACATCTGCCCGTACCGCCTGCACGCGCGCGATGCCGTGTGGGGGAGCCTGCTCTCCCTGCTGCTGGGCGGGGCGGCGTCGTTCGGTTTTTCCGTGTACACGCATTTCAGCTCGGCGGAAAAGCTGTACGGCGCGGCGGTGTTCTTTATCCTCTTCCTGCTGTGGCTGTACGTGCTGATGACCTGCTTCATCGTGGGCGTGATCTTCAACTGTTACCTTGCCGAAAAGAGCGGGCTGCGCGTCCGCAGCAAGCGTTTTTAGCCGCCGATCCCGGATTTTCGGTGAAATCGGGGCGGACGGGGCAAGAAGTTCGCGCCAATGGGTTGCAAACGGCGCGGCGATGCGCTATAATAGAGAAAAACCGCCGCACGCGGCGGGGGTCTGACAAGAGAGGGAAGAAAGATGTATCAGCTGTTTTGTGATTCGAACTGCGAACTGTGGCATACCGAAGCGAAAGAGCTCGGGCTGCAGGTCATCCGCATGCCGTATGTTCTGGACGGCGAAGAGCACGCCTACGACCTCGGCGAGAATACGGATTTCAAACACTTTTTCGACCGCATGCGCGAAGGCGCCGTGCCGGTCACCTCTGCCATCAACGAGCAGAACTACATCGACTACTTCGAGCCCGTGCTCAAAGAGGGGGAGGATATCTATTACGTGACCTTCTCGCACAAACTTTCGGCGACGTTTGCGAGCATGGAGCGCGCGATCGAAACGCTGAAAAAGAGCTACCCGGAGCGCGTCATCCGCTGGTTCGATACGCGCAGCATCAGCCTCGGGGCGGGCTTTCAGGTGCGCCTCGCCGCGCAGAAGTGGCGCGCGGGCGCTTCGATGGACGAGCTGGAAGCGTACCTGACCGAAGTCCGCGCGCATACGGCGGTGTACTTTGTGGTGAAAGACCTCAAATACCTCAAACGCGGCGGCAGGATCTCTGCGCTGACGGCGGCGGTCGGCACGCTGCTGGATATCAAGCCGCTCATTTCCGTTATGGAGGACGGCTCGCTTGCGAGCGTCGGCAAGATCAAGGGCGCAAAGCGGGTGGTCTCGGAATTTTTGCGCATCATGCACGAGCGCGAGTGCAACACGAAGGACTATCCCGTTGAAGTTTTGCAGGCAGACTGCCCCGAAGCGGGGGACGCCTTTATCGCCGCGCTGAAAGCGGAGTTCGGCGAGGATACGGTCATCCATTACCAGCCCGTCGGGCCGGTCATCGGCACGCACTGCGGGCCGGGCACGCTGGGGCTGATCTTCTACGCGGAAAAGTGAGCGGGAGCGGGGCGTTTGCGCCGCGGCACGTTCGGGGACGGAGCGTTTGAAAAAGACAAGGATCGCGGCGCTTTTCGCCGCAGCGGCGCTCGCTTTGGCGGGCGCTTTGTTTACAGGCTGTGCGGAAGAGGCGCGCGGCTTCATCGAATACAGCCTTTCGGAAGAGCTGTACGTGAACGGGCAGCGCGTCACCTCGCACGAGTATGCCGAAATTTCCGCCGACATGGGCGAGCTGATCGCGGAAACGGAGGTGCTGTTCGACGCGGAAGCGGCGGGCAGCGATATCGCCCGCATCAACGCGGCAAAGGCGGGCGAGGCGGTCACGGTGGACGCGCGCACGTATGCGGCGCTTTCGCTGTGCAAACAGCTGTACGAGGAAACGGGCGGCGCCTTCACGCCCGCGCTGTACGGCCTGAGCGAGCTGTGGGGTTTTACGCCCGCGTATGAGGGCAGGTATTCCGACCCGCGCCCCGCGCCTTCCGCCGAAGCGGTCGCCGAAGCGCTGGCGCATTCCGATCTTTCGGGCGTTGTTTTGGGGGAGGGGAACACCGTCACCAAAACGGACGGCGAAACGAGGCTCGACCTCGGCGGCGTGGCGAAGGGGTACATGACCGACCTTGCGGCGGCGCTCATCAAAGAGCGCTATGCTGGGAAAACCGTGGAGTATTCGGCGGAGGTCATGTCGAACCTCATCCTTGCGGGCGTCAAGCACGATAGCGGCTCGGTGCGCGGCTACAACATCGGGATCACCGACCCGCGCGCGGCGGTCACGGGGGCGGTGCAGTGCCTGTTTTTTACGGGCATGCGCGACGTTGCCGTCAGCACCAGCTCGGACGCCTACCGCTTTTACGTGTACGAAGGGGAGATCTATCCGCACATCCTCGATCCGGAAACGGGCGCGCCGTCGCAGAACGGCGTCATTTCCGTCACGGTGGCGGTGCCGCTTTCTGCGGCGTTTGCGGGGGCGCGGGCAGACGCCTATTCCACGGCGGGGTTCTGCATGCCGCTCACCGAGGCGCTCGCGTTCTATGAAGACCTGTATGCGCGCTATGGCGTGACCGCCGTCGTGATCACGCAGGACTTCCGTTATTACACCGTCGGCGGCGGTACGGTGCTGAACCGAAAGGAATATGCGGCGTCCATCGAGCCGCCGGCGGAGGCGCAGAACGTGTATACGCTTGCGGATACCGGTTCCGCGCGCGACGACGTTCCGCGTTGTGCAGAGGAAGAGGAATACATCGCATACATTGCGGGGCTGAGCGGATGAGCAGGGAACAAAAGGCGGCGCTCGTGCGCAAACAAAAATATTTTGCGTTCGGCGACGTGTTCGTGTTCGCCGCCGCGCTGCTTCTGATCGCGGCGCTGACGGCGTTTGCGTTCCTTGCCCCGCGCGAGGAGGGGAACAGCTTCACCGTCTATTATGAGGGGGAAGCCGTGTTCAGCGCGCCGCTCGGCGAGGACGCCGTCTACGTCTTTACCGTGGGAGGCGGCGTGCGGAAGTTTGCGGAAGGCGCCGCGTACAAAGAGTACAACGTGATCGAAGTTTCGGACGGAAAGGTGCGTGTGCGCGAGGCGGACTGCCGCTCGCAGGACTGCGTGCACCGCGGTGCGGCGGATTGGGGCGAGATCGTCTGCCTGCCGCACGCCATGCGCATCGAAGTGAAGGGGGAGGCGGCGCAGCCGCCTGCGGATTACTGATGAAAAGGCTTTCGGCAAGGCGGATCGCGCTGTTGGGCGTGCTGCTGGCGGCGGCGAGCATCGTCTTTTTGGTCGAATCGCTCGTGCCGCCGCTGCTGCCCGTCGCGCCGTATGTGAAGATAGGGCTGGCAAACTGCTTTGTGCTGTTTGTCATCATCTATTTCGGGTTTTGGGAAGGGGTCGTCTTTCTGTTCGTCAAAAATGCGGTCTCGGCGCTGTGGTCGTTTTCCGCGTTCGTGCTCGTTTTCAACGCGGCAGGGAGCTTCGCCGCCTTTTTTGTGATGTACCTTTTGTACAGGCTGCTCTTTCCGAAGGTCAGCATCGTCGCCGTCAGCGTCGTCGGCGCGGTGTTCAGCAATATTGCGCGCACGTGCCTTGCGTCGCTGCTCATGGAAACGCCGTCCCTGTATGTTCAGCTGCCCTTTGTTTGCGCTTTCAGTGTGCTTGCGGGCATTTTGGTAGGAGTTTTGACCGTACTTTCCGTAAAACACCTGCCTGAAAGATTGACAAAATTCAAATGACCCGTTATAATAGAAAGGCTTGATGCAGAGATGGCGGAGCGGTCGAACGCGCACGACTCGAAATCGTGTTTACCCCCATAAGGGTAACAAGGGTTCAAATCCCTTTCTCTGCGCCAGCTTTTTTGCCCGTTGCCGTATGGCAGCGGGCTTTTGGTTTGCCGCGCGGCGTTCGCCCGGCGCATAGCAACCCAAAAGCCGCGCGGCGTTTGCCGCGCTTTCCGGCACACGGGCAAAATGCGGTAGAAGATTTAACAAATCTCTACCGCAACAGCTTACAAAAATTTTTCTGTTCACTTTTTTTCATCACCTCCGCCGCTGTGTTTTGTATCGAGCAGCTCCTTTTGTGAGGCGTTCGCCGGGGAGATGACTTTGCGCCCGGTGGCGCTTTCGTAACTTTCCCGTGCGTCTTTGGCTACGTTTCCGCCGCGCCGTGCGACGCTGCGGTTCTGTTCGAATGTCTGCGGCTGCTCGTCTTTGGAAAGCTGCGTCGTGGTGACTTCTGCCAGCATGTTCAGCACCAGTTCGATGTCCGTCATGTTGTCGCGCAGGTTTTCTTTGGTCAGCCCCTTCATGTCCTTGTATTCGCGTACGGTCATGCCGCTCCACGCTTTGGTCATGTCGTTGGTGAGGATCGCGTATTCGATCCCTTCCTGCACGCCGCGCTCCCGCCATTCGTCCGTCAGCTTTTTGCGCATCTCGATCGTTTGCAGGCGTTGGTTGATCCAGCCTTCCGAATATCCCTTGGCGCGGTAGTAATCGGCGCCGCGCAGGATCGCCTTTTCGGGATCGGCGATCTCGTCCAGCCGCTCGCTGCCGACCTGCGCTAGCCACAGCTTGAACGGTTCCGCCTTGGGGGAGGGGATAGACTGAATAAGCCGCAGTACGCCCGCCGTGGTAGCGGCAAGAAGTTCGTGCTGCTTTCCGTCCCGCCCGATCATTTCAACAGGGGTACAAATTGTACCCCAGTTCGCTGACAGTTCAAGGTCGCGGGAGCGCATCTTTTTGATGTACTGTTTCGGATCTTTGCTGTCCGTCAGAACGGCAACAACGTCTACGACTGAAAAGTACCACTCTTCTTTTTCCGCGTCCCACGCCGTGCGGATCTTTGTTTCGTTAAAAAGTTTGATCTTGTTTTCCATGGCAGCTTATTTTTCGATCCTCTCCGCAATATACTTCCCAAGCGCGGTGAGCGCTTTGCAATAGCGGTTGCCAATCTTATCCGCGATCTCGGAAGAAAGTTCGCGGCCGTAGTCGTGCGCGGTCAGGTTGCGCGAAGTCAGCATATCCAGCCAAAGCGGTTCGTCCGTTAAAATGCCTTCCTGGTAGGCAAAGGCGATCACGCCCTTCGGGGAGAGGATCTCCAAGCGGTAGCCCTGGTCGGTCATGAACTCTCGCAGCGTTTTCCACGCGAGCTCGAAGGTGAACTCAAAGCGCTTGATGAGCGCGTCCTGGTAAATGTCGTCGTCGGTGTTCTTTTTATAGGCAATGTTCGCCTCGTTCAGCCGCTTCACGGCTTTGTTGAAGTTATCGTACTTATTTTCCAGCTTTGTCATAGATCAGAATTCCCTCCTTTTCAATATTTTGCAAAAATGCCTTGTCGCATTGCTCTTGCACAAAAATCAAATCGATCTTGTGCAGGGTGGGCAGCTCTTCGGCTGCGGCGGTGCGCAGGGCGTTTTTTTCATGTGCAGGGACGTCTCCGAACACGGCGACGTCGTAATCGCTCTTTTCCGTGCAGTCGCCTCGCGCGCGCGAGCCGAACAGCACCGCTTTTATAACGGAAGGGGAACGCCCGAACAGCGCGGCGAGTTCCCGCAAAACAGAATTGTCTGCAACCATGTCAAATACCTCACGTCTGCGCAATGCCGGCGGGCAGTCAGTTTACGGTTCCTATCCGGGAAGCCGCCTATTTTGTCGGCAGGTCGCGCGCCTCTTCAAAGATGTTTTTCATTAAGTTGAAGATCATCGCTTTGTTTTTCGGGACAAGGCGACGGTAGTAGTCCAATAAAAGTTGCTCGTCATTAGAGAGCTTGGAAACAGCAGGCGGCTGCGGGGAAGTGTCTGCCTTATTTTGTTTCGTTGGGTAACTCAGGTCGTCTTCCAAACCGAATAAAAAGTTTATTGATACATCAAAAAAGTCAGATAAATTGATTATATCTTGCATACTTGGTTCGGTTCGACCCTGCTCCCAATTACTTACAATGTATCTTGGGATGGATAGTTTCGTAGCTAATTCCAACTGTGATAAGCCGTTCTCCATTCTTAAACTTCGGATAATACTTGAAATTGGCATAATGAAACCTCTAAAAATGTTTGTATAGATAAATTATAGCAAAAAATGCTCACGATTTCTCAATAAGAGCAAAAAATGCTCATAAGATAGGATCAATTATGAGCATTTATTGCTCGTTCAATCGAGGATGCGATATGCCGCAGGGTTATGTGGCAGCACGCTTTTATATGGCAGCGGGCTTTTGGTTTGCAGCGCGGCATTCGCCGCGCGGTTCAATTTTTATTTCCGAAGATTCCGCAGGGCTTCCGCTGCAGATCCATATTATATCATAATTATATAGAGGGCAGGGACAGGTTCCCCGCCGCAGCGTTTCGGAAAGAAAAGGAACGCGGCGGGGAAAGCAGGGGCAGAAGGGGCAGAGGGAAAAAGCAGAGGGGAAAAGCAAAGGGGAAAAGCAGGGAAAAAGCAACAGGGAAAAGCAACGGGAAAAAGCGGCGGGAAAGCAACGGGGAAAAGCAACGGGAAAAAGCGGTGGGAAAAAGCGGTGGGAAAAAGCAACGGAAAAAAGCAGACGGGAAAGCAGGGGGCAGAGGGGAAAAGCGGGGAAAAGCACCAGGAAAAAGCAGGCGGGAAAGCTGGGAGGGAAGCAGGGGAAAAGCAGCGGGGAAGCAAGGAAAAAGCAGAAGGCAGAAGGGGCAGAGAAGAAAAGAAGGGAAACCCTTGCAATTTAAAAAAAGATGTGGTATGATTTTTTTGAAATCACGGAGGAGAAGAAATGCGCCAAAAGATCATCAGCATCGTGCGGGGCGGCCCCGCGCCCGAAGAGCAGCTTCCCGTTTTGAAAAAAGCGGGTTGGGACGGTGTGTTTTTTACCTGGACGGGGCTGCCTGCCGACCGCGTGCTGGCTTCCCGTATCAAAGCGGAAGGGCTGGTGCTGCAATCCGTGCACGCGCCGTATGACAGGGCGGATAAACTGTGGGGATCGGGTGACGAAGGGGCAGCGGAGGCAGAGCGGCAGATCCGCTGCATCCGTGACGCGGCTGCGTGGGGGTGCGGGCTGGTAGTCATGCACGCCATAGTCGGCATGGAGCGCATCGCCCCGAAGGAAGAGGAGCGTGCGTGCGGGTTTGCGAACTTTCAAAAGATCTTTGACGCGGCGGAAGAGGCGGGCGTTGTCGTCGCCATGGAGAACACGGAGGGCGAACAGTACCTCGATGCGCTCCTGCGCCGTTTCGGCGGGCATCCCGCTCTGCGCTTTTGCATCGATACGGGGCACGAGATGTGTTACGATCACTGCCATGACCTCATCGGCAGGTACGCCGCGCTTTTGTATTGTACGCACCTGAACGACAATCTCGGCATGAGCGGAGAAAAGATCACTTGGCAGGACGATCTGCACCTGCTGCCGTTTGACGGCGCAGCCGATTGGGAGAACATCGCCGCGCGTCTGAAAGCCGCAGGGTATGGCGGCGACCTTACGCTGGAAGTGAAGCTGGAGGGCAGAGAGGGGCGGCACGAGCACGACGCCTACCGCGCGATGCCGTTTGCGGAATATGCGGCGCTTGCGTTGGAGCGGGCAAAGCGGATCGAAAAAATGCTGTAACGGAGCGGACGATGAAGAACGCCGAGATCAAAAGGGATAAAAAGGAAGGGCAGATCCAGGACGAGCGCCAGCGCGATTACGGTTCGCGGTTCAAAGCCGAGCGCTACCTCACGGACGGGTTCTGCATGCACTTTCACCGCAATACGGAGCTCTATTGTGTCAACAAAGGGCAGGTATCCGTTCTGATCAACGGGGAAAACAAGATCCTTTCGGACGGGCAGGCGTGCGTCATCAACCGCCTTGAAAGCCATTCGTACGAAGTGGATGTGCCCGCGGATATCACGTACTTTCACATCGGCGTGCAGTACATGGATATCTTTTACAGGATCCACCCGCAGGGCGAGCCTGCGCGCTGGCTGACGGACGCCGCATACAACCGCGAGCGCCTCTTTCCGTACCTGAAAGAAGTGCGCGAGCGCGGCGATAAAATGAGCGAACTGGAAAGGATCTCAAAGACCGCCGCCGTATTTGCCGTCATCGAAGAGCGGTACGGCTTCGGCGAACGCAAGCACATAGAGCACCCGCGCAGCGGCTACAACATCATCGATGTGGTGCAATATATTTACGATCATTACGCCGACCGCGACCTGGGGCTGCAAAAGATAGCCGACGTGTTCGGTTATTCCCCGAAGACGCTCTCATCCCTGATCACGCAGTACATAGACGTAGACTTGCGCGTCTTCATCAACGATATCCGCGTGCAGAAAGTGATCTATATGTACCATGACCCCGCCAACCACGGCGTGCCTCTTACAGAACTTATCGAGCGGTGCGGGTTCATCTCCAAAATGACCTTTTACCGCGCGTACAACAGGAATTTCAAATTCAAGAGCCTGTGAACTTTTTTCTTTTAAAATCGTGCTTTACAACTATTTTCACAAAACCCCCTTCGGCAACGCCGAAGGGGGTTTTGTATACAATTTGTATAAGGCTGTAAAATCTTTTTGCGGCTTGTAAACAATTTGTATTTTGTCTGCGCCACGCAAGAATTATGGTATACAAAAGAAGATTTTTGATATTGATTTTTGCGAGGAAGCATGATAAAATACCAATAGAGAGTTTCTGTGCAAAAAATGTAAAAATTCAACATTTTTCACAGGGGTACCCCTGTTTCTGTTGCAACGCAACAGAAACAGGTCCCTTTAAAAGGAGAAGGGGGAACGTTTATCGGCGCGTGCCGCGCGGGCAATGCCGCAGAGCGGAAGGGCTGCCGTTAAACGGAGAGACGGATCGCGGGATCGTTTCGGGGAAGGGGCTTTCATGCAGGCGCGTTTCCCGAAAAAATATATTGTGAGGAGGAGAAATGAGGTACATATCGAAGCATCGTTTGGCAGTCGTCCTTATCCTTGCGTTGTTGTGCGTGCTGTGCATTTTCACGGCGTGCGGGGCAAAAGGCGTCGGGCCGATGGCAAACGTGTTCAAACCCCGCCTCAGCAGTCAGTACATAGTTTCTGACGAAGAGGTGAACGGAGAGGCAACAGGCATTTCCGAGGTCAAAGTCGGGGATGTCCGCATTCAGCTGCTTTCGGATACGCTGCTGCGCATCGAAGAGCGTTCGGGCGGAAAGTTTGAAAACAGGGCGAGTTACCTTGTGCCCGACCGCAGCGTATGGAGCGCCGTGGAGTTTGACGTGAAGGAGACGGGGGATACGACGCAGATCTCCGTCAAGGATCCGGACAGTCTTGAAACGGCGTATGTTGTACACGTTCCCAACAGCGGAGCCACAGTCTCATCGGTCTATGTGACGGACGAAAGCGGCAAACGCCTTTGGGAATTTGCGGGGATGACCTCGACCAACGTGTATCTTCCCAGCCCTTCGGACGAGCTGCGCAGCTGGTATTTTACCGAAAGCCCGCGCGTGATCCCTTCCGAATACGGGTATTCGGGAGAGTCGGACGAACCGCTGCAGGGCTGGGAGTTCGATTCGAACGCCAAGGACGCCTATGTGTTCCTGCCCGGCGGCAGCTATCAGCAGTTCACGAGCGACTACGTCAAGCTGACGGGCCGTTCGGAAATGGTTTCGCTGCAAATGCTCGGCTTTTGGGATTCCCGCTATTATGCGTACACCGCCGAGAGCGCGCTGCAGCAGATCAAAGACTACACAGACAGGGGATATGCGATCGACGTTCTTGTCATCGACACCGACTGGCGCAACGGCACGAGCGGTTCCGGGTATGAGATCAATACCGATCTGTTCCCCAACATGGCGGAATTTTTGCAGGACTGCCACGACCTCGGCGTGAACGTGTGCTTCAACGACCACCCCGATCCGCAGCCCGGCACGGAAAACAGCCTGGATAAAAACGAGGTGCAGTTCCGTAAAGAGCATCTTACGCTGCTCCTTTCGCTGGGCGTCGACTATTGGTGGTACGACCGCAACTGGACGACTGCGTTGAAGCCCATCGATGAAGAGCTCTCCGTCTATGCGTTCGGGATGTACGCGTACAATTGGGTCACGGACGAGTATCTGCAGAGCGTCAAAGACCTGAACGGGTACGCCGAACGCGCGCTCATGATGTCGAACATCGACGGCTGCCAGCACGGCGTCTGGACATACGCTTCCGACATTGTGGCGCACCGCTATTCCATTCAGTGGACGGGCGACATCCATGCGGACGAAGACGACCTTGCGCAGGAGATCTATACGATGATCTTCGGCGGCGCCGAAGTCGGCATCCCGTACATCTCTTCCGACCTCGGCGGGCACAACCAGGAAGTCACGAACGAACTGTACGGCCGCTGGTTCCAGTACGGCGCGCTCTCTGCGATCTGCCGCGTGCACTGCATGAAAAACATGCAGGGGCAGCCGGGGCGCATGCCCTGGATCTACGGCGAAACGGCGGAAGAGATCGCGCATACCTATCAGGATATGCGCTACCGCCTGCTGCCTTTGTACTATGAACTTGCGCGGCAGAATTACGATACGGGTCTGCCCATCGTGCGCAGGCTGGATATCGTTTACCCGCAGTATGCCGAGGCGTCCCGCAACGACGAGTATCTGCTCGGCGATTATATCCTCATAGCGCCCATTTCGACCGCCGAAAAGGATGACGGCGGCGCCGTGTCGGATACGCGCACGGTATTCCTCCCCGAAGGAAGCTGGATCGACGTATGGAGCGGCACGCGGTATGCAGGGCCCGCCACGATCGAAGTGACGCATCCCATTGAAACGTCGCCTATCTTTGTGCGCGAGGGCGCGCTCGTCGTGCTGGCGGAAAACATGAGCAACACGAGCGAAAAAGTGTGGGATACCATGACGCTCGACGTGTACCCGTCCATCAATTTTGACGCGCAGACGCGGCTGTACGAGGACGACGTGACCACCGACGGCTACCAGTACGGCGAATACCGCACGACGGATCTTTCCATGCGGTATGAAAACGGCAAGATCGTCGTTACCATCGGCGCGGCGCAGGGCAGCTTCAAGGGCGAGCGCGCCTTCGGTTCGCGCACATGGAACGTGCGCCTGCACAAAAATGCGGGCTGGGGCGACATTCAGTCTGTAAAAGTGAACGGCAAAGCCGTGAGCCTTGCAAAATACATGCAGGACGAAAACGCCGAACCGTTCGCGTTCAGCGGCGCCGCAGCCGACGGCGACCTGTACGAATTCCGCTTTACGGGTTCCGTTTATCAGGAGTACACGATCGAATTTTCTTTCGCGGATATGAAAGCGTCCGCCGTGGCGGAGGGGTACGACGCTACCGAGACGGGCTTTGCCTTCGATGCGGAAGACGCGGGCTGGTACCTCGATCTGACGCAGAGCGGGGTCGCCGATTTCCTTTCGGCAGGCGACAGCGCGGGCGTGGTGAACACGGGGGATCTCGGTGTGTTCAGCGTTCCCACCTCGTATGAAAACGGCAACGGCACGATCTACGAAGAGATCTGGACGGACGCCATCGCAGGGTTTGCGCAAAAGATCACGGAATACGAAACATCGTACAGCCACTTCGTTTCGCAGAAGGATTTTGCCTTTACCATCGATACGTCGAAGACGGAGGCGAAGTACTTTATCCTGTATCTCGGCGGAACGCAGTGCACCGCCAAGGTGACCGTGCGCGACCGCTCGGGCAAGCATGTGCAGACGGAGAGCTTCGGCAACCGTGACGGCGACTTCCTGCAAAGGGTCGTGATCGAGCGCACCGACGATATGGAAGGGCTGCTGTATGTGACCTATTCGATGCTCTCTTCCGAAGAGGTCGGGTTTGAAGAGGGGATGAGCAGCCAGACGCATGCGGAATCTCCTTCCAACGTCTGGTTCTTTGCGGCGGTGGCGGCAACGGAGAAGATCGCAGCCGTAAACGACGTGCCGAAAGTGCAGATCACCGCGTCGGTCGAAAGCCAGAACGCCCCTCCCGCAAGCGTGAACCTTACAAACGGCGGCAGCGCGTTCTCGGAAGACACGCTCGATTGGATCCATTACGACGACGTGAGCGGCCATGACGAAATGGCGGGCGGCACGGCGATCACAAGCGTCTCCTTCTCTCCCGCGGGGCAGGGCTTCCACGATTATGCGGCGGACATCCGCGGGGACGATCCGGAGGGCGGCAAAACCGTTGCCGGGGCAAACGACGGCTGGTGTACGCTCGGCACGATCACCGTCAACGTTCTGGTGGACGAAAACACGTCGCACATCGTCATCTATACGGGCGCATGGAAGAACACGAACAAGCTCACCGTCGTTTCGCAGGGCGATGTGCTGTGCAGCGCAGCCGAGTTCAGCGGCGGGGATGATCCCGTGCCGAGGTGCATCGTCATCAAGGTCGAGGCAGAAGCCGCAACAACGGTCACGGTACGCATCGAGGCGCAGAGCCCGTCGGCGGGCAACGTATCGTTTGCCGCGGCAGCCGTCACCGGGAAAAAGGTGTGAGCAAGCGGAGGGATATGATGAAGATAAAACGCATTCTGGTTGCCTGTATCGTGTGTGCGGCGCTTGTGTTCGGCTTAGCCGCCTGCGCCGAGGACGAAAGTTATACCTATACGCTCAATTATGCAAACCTGTATATGCGGGCGGGGCAGGAGCAGCAGCTCACCGTCACGGTCGATCCGCAAAAGGAATTTACCGTTTCGTATGAAAGTTCAAACGAAGACGTTGCGGCCGTTTCCGAAAGCGGGCTCGTAACGGCGGTCGCGGACGGCAGCGCCGTGATCACCGTTGCGACCCCGGACGTGACGCTCACATGCAACGTGGAAGTCACGACGGAGCAGTATGTATGGAGCCTCAATTACGGGGCGGCGATCCTCGGCGTGGGCGCGCAGCTGACTTTGCAGCCCTCCGTGCAGCCGCAAAAGGAGTTCACCGCGGCGTATACCTCTTCGGATGAAGCGGTCGCGACCGTTTCGGAGAGCGGCACGGTGACGGGCGTTAAGGCAGGGAAAGCCGTGATCACGGCAGACGTCGGCGATCTGCAGCTCACCTGCGAGATCTCCGTTTCCGACAGTGCAAAAAATTACGCCTATACGCTGAATGAATCTTCGCTCGACCTGTATGAAACGGCGGGGGCGGAGCTGGTGTTCTCCGTTCTGCCCGATAAGGATGCAAACGTTGCGTTCACCTCTTCCGACCCTTCCGTTGCAACGGTGGATGCGGAAGGGAACGTGACCGCCGTTGCGGAGGGCGTGGCAGAGATCTATGCGGAAGCGGACGGGCAGCGGCTGGTCTGCGCGGTGAACGTGCGCGCGATGTATGTGCTCAACTACAAGGCGGCGGCGCTTTCCGCAGGGGATACGCTGCAGCTTTCCGTGACGAACGCGATCGATCAGAGCGCCGTTACAGACGTGCAGTACGCAAGCGACAGCGAAGCCGTGGCGTCTGTAAGCGGCAGCGGCCTTGTTACAGCGAAGGCGGAAGGTACGGCGGTGATCACGGCTGCCGTCGGCGGCAGAACGCTTGCATGCGTTGTCACCGTTTCGGCGGCAGAGGAGGGGGATGAATGATGAAAAAGGTTTGGCTGATCTTTCTTACGTGCGTTTTCGGGCTGTGCCTGCTGGCGTTTGCCGCCTGCTCGGGAGAGACAACGTACAACACCGCCTATGAACAGGAGAGCGGCGGCACGCCCGGCGCAAGCGCCGAGCAGATCTCTTTGGACGGCGTGCTGAACGAAAGCGTGTACGGCGGCGTGCGCTGGCTGCGCAATTACGTCATCGACCCGGAAGAGCTTGCAAACGATCTCGATAAGACCAAAACGGTAGCCGCTTCCGCGGCGCAGCTGGACGTGACCGCGTTTTTCCGCCAAAGCGGGATGTACGTTGCCGTTGACGTGAACAACGAAGCGGGCGAGGCGGCGTATGTGAACAGCGGGCGGGACGAGTCGCTCAACAGCGGCGCGGAACTTCTGTTCAAAAATTACAGGGTCAAACTGTCCCCCTCCGGCAGCTATGCGTGGGAGAAAAAGCAGGGCGGCGAATGGCAGGCGTACACCGAAGAGACGCACGCCGTGCTCGGCGCGCAGGCGAAAACGGCGCCCCTCAACGAGGCGGGCAATACCGGCTACACCATGGAGTTTTTCGTGCCCGCCGCCGCGCTGGAAGCGATGGGGTACGACGCCGAAGAGCTGGCACAGGGCGGCGATACGCTGCAGATGGACGTCGCTTTGGTCACCTCTTACGGCATGGACGCAGCGGCAGCCGCGCGCTGGCAGATGAGCTCGCTGCTCTCGTGGGACGATTTCATCGAATTCGGCGCAAACGGCGCGGACGTGTATGACGTCGTTGTGGAAACAACGGGCAAAAAGGGCGGCAGCCTGGTCGCCGAAGCCGCTCTGCGCGATTACGCCGTGCCCTACAACGACACGACGATCCTCATAAAGACGGAGGACGGGTACCGCCTGAAGTCTTTTACCGTCAACGGCGAAGCCTATGACGTAGAGTACATCCAGGGTGGGATGGAAAAGGGATACGTGACCTTGCTCACCGACGCGGTGGACGACGATCTGCACATTGCGGCGGAGTTTGAAGAAAATTTCCCCGCCGCCTTTGAAGCGGACGTGGAGACGATGCGCTTCGGCAGCCTGATCCCGGTCGAAGAGGGAACGGTCACGTTTGAAAGCGCGGGGCAGCGCTATACGTTCGGGATAGAAAACGGCAAGATCGCGGGGCGCCTTCCGTATGGCGTGTACGACGCCGAAGTTTCGGGCGGGCTGTACGACCCGATGCAGGTCACGTTCGGTTCGGACGGGATGGATCGTCTGCGCTTTACGTACAGGGCATTCGCGTCCGATAAATTCGGCGACGCGCACGGCGGGTACCACGATTATTCGCGCGTCAACCGCGCAAACGGCGTCATCAAAAACATCGACGGCAACTCGTTCCTGCCCGTCACCAACGAAGCGTTCGGCAATTCCGCGTTTACGGCGACCTTCCGCTATTCGCAGATGACGAAGGACAGCCGCCTCGGCATCCGTTACATCTGGGATGAAAAGACAAACGAAAAGGATATGCGCAACGCGTTCATTGCCGAAATGAACTTGCAGGGCGGCGCGCTGAAAGCGGGCTGGGCGGATTACACGGATAACTGGAACAACTACAACGTAGCCTACGCAAGCGCGCAGAAATACACCCTGCCGGAGTCCTTCCGGGCTGCGTTCATGGAAGGAGACGGCGTGTCGCTCACGTTGGTGCGCACGGGCGCAACGTTTGCACTGTATGCCGCCGTAGCAGGCGACGAGGAGAGCATCGTGTATGTTTCCTCCTTTACGCTCGGCAACGATACGCTTGCAAACATGAACGGGCATTGGGCGGTCTTCATTTGGGATACCGCAAACGGAGCCGAAGTGCCCGTCGCGCTGGATGAGGACGCCTCCGCATGGCAGCAGCGCACCTATTCCGTTACCGATACGACCGACGACGCCAACGGCAGCGTTTCGTTTGGCGATGCGACCGCCGTCGGCGAACCCGTTACGTTTACGTTCGATATGAGCGAGCAGTACGCCCTGCTCTCCTTTACGATCAACGGAGAGGAGTACAGGTCGCAGGTGCAGGAAAACAAGCTGACGCTTACAAACGTTGTGCCGCTCGGCATGACGGTGCATGCGGTGTTCGGGATCGAAAATTACACCGTAAACGTCGATCTTTCGCAGGCGGCGGGCAGGGTGGAGCAGAGCGATCTTACGATCGTGTTCACCTCCGCGCCTGCAAGCAGCGTGTATGCGCGTCATGACGGGAACGGCGTGTGGAAAGCCAGCCTTACGGCGGGGAGTACGTACGACTACGCAGTGTACGCATTCGGCGGCTTTGCGTTGGATGAAGGCACGGTCACGGTCACGGACGGCAGCACTCTCAATGTTGCGGTAAAAGAGGAAGATCTCGATCTTGCGATCGGTGATGTGCAGACGGACGGAGCCAAAGACCTCTTCGGCGAACTCGGTTTGCCCGGTTCCTTTGTGTACAGCGGCTACTATGGGCTGGAAGGGGACGAGATCGAAAACGTTTCGCGCTTTGCAGCCGAAACAAGGTTCCATTTTGCGGACGGCAGCACGATGGAAGTGCAGTTCGTACGCTGGGATAATACCTATGAGTTCAAGTTCATGCTCAACGACCAGAACGTCGGCGTCAGCTTCATGCTTACATCCGAACGTGCCCCGAGCGTTTACGAGCGCGTGCTGCAAGACGACGGCGTCTGGTTCACCCTCTCTGTAGAGGGCGGCGTCGCGACCGTTTGGGCAAAAGACGCGAACAACGATTGGGTGCAGCTGAAAACATGGGAGCAGGAGCTTACATGGAGCGGCGTTCCCGCCAATACGCCCATCGTGCGGGTCGAATTCCGCAGGCGTTATGACGGCACCGGCGGGCATTACGCCGTGCTGAAAGACGGGCTGCTGCAGCTGGGAACTTCCCAAACCACTTTGACGTAAAGCCAAAGCCTTTTCCCTCTCCGCAAATTTTGCGGAGAAGAAAAAGGCGCGGCTTTTGTGCCCGCCGCGGGGCGAACTTCGCGGGGGGCGTGAAATAAGAAAAATTTAAGGAGGATAATATGAAAAAGACAAAGATCGTGTCGCTTATTGCGGCGGGTGTGCTTTCGCTCGGTTCGGCTTTCGGGCTTGCGGGATGCGGCGGAGGAGCGCCGAGCGGGCAGCTCGGCAGGGGCACTACGCTCTACGTGCAGATGATCAACTACACGGTCGAAGCGGATAAGGCATATGAGCGCCTTGCAACTGTTTACAACGAAACGCAGGGCGTGGAGGACGACATCGAAGTCGTCATCGACGAACAGTCGTCCGTGAACAACTACACCTCGCAGCTGCGCCCGAACGTGAACAACCAGTACGACATCATGACCATCGACAACATGACGTTCAAAGAAGTCCTGGTCGAATATTTCGACGGGGCAAACGCCATCGTGCCGCTGGACGATTACCTTGACGATCCCGAATTTGCCGAGGCGCTGGGGCTTGCGGATATTCCCGAAACATCTATGGATATGTGGAAAATGACGCAGTCTTCGGATGAAGACGGATTTTTCTACGCGGGCGCAGCGGAGGGTACGGAGCAGCTTGCGCTTCCCTTCTTCAACGACCCGCAGGTGCTGTTCTATAACTCGCAGATGTTCGAAGAAATGGGTATCAATATCATATCTGTTCCGGAAGAGGATCTTGCCGCGTATAATCAGCAGCACAGCACAAACCTGAAACCGCATGGCTATGCGGAGTACACTCCGACGGCGGTCGGCGGCGACCTTGCGGACAAAACTTCTGAAAACCTCAGCGGCAAAACGGTCGTAAAGGTGTTCAACAATTGCATCCCCATGAA
This sequence comes from uncultured Bacillota bacterium, assembly GCA_949282395.1. Taxonomy (GTDB): domain Bacteria; phylum Bacillota; class Clostridia; order Christensenellales; family Borkfalkiaceae; genus Borkfalkia. The sequence continues at coordinate 7,294 of CASDPE010000009.1, read as the reverse complement.
CTGGAAAGAACTCCGTACGGTCGCGCAGATGTATCAGAAGGACAATCCGGGTTCGTACGGGTATATGTCCGAATGGTGGTTCAATTACGGCTGGTCGGTCGGGGGCGACTGCATCGGCTGGAACGGGGATGAGTACGAACTTTCTCTCGGCGATGAAACCAAAGGGCTGCTCGTCATCGACGATACGCTCGTCGTGAACGGAACGACCTATTATAAGGGGGACGTGCTCGATTACGAAGATCTGCACTCGCTCTCTTCGGGCGACCGCAGCAAGCTGCTGAACGAAAAGCGCGTGACCGAGCTTCCTTCCATGTACGAGGCGTTTGTAGAGTTCAACCGCCTCGGCGTTCCCACGACAAAAAAAGTAACGGATGCCGATCACGGGAGCCTTGACGGCTACGGCATCGCGCCCACCACGGTAGACGACCGTGCCGGATATTTCAGCGACGGAAAGAGCCCGATGCTCTGCGAGTACTATTCCGTCCAGAATGCTTTCACTGCAAAATTAGGGGGCAATTTTGACATCGCGCCGCTTGCGCAGTATCGGGAATATGAAGGCGATCCCGACAACAGCACCGAACTCAAAGTGATCGGAGAGGGTGGATACACGGGCGAACTTGCCATGGCGGAAAACTCCGAAGGGGAAGAGGTACCCATCGTCGGCGAAGCGGTCGCGGTCACCGAACCGCAGACGGCTGGTATGTTCCTTCCCGCCAACGCCGATCCTTCCCGCCGCGAAGCCGCGCTCAAATACATGGCGTGGGTGTGCGGACCCGAAGGGCAGGCGATCCTCGCCGAGGGCAATACGTCTGTTCCCAACCAGACGTCTTTTGCCGAAGACGAGGAATTTCTGAACGCGGAAGGACGGGTGACGGATAACATGTATGCCGCGCTGTTTGCCAACAGCAATTCGTATGTGGGCGACTGGTCGTACGACTCCAACGACGCATGGATCACAACTTGGTCCACCGTGCTGAATACGGAAGTCCGCGAAGGAAAGATAACGCTTGATCAATTTCTCCGTGAGAGGCGGTCGGACGCTAACCGTGCGATCGGCGGGATCGGCGTCTATACAAAGAGGACGTGAGTATGAAAGAAAACGTTTGTGCGCCCGAAGCGGCAAACGCGGCGGGGGTTCAGGAAGATCTGTTTGACGCGGCGATCGCCGAGGGGCAGGAAGGGCTGCTCGGTCCGCAAGCGGAAGGCGTCCCGGAAGAGCTGATCGCTCTGGCGGCAGAAGGGGAAGGGAGCGTCGAGCTCCCTCCCTCAAAACTGCTGCGTAAAAAAAGGTGGACGGGGCAGTCGATCCTGGCACTGTTTCTGGCGCTGCTTCCGATGATCGGTTTTTTGCTGTTCAGCACGGCGCCGCTGGTCATCTCTCTGATCGCGCTGTTCTGCGACGTTACGATCGACTGGCGCGGTATTTCGTTCGAATGGAACAACTTTGACGGGTTCCGCATGATCTTTGTGCAGGATTTCGGCGCGGGAACGCAGTTCGCGCAGGACTTTTCTTCCATATTCTGGAAGTCCCTCGGCATTACGTTCTGGCTCGGGTCCACACAGATCATAACGCTGCTGATCGCGTTGGGGCTTTCGGTGCTGATCGCCACAAAGTGCAGGGGCAGCAAGGTATTCCAGGTACTGTTTTTCATCCCGCATATCTGCTCGTCTGTTTCGGTCGCGTTTATGTGGAGCTGGATGTTCTACGGGCAGCCCGAAGGCATCCTGAATACCCTTTTCGGAACGAGCATCCGCTGGCTCAATGATCCCGATACCATTCCGTGGACGATCATTATCGCCATCATCTGGCAGGCGCCCGCGTACGGTACCGTCATGTTCAAAGCGGCGCTCGCCAACGTTGACGAAGCGCAGTACGAAGCCGCCGGGCTTGACGGCGCGAACAGCTGGCAGAAGTTCTGGTACGTAACGATCCCCGGCATCATGCCCACCATCTTTTATCTGCTCATCGCGGGGATCGGTGCGGGGCTGCTGCTCTACGATATGGCGGCGCTCATCGTAACGGACCCTTGGGGTTCCACCATTGGCGGGCAGGACCATATGGCGCTCACCCTGATGCGCCTGGTGTTCTACTTCAACGATCACCGCGGCACAGACCCCGTGGCAATGTCTGCGGCGTCCGCCGTCAGCTGGATCCTGTTCCTGCTTGTCGCGCCCGTATCGGTGTGGCTGTATGCACGGCGCGAAAAGCGCACGGAGGACTGAGAGATGGAAAATATGGTCAAAGTACTCCGTGAAGATGCCGTGCAGGCGGAAAGCGGCGAAGCGTTGCAGGCGGCAGCCGCGGAAAAGACCGCAGAAAAGCCGCCCCGCAGCACCGTGCACAGGAAAAGAAAGTTCAAACCTTCCCGCATTGCGGTCTACGCGTTCCTTATTTTCTGGACGCTGTTTCTGTTCCTTCCGGTCTATGCGCTGCTCGTTTCGTCCATTACGCCGGCGGAGGAGGCGTCTGCTTCGTCGTTTACCTGGTTCCCCAAGCATCCCACGCTGCAGCCGTATGCGGATATCTTTATCCACGACCCGAACCTGAGCAAGATCGGTATGCCCACGCTCGTGTACGGGTTCCTCAATACCATGTGGATCACGCTCGTGCCGGTCGTGGTGGGGCTGATCGTATCGGGGCTTTCGGCATACGCGTACAGCAAGCTCGATTTCCCCGGGCGCAAGATCATTTTCAAGATCGCGTTTGCGGTCTCCATGGTACCACTCGGCGCGTTCAGCGTCATTTCGTATCTGTTCTACGACCTGCTCGGCTGGACGAATTCGGCGCTGCCGCTCGTCATCCCCGGGCTGTTCGGCAGCATGAACACGGTATTTTTCCTGAAAATGTACTACGAAACGGTGCCGAACGAAATTCTGGAAGCAGCAAGGATCGACGGAAAGGGCACTTTCGGCGTGTTTTTCAGCATGCTTCTGCCGCTCGCCGTGCCGGCGTTTATCGCACAGTTCATCTTCGGCTTTGTCGGCGGCTACAACAGCTATATGGGGCCTTTGCTCTATCTCCCGCAGGATGACGCCAGCACATGGACGCTGCAGCTCGCCCTCTCTAAGATCGTTGAGATCTTCCCCAATGACGTGAACGTGCGCTGTGCGTCTATGCTGCTCGGCATGGTGCCGCTCGTCGTACTGTATTGCTTCTGCCAGAAGCTGTTTATCGAAGGCATTTCCGTCGGCGGCGTAAAAGGCTGAGCGGAACCGCAGTTCCCTGTGCAAAAGGGGAGCGGAACCTGCAACAAAGTGTGGTTTAAAACCTGCAACAAAAGAAAGGAAAACCTGCAACAACAAATTGGGCTGCCCCCGCCTGAAAGCGGGGCTGCCCGCGATCCGGATCAAATCAGGAGGAATTTTGATGAAAAAGAAGTTTTTTAGCGTTTTGCTTGCGCTGCTTCTTTGCAGCGGCGTGCTGTTGGCGGGCTGCGCGGAAGAAGACGGTACCGGAAGCGGATCGATCGATTTTTATTCCGGTGACGAGCTGGATGTCAACGGCGATATGCGCATCAACGAAGAGCTGTTCTTCCGCAACGGGCTGAAAGGCGTTTCCGCCGACCCCTATGTGTTTGACAACACCGAGCGCGACGGGTATTACTACATCGTTTCGACGGACGGCCCTGCCTACATGTACCGTTCCAAAAACATGATGGATATGGAGCCCGTCGGCCCCGCCGTACAGGTGAAGAACGCGGACGAGAAGGCGGTCGTCGGCGTCACCCCGTTCTGGGCGCCCGAGATCGTGTACGACGAGGAAACCGAACTGTACTACCTGTTCTTTTCCACCTATGGGCAGGCAGAAAAAGAGTACGACGGTAGCGCGGGGCTGATCTCCTACAAGTCTACAACGCGGCGCCAGGTGCTGTTCGTTGCGACCAGCGAAACGGCGCGCGGGCCGTACTACCTTGTAAACATGGATAATTTGGAGCGCGCCGATCAGTACCGCAACGTCTGCAAAACTCCCGGCACGCCGCTCACCGATGAAGATATGCCCTACGGCGTAGACGAAAACGGCGTTGCGCAGCGGGTCACGGAGGATAACATAGACGATCTGTATCGCTTCGCTTATCCCGACGATAAGATCCCTTACGCGAAGTTCGGCTATTTTTCGCAGGAAGAATACATCAAGTATCTTTCCAAGTACGAATCTGCCGAATACAACGAAACGATCCAGGGCGCGGAAAGCGGCTCTGCGGGCTATACTTCCACCATCGACGCGCATCCCTTCGTGGACGAAGACGGCAACAAGTGGCTGTATTGGACGGAGAACGACGACAACAACAACGTCTACTGCTGCCCGATGTACGGCAACAACTGGCTGTACCCCAACCTCTCCGAGGCGAAGCTCGTGCTCGCTTCGTGGTATTACACGGCGGAAGATTACATGAACGCGCAGGAAGTGGCGAAGTTCGAGGACGAGCTGCTTGCTACCTGTGAAGAGTACGATTACGACGAAGACCAGGGCAAATACGTCTGCCCCGAACAGGCGGCGGGCACGGCAGGGCATGAAGACCATGCGCCGCAGGCTTTGCCCGAAGGCGTAACGTACGAATCCGACAGAACGGACGCGCGCGGGGAATACGGCAGCGACGATTCGCACGTCAACGAAGGCGTGGCGGTCATCTACCACAACGGCAAGTATTACATGACCTTCTCGATCGGCGCTTACAGGGATAACACCTACCGCGTGATGCAGGCTGTTTCCGACAAGCCGAACGAGGGCTGGCGCAAGCTGCGCCCCGAAGAAGGCGGCGTGATTCTTTCGGGGCAGGATTCCGGCTCCAACGAGGTCACGGGCACGGGGCATAATTCGCTCATCACGATCGGCGATCAGCTGTTCATTTACTACCATACCCACGACGATCCGAGCGTGATGGACACGCAGCGCCACGGCAACATCGACGAGCTGAAGTGGGTCACCATCAAAGACAAGGACGGCAACGACCTTGACGTGCTGTACGCAAACGGTCCGCTCGGCGTGCCGCAGCCGCGCATTGAAAAGTACGCGGAATACAAGAACATCGCGGACGAGGCGGAGGTCGCCCTGACCGACGGCGCGCTTGCAGACGGTTCTTCCACCGCGCCGCTCAACGACGGGCTGCTTTCCGTGCTCAGGAGCGGCATGGCAGGGGGCACGCGCGAATTTGCAGATACGTATATCAAGGAAACGCAGATCAGCGAAACATCGACGTTCACCTTCACCTTTAAAGAAGGGCGTACGGTCCGCGCGGTGCTCGTGTACACCTCCAAAAACACGTCTGACATCTTTTTCAATATCCCGAAGATGGAGTTCGTCGGAACGGACGCCGAGGGGAACGAAGTCAGGTATCATCTGAAAAACGTCGAACTGAGTCAGGATTTCTACACCTATCTGGCAGGAAGAGACACGGTCACCTATGTGAACGTCGGCGCGTTCGCTTTTGCAGAGTTCTACGAGCTGGAAAACATCACGAGCGTCCGCATCACGGTAGAAAAGCCTGAAGGACAGAGCATTACGGGGATCTCGGAGATCCGCATTCTCGGTAAATAAGGGGGGATAAAAGTATGAAATTTAAAAAGATCGCGATCATCGGTTTGTCGCTTTCGCTGCTCGGCTCCCTGGCTGCGTTTACTGCCTGCCAGACAGACGAAGGCGGCAATACGGAAGAACCGCCCGAGTACACCTTTGTGGACGGCCGCCCCGACGGCGACCTTGCCGCGCCCGATGAAGGGTTTGAGATCGACGGCGTGCTCGACGAAGCCGCGTACAGCAACATCCGCTGGCTGGAAGGCGCCGTGCTGCGCCCGTACTATACCAGCGACGGGCAGGGCGTGTACTACGACTACGACCTCATTCAGGAAAAGACGGAAGAGAGCGCGCACGTAAAAATGGGCAGCTACTACGGCGAAAACGGCGTGTATATCCTCTATTCCTATAAGGAGCAGGAGGGCAAGGTCTGCTACGTCAACCCCTCCCGCAGAAGCTACCGCAACAGCGGCGTAGAGCTGCACATCGGCGTTCCCTCGTCGCTTACGATGACGGGCGACCAAACGATCAGCCGCATCACCGTCAACGCGAACGGCGCGCTCACCGTTGCCAAAACGCAGGGCGATATCTGGATGGCGCCGTTCGGCACCGAAGACCCCGAAAACATGCCCTACGTCGGGCTGACGGGCAACGGCACGCGCACCGACGAAAACGCGGACAGGACGGAGTTCACCTTCGAGCTGTTCATCCCGTGGGGGTATTTTGACGAAGCGGCGGGCGAAGGCACCGCCCAGAGCATGAAGGACGGCGGCGACCTCGTCGTCGCGCCCGGCATCATCACCGCCAACAACTATACGGGCAACGGGCAGACCGACCGCGAATACTACGTGCTCAGCGCCCGCCTTGACAACGGCGAATGGGCAAACGCGCAGGGCTGGTACCACTTCAATAAGGGCGGCGCCGTCGGGTACGACATCACCGTCGCGCAGGCGGAGCACGGCTCCGTGCAGGAGTGGATGGGGTACAGCGTAGCGGCGAAAAACAGCTCGCTCACCTTTGTCACCAAGGCAGACGAAGGCTACGCGCTCAAAGAATTCCGCGTGAACGGCGTCGCCGTTTCGCGCGATCAGATCAGCTACGATATGTACGATTCGCTGGGCGACGAGGCGGAAAGCAGCGTGCAGAAGGCGTACATCAAGATCCCGCAGAAGGACATCACGGGCGATATCGAGGTGGAAGCCGAGTTCGCGCCGCTTGCCGAAGGCGAGCAGACGCTGCATGCGACCGTTTACGGTATCAACACGGATACGCCGCTGAAAAACACCAAGCTCACCTTTACGCGCGGCGATACCGTTATCGAAGCGACGACGGGTGACGACGGTTCTGTCACCGTGGCAGGGCTTACGGCGGGGCTGTACGACGTTGCCGTCGACGACGTTGCCTACAAGACCCTTGCCGATTGGGTGTTCTTCTCTGCCGAGTCTGCCACGCAGATCGTGTTCGAGCGCAACGCCATCCTTCTGGAAGGGAGCCAGAACATCAACAGAACGTACACCACCATCCACGAACGGGTCGGCTCGCTTGCAAACGGCGGCTTTGTGCTGAGCGGCTTCTTCGGCTTTGAAGGGGCAAAGTACGATGAGCTTGGTACGTTCACGGCGACGCTCAACTTCAACTTTGAAGACGATTCGGTCTACGGGTTCCGCTTTACCAAATGGAATCAGTTGGTGATGCTCAAATGCCAGCAGCGCGAGTGGGGCTTCCAGGACAATGTTGCCGCAATGGCATACATGCGCGAGCAGGGCGGCGTCTACTTTATGA
>CASDPE010000008.1 GCA_949282395.1 uncultured Bacillota bacterium | reverse complement strand
CCTTTCCTCTCCGCGCCTGCGCCCGCCGCGGCGGGGGCAGGCGCCGCGGCAGGGAGCCCGAAGCGCTTTGTCATGCAAACGGACGTCCCTTCCCCGGGGCGGGAGTCCACTTTGCACGTCGTCATAAACGTCTGCATGATCGTAAAGCCCATACCCGAACGCTCCTCCTCTTCCAGCGTCGTAAAAAAGGGTTCGACGGCGCGCGCAACGTCGGCGATCCCCCTGCCGCTGTCTGAAACGGTGATATGTAGCGTTGCGCCTTCGGCGGCGCACTCCATGCGCACTTCGCCCCGCTCCCTCCCCGCATAGGCGTGAACGATGCAGTTGGTCACCGCCTCGGAAACGGCGGTCTTTACGTCCGAAAGCTCGTCAAGGGTGGGGTCGAACCGCATGCAGAACGCCGCCGCCACGCTGCGCGCGAAGGGCTCGTTTTCGGAAGTTGCAGGGAAGATCACGGTCACTTTGTTCATAGAATCGCTCCGTTCTGAAAAGACGTCCGTCATTTTATACCTTCGGAATGATGGAATACAGCCCGCTCATCGCCAGGATGCGGTCTGCCGCGGGCGTGGGAGACTGCACGCACAGCGGCGTCCCCGCGCGGCGCAGGCGTTTGTACCTGCCGATGAGGAAGCCGATGCCCGTCGAATCCATGAACTGCACGCCCGAAAAATCGAACACGACCCGCTCGCAGGAGAGGTGCGCTTCGATGGCGGCGTCCACCTGCCCGCGGACGATGCCCGCACCGTATTCGTCAAGATCGCCGCTCAGGAATATGTAGAGCGTATTCTGCGAAACTTTTGCGACTGCGTTCATAACTCACTCCCCTGCCGCGCCGGCGCTTATAAAGATACCATGCGCGCGGCGGCAGATCGTAGGAGATCGGCGCGGAAGAACACTGTTTTTGGCGAAAACCGCGCCGTGAAAAAAATTGAAACGGCAGCAAATATTTTGGCAAAAACAGTTGACTTTTTTTGCGGGATAGTATAATATAAATAAGCGTTGCGCGAACGGGCGCGCCGCGAAAGATTCGGGCCTTTAGCTCAGTTGGTTAGAGCAGTCGGCTCATAACCGATCGGTCCGCGGTTCGAGTCCGTGAAGGCCCACCACAATTTTTATACGGTTTTTACGGCCCGGTAGTTCAGTTGGTTAGAACGCCAGCCTGTCACGCTGGAGGTCGACGGTTCGAGACCGTTCCGGGTCGCCAATCCCTTTTGGGGAAGCCTGTTTGATAGCATATGTAGGCTGTCGGGCGGGCTTTAAAATGCCTCGGTAGCTCAGTCGGTAGAGCGGAGGACTGAAAATCCTTATGTCGGTGGTTCGATTCCGCCCCGAGGCACCACCGCGCCGGTGTAGCTCAACTGGCAGAGCAGCTGATTTGTAATCAGCAGGTTGTGGGTTCGATTCCAATCGCCGGCTCCAACGTCGAAAATCGCAGCGCAGCGCACGGCGGCAAGCGGCCGAAGCGGCAAAACAGCCGCGCCCCTGCCCCGCAGCAAAGCACCCGGCGGCAATTTCATATTCGGGAAGATTCCAGAGTGGCCAAATGGATCAGACTGTAAATCTGACGTCTCCGACTTCGGTAGTTCGAATCTACCTCTTCCCACCACGCAAAAGGCGATACCTTACCGGGTGTCGCCTTTTGTGTTACGGGAAAAGGCAGCAAAAAGAACTGCCGTGTTCGCGGCAATAAAAAAACTGCCGTATTCGCGGCAGTAAAAAAACTACTGTGTTCGCGGCAGTTCGCGCGAGCCTTGCGGAACTGTTTTTCACCCCCCTGCTTTTTCCGCAAGGCGGCGCTTTGCCGAGCCACCGCCCGCAAACGGCATGCCGACAACACGCCCCGTTCTGCGGCAGCGCCCCGCCAAAAAACCAACTATTTGTGCAGCCATATTTCCCGAAGAGCTTATTTCCTTTTCAGAAATAACAGCAGCCGATCATCCTTCGGCTGCTGAAAATTTTCCGGGAAACGATTGACATACCGCAAAACAAGTGGTAAAATAAAAGAGCAACAGAGGAATGCACCGTTCAGCGGTCAGCCCCGGTTTCAGTTAAAAATAACCGCCACCACAAGCTACCAACTATATGGGCGGTTATTTTTTTATGATCACGTAGATTTTGTCCTTTGTAACTCTGAAAGAGATGACAACGCCTTGCTCCACCAATTGGAGAAGAAGGCGCAGGATCATGAAATCCATACAATCACCCCCTTATAAGGAAATACTCATCTATTTCCCCCAAGGGGCTAACCGCCTATCGGGCATCCATGTTGCTCCGTGCCGTATTGTACCACTTTTTTCGGCTTTCCGTCAACCGCTTTTCTGCGACGAAAAGCAAAAACCGAAGCCGCCAAGATCCGCACCTCCTGCTCGCGCCCCTTTTGGGCGCTGGGCTCTCGCCCGTGACCATGCCGTTCAAAAGGGCGCCCCGCCAAAAACGGGCGTAAAAAAGCCGTCCGCGCTGCAACGCGCGGACAGCTTTTTTGTATGCGGCGCCGCATAGGCGGCTCCTGTTGTTTCAGCCCTTCAGCCCCGTGAGCGACACGCCTTCGATGAGCGAGCGCTGGAAGACGGCGAACACGGCGACGGACGGGATCATCATGAGCACGCACAGCGCCATCTGCACGTTCGGCGCCTTGTCCTTGTTGGAGATCGCGCCCAGAAAACGGTAATAGACGCCGACGGCAAGCGTGAACTGCTCGGGCGCGGTGCTGTCAATGTACATGAGCGGCGTGGTAAAATCGTTCCAGCACGCCATAAACGTATTGACCGCCGTCAGTAAGATCACGGGCTTGACCATGGGCAGGATGACTTCAAAACAGGTGCGCAGCTCCGAAGCGCCGTCGATCCTCGCCGCCTCGTTGTAGCTTTGGGGAATGGAGCGCAGGTATTGGCGGATGAGGAAGATGTTCACCATCCCGCCGCCGAACAGCTGCGGCACGGTGAGCGGCAGCAGCGTGTTCAGCCAGCCGATCTTGCTGTACGCCACGTACAGCGGCACCTGCGAAACGATGCCCGGCAGCATCATTGTAGAGAGCGCGATCGCGAACAAAATGTTGTTCCCCTTGAAGCGGATGCGCGCAAACCCGTAAGACACGATGTAGGCAGACAGTGTGCCGCCGATCACGTTGACCGCCAGCACGATGAGCGTATTTTTGAAGTAGACGAAAAAGTCTGCGTTCATCGCCTCCGCATACGAGGAAAAGTTGAGCGATTCGGGAAAGACCTTTACGGGAACGGACGTCGCCTCCTTCCACGTCATGAAGCTGCGCGTCAGCATCATGAAAAAGGGAAAGAGCAGGATGACGGCGAGAAGCGACATGAGGGCATACTTGACGATCCCCAAAACGACGCGCTTTGTTTTTGTGTTGTGCATCGTTACATCTCCTCCCCGTAATAGACCCACCTGCTCGTTTTGAACACGAGCAGCGTCAAAAGCCCGATGATGATGAACAGCACCCAGGAAAGCGCCGACGCCAGCCCGAAGTTCAGCTCGTCAAACGCGGTGTTGTAGATGTTCATGACGTAGAACAGCAGCGCGTCGCCGTCCCCGCCGGTGCCGCCCGTGAGCACATAGGCGTTGGCAAAGACCTGCAAACTGCCGATGATGCCCATCACAAGGTTGTAAAAGATGTACGGCGTAGAGAGCGGGATGGTGATGTGCACCAGGCACTGAAAGCCGCCCGCACCGTCCAGCCGCGCCGCTTCGTACATGCTCTGCGGGATCGACTTGAAGGACGCGATCCAGATGATCATGCCGCCGCCCACATTGAAAAACTGGATGGCAATGAAGGTGCCCATGATGTGATCCGAGGTCAGAAAATCAAATTCCGCCCCGAACAGATCCAAAAACGCGCTGACGATGCCGTATTCGTTGTTCAGGATATCCTGCCACAAGAGCCCCACGACCACGCCCGGGATGAGCACGGGCAGATAATAGATGACGCGGAAGGCGTAAGTGCCCCTGCTCGCCTTGTTCAGAAGCCATGCCAGAAGGTAGGTAAGGACAAGGCTGAGCGGGATGTAGATGACGGCGTACAGAAAGGTGTTGCCGAGCGACTTCCAAAAGAGCTGCGAAGCGTTGCTGCCGTCAAAGAGGGCGGCGTAGTTCTGGAAGCCGAAATTCTGCATCGGGTTCACAAGGTCTGTATCGTGCAGGCTGTACACAAGCGAGCAGACCGTGGGGTACAGCGTAAAGATGAGCAGCCCCAGAACGAGCGGCGAAACGAACAGCCACCCTTTGTAATTGTTGCGGATCCCCTTTTTGATCTTTTCTGCGTCCATAAGCCCCGCTCCTTTTCCGCGCCCCGCCGTTCGGCGGGGCGCGCCTGCCTTTCAAACAACCGTTTACTTTACGCCGTTTACTTTACGCCGTTTACTTTACGCCGTTGACCTGCCCCTGCGCGTATTCGCAGAACTCCGCAGCCGTTTTGTACTGCGAAAGCTGCCCGATGAGCTGGCTCACCTTGGTGTAGATGCTCCGCTCCTTCGACTGGTCGTACCCGCGCGCATACGTCGAAAGGACATAAGTATAGCCGTCGCCCTCCGAACGGACGAACGCGCTCTGATCCACGCCGCTCAGGCTCTGCCGCCACGCCGCGTTTTCATCCTTTTGCATGGAGAGGAGGATGGGGACGCAGTTGCCCGTTTCGCTGAACACTTCCTGCCCCGTTTCGCTCATGACGAACTTGCAGAACTCCCAGGCGAGCTCCTTCTTTTCGGAAGCGGACGAAACCGCGTACCCCGTATTGCCGTAGCAGAGGTAGTGCGTCTCCTCCCCCATCTTCGGCATGGGCAGGAAGGCGAGCTCGATCTCGCTGTCTAAGCAGGACGAAACGCGCGGGCGCGACATGATCCACAGCGCCGCATTCCCGTTGAGGAATACCCCGCCGGACACGTTCGAACGCGGGTCGGCGATGAGCTTATCTTCGATCAGCTGCATGATCTTCCCCATTGCCGCCTGCGTGCCCGCCTCCGCGAACCCCGCCTTCCCCGTTTCGGGGTCGAACAGATACCCGCCTTCGGAACGGACAAAGGCGTTGAGCATCGCCGACCATTCAAACGAGCTGTCCAACGGGTACAAACTGTCTTTATTCCGCTCGCCGTCCATTTTTTCGCGTACGTCCTGCAAAAGCGCGACCATCTCGTCCCACGTCCAGCCGCCTGCATAGCGGCTCACGTCAATGCCGTACTTCTCCATGAGCGCGGTGTTGACGAACACGACGGGCTGGTTGTATTCGCGCGGGGCAAAGTACACCGAGCCGTTGTACACGCGCGCGGCTTCGAAGGCGTTCGCGTCGTACAGCGAAAGATCCAGATCGCGCTCGATGTAGCTGTCCAGATTTTCAAACACACCGTTCTCCGCCCACTGCGAGGCGTAATCGTCATAGGTATACACGACGTCCGGCAGCGTTTCCGCCCTGTTCATCTTCAATATGGACTGGTTGTAATCCGCCGCCGAGATCGCAATGGGCGTGATGCGCACGCTGTTGCCCTTCTCCTTCTGCTCGGCGACAAAGGCGTTGGCAAGCGCCGTGAACACGCGCGCTTCCGCGCTGTCCTGCTGGTAAGAGACGCGCAGCTCTTCGCCGTCCGCGTCGCCGATGCTCTGGTTGCCGCCGCCCGAGCACGCCGCCGCGCCGAACGCGAAGGCGCACGCAAGCAAAGCGAGCAGACCGAACCGCATGATCCTTTTCAACATAACATTCCTCCGTCTTGTCCGCTCAGCGGACAGCAATATTCACGTTCCCGAACGGGATCGTAAGCACGATGGTACCGCCCTGCACCGTATACGCGTCCGTAGCCGTTCCGTTCACCGTCACGGTGAAGCTGCCATCTTCGGGCACCTTGAACGTTACGCGCAGCGTGAGCCCTTCCGTATCGCCCGTGATCCCCGAAAGGATGAGCTGATCGTCCGTCGCCAGGCAATCGTACTTGTGCCCGCCGAAGCGCAGGTTGGTCATGGCGATGTAATCGAGCGCTTCGGGCAGGTCGGGCGCGAGCGAAAGTTGGGAATAGCCCCCGTCCAGCCCCAGATACGCCTGCGGCAGGATGGCGTAGATCATCGCCGATTCGTAAAACTCGTTGTCCAGCCCCAGCGCGCCGTCGTAGCCGCCGCCCTGCAAGGTGTAATAGTCGTAGTTTTCGAGGTCCTGCATCTGCTTCTGCATATAGTACGTGCTGTAAAAACTTGCGCCCGTGCCGCCCGCCGCCAGCACCTCGTGGTACCAGTCGTTGATGCTCTGCAGCCGCTCATAACTTGCGTCCGACCCGAACAGCTGCTGCCGCGCGAGCATATCGTAGTAAGACGTATACAGGATGGCGCCGCCGTCCTGAACCTTGATGGAAAACGCTTCATCCCGATAAATGCTTGTGTAATCATATTTGTTGTCGCGCGTGGTCGAACGCGGCCCGAACTGATAGAAATAGATGTCGCTGCCCGTAGAGGTATCCCCTTCCACGGTGCGCGTGCCGTCCAGCCAGGAATAGATGGACTGCGCCTGTTCTTCTGTGGCAAGCCCGTGGTACACCATGCGGATGTTCGTTTCCGTCATCCCGTAATCGAGCGGGGTGCCCTCTTCGCCGAAGGAATCCGCGTCGTAAATACCCCAGGCATACCGCCCCGTTGCGGGGTTCCAGAAGCCGCCCTCGTCATAGTCGCGCCGGATGTTCTGCTTTACGGTATCGGCAAGCGCGAGCAGCTCTTCGGGCGTGTAATCGTACACGATCTCGCCCTTGCCCGCGTTTTCGGCGCCGAACACGCCGTACGGGTCGTAATTGGCGACGGAAGTCTGCTCCGTCTGCACGCCCGCGTCCAGGAGCGCCTGCTCCATTTCTGCGAGCGCCACGCAGCTCAGGTAGAAGTACATGTTCGCTTCGAGGTTCAGGTTGCAGGGCGGGTAAATGTCGTAATACCCGTTGCCGATGCGGTGCCCGAGCCCCATGGCGCTGTCATGCCCCGGCAGGTACGAAAGGTCGACCAGCCCTTCCGCGCCCTTGCAGGCATACGCCTGGAACAGGAACGCCTGCCGCGCGCGCCCGATGTTGCCAGCGACCGTCGTAAGATCGCCCGAATAGGAGGTCATCTCCTCCAACGTGAGGATATATTTTGCCGAACTCGTGGTCTGGCGGGTATCCGCCATGGTGCGGAAATATTCAAGGCTGCAATCGATGTTCAGCCGCTCCCCTTCCTTCGGATAGACGCGCACGCCCACCTGCGTGACCGTACCGCTCCAATCGGGGTGCAGGTACATGGGGAAGTAGGTGCGCACCTTGTTGTACTGCCCGAGCGCAACGGGGTTGGAGGCAAATTCGGACGCCCTGACCTCAAACCATTCGCTGCCGCCCGCCTCCGTCTTCCAGACGATGCCGTAATCGGCGATATCCGTCGTCTGCATGCCCGCATTGCGGCTCAGATCTTCCACGATCATGCGGATCTCGACAAAGGGCGCAAGGTCTGCGGAAAACTCCGTTGCTGGCGAGAACATATCGTACGTTTCGTCCGTGCCGCCGTAATAATTGCCCGTGATGTAGCCCTTCTTCGACGTATCCCCCGCCTTGCCGTCCGCCGTCCAGCCCTCGGCGGATTCTTTGAATTCGGCGCCGTAGGTGCCCAGCTCCTTGTAGTCCGGGAACACCCAGCCCTGCCCGGGCATGCCGTACGCGTCGCCGTCCACGGGGAAGTCCGTATCGTTGAACCACACATACGCGTTGCCGAATTTATCGATGTCGATCGAATTGATGTAGCGCTGCATGAGCGCGTCGGCGTCGTACTCTTTGAGGGCGAGGGCGGTGCTGTCAAACCACGAAAGGGAGAGCGCCTCCCACTCCTTTGCATACGACCAGCAGGCGCCCATCCGCGCCGTACCGATCGACTCCTCGCCCGCGCGGATGTGCCGCGCGTAGAAGTCGTTCATGAACTCGGTCAGCTCATCGTCCGAAGTATAAAACGTAAGGTCTTCGCTCGTGCGGATGAGGCGGAGCAAGCCGTCGCTGCCGCGCTCGACAAAGCGCAGCGCCTCCGCGTTGAGAGAAGTTCCCGCGGCGCACCCCGCCGAAGCCAGCAAAAGCGCCAGCCCCAGCCCCGCCGCTGCGATCTTTTTTACTGCTTTGCGCATTCTTTGTTTCCTCCTTATTTGGCTGCGGCAGCTACTGCCGCACACGGCAGGCTCAGACCAGCAGCAGAGAACGGATCGAGGCGATCTCCGCCTCCGTCACGCCGCAGTCCAGCAAAAACCGTTCGCAGTTTTCGGCAGGCGTTCCGCCCGCATAGTCACAGATATACGAATACGTCGGGTCAAAATAGGTACTCAGCAGTTTGAGCGCCGTCGTGTTGTCTGAACAGCCCGCCGAAGAAAAGAGGGACAGTTCGTAATCCATATAGATGTCGCGCCCGTCCACGCCCAAAAGCGTTAAAAGCAGCATGGCGATCGTGCCCGTTCGGTCGCGCCCGATGGCGCAGTGCATATACACGGGGTAACTTTCTTCCTTGGCGAGCACCTTGAAAATGTTTCCGACGGCGGCGCGGTTGGCGGCGACGTCGATGCCAGAACCGGACGCGTCGTTCGGCGTGATGTAAGAAGGCGAAGAGATGTGCACATAGCCCGCGTCCGCGCCGAGCACGCTTTTGCCGTCCTCGCCGCGAAGGTCGAGGTCGGTCGCAACGCCAAGGTCTTGCAGCAGCTTTTCCCTGCCGCCCGCGGTGATGTCTTCAAGTTTTGCGCCGCGGTAGAGCATGCCCTGCTTCACGCGCTTCCCGCCCGCCGCGGCATAGCCGCCGACGTCGCGCGTGTTGGAAGCGCCTTCCACGTACACGGTGCGCGGCGTCTGCGCGGTGGTGAAGTGAAACACTTCCGATGCGATCTCCCCTTCCGCCGTCTGCGCCGTCACCTTCCAATAATAATCAGAGGCGACGAACAGGTCATTCACCTGCACCGTTTCCGTATCCGTTTCGTAGACCGCTGCCCCCGCCATATCCTGCGACCGCGCCAGCGCGACGGTGTACGACTGCGCCTTTTCGGCGCATTCCCACTCCAGCGTTAGCCCGACGGGCGCGTAGAGGTCGCGCTTCACCGTATCCGTCGGGTCGACGAACGCTTCGGACGCGCGCGCTTCATACTCCTCCGCATAGGCGGCGACAAATTCGTTGGCGAGCACCGCCGTGCCGTTTTCGGCAGGGCTTACGGGCTCGATCGCGCGCGGCTCGTCCATGTTCTCCTCCCCCGTCTTCTGCCCGCAGCCTGCCGCGGCGCCCAGCGCCATGCAGCAGGCAAACAGGCAGGCAACCCCTTTCAGCAGCGTCTTTTTCATCCCTGTTCATCCTCGCTTTCGTCGGAAGCCGCTTCCTTCCTCTTCTTTTTCCGCAGGAGCACGACCGCCGCAACGGCTGCCGCTACAATGACCGCAGCGCCAACGCACAGCCCCACGATCAGCCACGTGCCGCCGCCTGTGACGAACAGGTCTTCCCCGTCCTCGGGTTTGAGCTGCGCATCGGGGTCGACGGTCGCGTTTGCGGAGTCGTCGGGCGCCCACGTCTGCGAAGCGGGATCCCATGCCCACTGCACGTCCTTTTCAAACACGCCGAAGGCGGGGGTCACAAAGCCCGCTTTGAACGTGAGCGTGTGCGGCTCGCTCCAATCCATGGCGGACGAGCTGTACTTATCGATGACGATCTGCAGGTAGTACACGCCGAAGTTCGTCCCCTGGTAATACAGGTCGATGAGGCGCGCGGCGTCCTTGCCGCCGTCCGCTTCCGCCCATTCGCGCACGCTCTTGCCGTCGATGTAAAGATCGTCCCACAAACTTTCGCGCATGCCGTAGCGGTTGAGCTCGTATACATACCGCGCGGGGATGTTCACCCCCACGGAGCCGTAGCTTGCAAAGATCGTTTCCGCGCTCTCCTGCGCGAACGGCAGGTATTTAAAGCTGCACGGCGTGGTGAATTCAATGAAGAGCTGGTTGCTCCCCTTTTCAACGCCGTCCGTCGCGCGGATGACGGTGTTCACGTCCGTGGGCGTGAGCAGCGGCTCCGCCTCTTCACGGTGCACTTCGCCGACGAAAACTTCGAGCATGCCGTCGTAGGTGAACGCTTCGTCGGCTGCGAGCGTGCCGCCCGCGGGGGTGCGCAGCCCCTGTTTTGCCGTGACCGTGAGCCCGTCCGTAAGATAGCTTGCGGGAACGGTGACTTCGATCGCGAACGTGCCGAGTTTTGCGGAAGAGCCGCTGTCTTCGGCAAGGATCTCCGCCAAAGTCTTTTCACCGATGAGGATGTGTTGCAGCATGTCGCCCGTAAGGCTGTCCGCCGTCGCGTTCTGCACGGAGAGGCGCAGCTCAAACGTCATGCGGCCGATGTCGCCCGACTCTTCCTCCGCCGCCGTGATAACGGGCGAAGTCACCCACCACACGTTCAGCGCCGCGTCGTCCTGCGGGTAATAGGCGCCGTCTGCGCCGCATACAAAGGTCATGGCGCTTTGCACCGTCTTTTGGGTCAGCGGCTCGTTCGGGTTGGTCTGCACCGTCAGCCCCGCCGCCACGCCGACCTGCACGCTTTCGCCTGCGGGCGTATAGGCAAAGGAGAACAAGAAGGTGGAACTGTCTGCATACGAAACGGTGACGCCGCCGATCTCGGAGAGCTTTTTGCCGTCCACGAGGATGTACTGCTGCACCTCCTCCGCCTGCGCCGCCTCGTCCGAGCGCACCGTCTTATCAAAGGAGACGCTAAGTTCCGCCTGCCCGTTCCGCAGCGAGAAGCGCACCGCAACGGGCGTCAGCGTCTGGTCGGCGCGGGGATCGGATTCCTTGGAAAGCCCGATCTGCTGCCCTTCGTCCAGGATCCTGTTGGTGTAATACACCGCGTCGGCTGCCAGCGTATATTTTGTATAGTCTTCCGAAGAGCCGCGGATGGCGAACCCTTCCGCAAAGGTGATCGTATCGAACGCGTCGTTGTTCACGCTGCCCGTCTGGTTGTTTTTGATGAAGATGCCGAGGCGGTCATAGCGCTGGAACATGCCGCGCAGCGCGTAGTCGCCGATGCCGCTTTCCGCAACAGAAACGCCGTTGATGAAGAGGAAGTCCTCAAAGTCGTCCAAAACGACGCGCTCGTTAGCGACGGTGAAGATCCTGCTGTTGAACGTGATCATCAGAAGGTCGTCATACCCGCCCTCGTAGCGGTAGGTATAGCTGACTTCCGTGATCGCGACCTCCTTCTGCTCGTAGGTCGGCGGGGTGAAGTCCTCCACCTCCGCTTCCGCCGTTTCGGCGGAGAGCGTAACGCCGTCCAAAAAGAACTGCGCGCCCGTATCCGTCATCAGCTGCACGATAAAGCCGCGCACCAGCCCGTCATCGTCCGCAAGCTCCGGAAGGGAGAGGGTGACGTGTTCCACGTTCGCCGACCCGCCCTCTGTACGGAAGCTCTGCACGGCGTGTTCCATGCCGAGCGCCTGCGCATCAAGAGGGTAGACATAGAAGCCTGCCGCAGCGTTGTGCAAAACGTCGAGCACCATACTCTTCGCCGTTGCCGTATCGACGGGCTCGGCGAAGGCAAAGCGCAGGAACTGCCCCTGTTGCATGATCTGCCCCGAATGCGCGGCAAACGCCGTGATGCCCCACTGATCCACGTTGCTCACCACGACGGGCAGCGACGAATAGCCGCCGATCTCCGTCTTTTCCGTGGGCACGAACACGTCTTCGTTTGCGTCGAACAGCTGCCCGAGCTCCCATGCAAAGGGAATGACTTCTTCGACCTCACCGGGCGTATGGCTTTCCGCCGAAGGCGTGATGCTGTCTAAAAAGAACTGCGCGCTTGCACCGTCCGCAAGCCAGAGGATGAAGCCGCCGAAGGCGCCGTCTTCGCCCGCGAGCGCCTCTGCGGAGAGGGTGACCGTGTTGATGCCGCTGCCGACGGTGCGGAAGCTCTGCACGGCATTGTCAAAACCGAGCGCCTGCGTATCCAGCGGATAGACGTAGAAGAGCGCGTCCGCCGCATTGTACATGTATTCGATGACCACGCTCTTGAACGCGGACACGTCGATGGGCGTCGTAAAGCGGAACACCGCGAACTGTTCGCTCTGCACGGCTTGCACCGTATAGGCAGCATAGTCCGTCAGCACCGAACTCAAGTCCTCATTGTCGTTGAAATCGTTCGGCAGCACGCGCTGCGAATCATACCCGCCGAGCGCGCCCGTCTGCGCGGCAACGTCCAAAAACACCGTGCCATCCGCGTCGTACTTCCGCGCCGCCCATTCAAGCTGCTGCACGAAGGTTTCGGGCGTTTCGCCCTGCGCAACGTTCCCGCCCGACACGGAGCAGAATTCGGCGCTCTCCTTCACTTCATAATAATCGGTGCCGCCCGCAAGCTCCCAGCCGCTGACGGGGAAGCGGCAGCCCGCCTCCACTGCGATCACGTCGTTCCCGTCGTTTTTAAGGGCGTGCGCGCCCGTCGCGGAAAGTGTGATCATGTAGCTTGTGGCGTTGTCATAAAAGCGCTTCGTTGCGGAAAGCACTTCGCTGCGCATATCCGAAAGTTTTACGCCGTTCACCGATATAGAGGACAGAAAGTAATCAAAATTTTCCGTGCTCGCTTCGTTTACCGCCGTAAAGTTTGCGCCGCTCAGCGTAAAGGTGACGCGGTTGCTTTCCGCACCCCAGCGCACCGCCACCGACGACACGGTGACGTCGCCCGCCTTTTCCGCCGAAGCCTGCTCTTTTACAGGCGTAACCGCCGCAGCCGACGGCGTAACGTCGTCCAGGAAAAACTGCGCCGAGCCGCCCGCCGCAAGCTGTATGATAAAGCCTTTCACAGCGCCGTCTTCGGCGAGCGCTTCAAGGGAAAGGGCGAGCGGGCTGCCGTCCGTGCGGAAGCTCTGCACCGCGTTTTCATAGGTCAGCGCGGTCGTGCCCAGCGGATAGACATAGAACAGCGCGTTCGCACCGTACTTGTATCCGACGGAAAGGCTTTTGAAGGCGGACACGTCGATGGGCGTCGTAAAGCGGAACACCGCGAACTGTTCGCTCTGCAAAGCGTTCACCGTATAGGCGGCATAGTCCGTCAGCCCCCAATCTGCATGGTCGCTGAAATCTTTCGGCAGCACGCGCTGCGAATCATACCCGCCGAGCACGTTCTCCTCTGCGGCAACGTCTAAAAACACCGTGCCGTCCGCATCGTACTTCCGCGCCGCCCATTCAAGCTGCTGCACGAATGTTTCGGGGTTGTCGTCGATCGCATGCGGCACATCGGAAACGGAGCGGAAAGACGCCGCTTCCGAAACTTCATAATAATCGACGGAATCCGCTCCCGTCACGGGGAAGCGGCAGCCCTCTGCGATCTCGATCACGTCCGTGCCGTCGTTGCGCAGCGAATAACTCTTCCCCGCCAAAAGTTCGATCATAAAGCGGGTTTGGTCGGCATAGTACCCCTTTTTCGCCGCAAACACGCCGCCCGCCATATCGGAGAGCAAAGTGCCGTTCACGGAAATGTGCGACGTAAAGTAGGAAAATTGCGATTCTGCCACCGCTTCGCTTGCCTGCGTAAACGCGGCGCCTTTAAGATGGATGTAGATCCAGTTGCTGCCCTCGCTATGCCAGACGACCTGAACGGAAGCGACGGTGACGTCACCCGCCTTTTCGGGCTCGGCAGGAACTTCCACCTCCGCCTCAACAACTTGTTCCGAAAGGGTCACGCTCTCCAAAAAGAACTGTGCGCTCTCGCCGTCTGCAAGCTGCACGACAAAGCCGCCGATGTACCCGTCTTTTGCAAGCTTCGTCAAAGAAAGGGCTGCCGTTGTCACCGCAGCCGACGACGGGCGGAAACTCTGCACGGCGGTAGCCGCCGTCATCTCTTCGGTACCGAGCGGATAGACGTAGAACAGCGCCGGAAGAGTGTTGTACATAAACTCGGTCTGTATGCTGTTTGCCGTATCTGCGGGAATGGGCGTAGAAAACTCGACCGTAAAACTGTCGTTTACGGAAAGCGAATCCGTATTCGCAACGCCGTCTCCGCGAAGCCCCCAACCCGTGTTCCCGTTCGGGTTGAACGTTAAGCCGTTCCCCTCATACACCAGCAGATCGTCGGCTATATCGTACTGCTTATTCGTTTCCCATTGGAATTCCTGCGGCTCTTCCACCTTTTCCACTGCTGCGGGGGTATAGCCGCTTTCCGAAGGGGTAATGCTGTCTAAAAAGAACTGCTGCCCGCCCGTGCCGCTCACAAGCTGAACGATAAATCCGTTAAGAGTACCCCCCCCCATTTTTTCACTGAGCAACTCTGCCGAAAGGGTGACGGATTGAATGCCGCTTGCCGACGTGCGGAAACTTTGCACGGCGTTTTCATACCCGAGCGTTTCAACCCCGAGCGGATAGACATAGAACAGGTCACCCGCCTGATTGTACATAAACTTGATCTCTGCGCTTTTGAACGTCGCCGCATCCATGGGAGCCGTGAATTCATAGATAGCGAACTGCCCTTCCGAAAGCGCCCCGATCGTCTGCGCCGAATATTCTACCAACGGAAGCCCCCACTCCGGATGCTCCTGCGACATGTTCCCGAACGCCACGCCCGATGTATCGTAACCGCCCAAAACGCCCTGCTGTGCCGTCTGCGCCACAAACACATCCGCGCTTGCGTCGTATTCCTTCGCTTCCCAAATAAGCTGCTTTTGGAACACTTCCGTGCCCGAAGACGTTCCCACAGCGGCAAAACGCACCGCTTCGGAGACGACATAATAGCTTTCCCCGTCGTTGACAGGAATGTGACAGCCTCTGCGCACTTCAATGACATCCGTTCCGTCTTGTTTCAGTACTCCCTGCGGAAGATAAAAGCAATAATGCTTAGGATTTGTATATCTTCCCTCGACCGCCCACGCAACATCCGAAATTTGCGTGCCGTTGACAAAGATATACGCTTCGATCTCATGACGATGCGTATTGGACGTAACATTTGAATCAAAAGCCGCTCCCTCCAAAGAGAGAGTTACAAGATCATTGTTACCGCTGTTCCCATCCCATTCGACGGAAATGCCGTCGACTGTCACGGACGATCCCGAGACAAACGTCTCCGTGCCCGTACCCGTAGCATTAACAGGTGCGACAAAGGTAGCCGTTTCGGAGACGACGTAGTAATCCTCACCGTCATTTAAGGGAATCTTACAGCCTTCCCTGATTTCAATGACATCGCTGCCGTCCTGCCGCAAAACGTTCTGAGCAACATAAAAGCAGAATTGAGAAGTATTTGTATACATCCCCTCCGTCGCCCACGCTACTTTACCGGAAACATCTGTTCCGTTTACGAACACATGCGAAGAAAAATAGTCCCAATGGCTGTTGCTGGTCGTTCCTGCCGTAAACACCGCCCCATTCAACTGCAAAAGAATAAAGTCTTGGGCGCCGCCGTTCCCGTCCCACTCGACCGAAAGCCCGCTCACCGTCACCGTATCTTCGTCGGCGGCGCGTGCGGGCTGCACGGCAAACAGCAAAGCAAGCAGCGCCGATGCCGCAAAGCCCAGCGCCAATATTGTGAGCATGACCCGATGCAGGATCTTGTTCCGACTCATTCCGTCTCCTCCTTATCCGTTATTCTGCCGCAAGGGCGGGTCAATCTTTCCGATACGGGGCAAGTTCGACCAAAGCGCCGCCTTGCAGGCGCGAAGCCTCCGCCGCGATCGCCATATAATGGCTCTCCACCGAATTTTCAATGGACGTATCCACCTGCGTATTGCCCTCGGCAAGGATCTCGTACAATTTATCGATCATTCTGTGGTCGCCGCCGCCATGCCCTTCCAAATCGTCGGTGAGGTCTGAGATCTTCCACTCCTTATCCTCGCCGAAGTATTTTTTGAGCACGATCCTGTCTTCGCCCTCGTGCAAACACAGTTCGCCGTCCGAACCGAAAAAGCGGATGTCACGCCCGCCGTACTTGACGAACGCCTCCATTTTCAGCGTGGCAGCCACACCGTTTTCAAACTGCATGATCGTCGTCTGGTTGTCGACAACGTCGTTATCGCAGGAAAACACGCACCTGCCGTAGGGCCCCGTTTCGATCGCCTTGCGCAGGTTCTGTTCGGTCAGCGGAAGCTCATCCGTGATGACGTGCATCGGCCATGCGTTTTCGGGCGCGCCGAAGTCCTTCTTCCACATATCGATGTAAATGCGCTCGGCGCTGTACGGGCAGGTGCGCACGTACTTGCACTGCGTACAGCGGTCGGCCGCCCCCGCCGGTTTGTTCTCTTTGCGGAAATAGAGCAGCGACCCCATGGAAGAAACGCTTTTGCACTTCGCCCCCACAAAATATTGCAGCAGATCCATATCGTGGCAGCACTTTGCCATGATCATGGGCGTCGTGTCCTCTCTTCTGCGCCAATTCCCGCGCACGTAGCTGTGTGCTTCGTGCCAGAACACAACGTTTTCGGTGTGGTCGACGGAGATGATCCTGCCGATCTCGCCCGCGTCGAGCAGCTCCTTCACCTTGCTGATCGCCGCCGTGTAGCGCAGCACGTGGCAGACCATGACCGTCCTGCCCGATCGCTTTGTGCAGCGAACCAGTTCGCGCAGCTCCTTCGGGTCGTCCGAAATAGGCTTTTCGAGCAGGATATCATACCCGAGCTCCAGCCCGCGCTTTGCCATGCGCACGTGCATCCGGTCGAGCGTGCTCACCAAAAGCACGTCGCTGCGCTTTTCGGCAAAGAACTCGTCTTCGCTTGTAAACCGCGCCGCAGGCGGCACGCCGAATGTTTCCCCGTACTTTTCCAGCCGCTCTTCGTTCACATCGCATAGGCTGACGATGCGGAACTTGTCCTTATGCGCCGCCATGTACCTGCCGTAGGCTTCGCCGCCGCGCGCCCCTGCGCCGATCACGGATACCGTTACGATCTTACCCATCCTACCATTGCCTCCCGTGCGGCGCAAAAAAAGACTTTACCTGCTGCCGCAAATAAAGTCTACCTCATTTTTAGTTGCGAAATCAATATCAAATCAGCGATTATCCGCTTCAAAAAGTAATATTTTTTGTTTTTGCCGCTTTCAGTGCCCGATAAAATGTTGCCGTGCTGTTAAATCCGCATTTATAGACGATCTCCAAAGTTGTAAAGCCCGTACGCTTGCGGTCTGCAAAATACTCGCCCGCCTTGCGCAGGCGCAGAAGGTTCAAATAGTCGCGGAAGTTGATCCCCACGATGTCGTGGAAGATCTTGGAGCAGTACTCTTTTGTGTAGCCGATCTCTTTGGCGACGGAGGCGAGGGAAATATCCTCCGTGCAGTGCTCGTTGATGTAGCGGAGCACCTTCACCGTCACGCGCTTTCCCTTCCCCTCTTCGATCGGAACAAGCGAATAGCGCTGCACCAGCTTGGCAAAGAGCAGGTTGCTGTACCCGAAGTTGCACAAATACGACCGATGCCCGCCCTCTTCCCGCAGCCAGCGTGACATCATGCCGATCACATCCGCGTTGAAACCAGTGTCCGTCATGTACGCAGGCAGCGTCCGCCCGCGGTAGGAATCGGTGAATACCTTTGTGTATTCGCGGCTCAGCACCAGCACGATGGCGCGGATCTGCGGCGTACATTTTTTATAGCAATGGTATTCGAAACTGTCCGCAAAAAAGATCTCGCCCGCACACATGTGCCGCACCTCGGCAAGGTGCCGCGCCTCGATCTCCCCTTCGAGCAGGAAAACAAATTCCACGCTGTCATGAAAGTGCCCCACTTCCGAAAGAATGGTCTCGTCCTTAAAATAGATCTGCCGTTCAAGGTCGGCTTCCGCAAGATAAATGCCCCTGTCGTTCATACGCTTCCTCTTTCCGCATCATTATATGCCATCTCCGCAGGTTTGTCAAGCACGTACCGTTTGCCCCCTTTCGGTGATTTGCCATGCTTCCGCCGTACGGCGGCAAAACTGCGGGCGGCGCAGCCGAATGGCTGCGCCGCCCTGCCATGAAAAGCGGGAGGCTTTTGCTTTTGCAAAAGCCTCCCGCTTTGACCTGTTTTTTACAAACGTTCCGCACTTTTAAGGACATTCCGCACGATTACAGCCGCACTGCGCTTTTGCGGACATCCCGCCGCGCCGTACCTGACCATAACACAGCCGCGCTGCGCCTGCCCGTAACACAGCCGCACCATGCCCAGTCCGAAACACTGCCGCGCTACGCTATGCCTGTTCGGGATACAGCACCTCCACCCCGTGCGAAGCGAGCAGCCGTTCCCACTGTTCGGGCGGGCGGCGGTCGGTGATGACCGCGTCAATGCCGTCAAAGCCGCTGATCTCGATGAACGAGCGCTTGCCGAACTTGCTGGAATCGACGGCAAAGATCTTCTGCGCGCCGCAGGCGAGCATCCTGCGCTTCAAGGCGGCGTGGCTGTCGTTCGAATCCGAAAAGCCGCCCTCTTCGTCCATTCCCTTGCAGGAGAGGATGACCTTGCCCACATGATAGGCGGCGAGCATGCCCTCCGCAATGGGGCCGATGAGTGCGCAGGAATCTTCTTTGAGCGTGCCGCCCGTAGAGAGGATGCGCCAGCCGACCACGTCCGAAAGCTCCATCAGCACCTCGACCGAGTTGGTGATGAGGGTGATGTTCTTTTTCGTTTTTAATTTCTGCGCAATGAACACGGCGGTGGACGAGGCGTCAAGGATGATCGCGTCGCCGTCGTCGATCAGGGACGCGGCGATGTCGGCGATCTTCATCTTCTCTTCGACGTTGGAGCGCTTGCGCACCACAAAGGGCAGCTCCGCCACGCCGCTTTCGCTGAGCACGGCGCCGCCGTACGATTTGACGACCTGCCCTTCCTTTTCCATGCGGTCAAGGTCGCGGCGGATGGTCTCTTCCGAAACGCCGAACTGTTTGGCAAGTTCGCTGACGACGACGTGTTTTTCGGCTTTCAGCCGCGCAAGGATCCTGTTCCTGCGTTCGATGGCGAGCATGGTTTCCCCCTCCTTTCCGCTGCGGGCTGCCGCGCCCGCGCATATACAGTATATACCAAACGGAGCGCAAAAGCAAGCAAAACGCCGCGCCTGCAAGCGGCGCGGCGATACGTTACAGAATGTGTTCGATAAACTTCTTATCCGGCCGTGCGATGACGGAGCTGTCCAGAAACATGCCGCGCGGCTCCACGGACTTCTGCGCGTTCGCAATGGCTGCCTCCACGGCGGCAACTTCCCCCGTGATCAAAAGGTAACTTTTTCCGCACATGCCGCGCGCCAGGCGGATCTCGATCAGGGAAACTTCCGCCGTTTTCGCAGCCTGGTCGGCGGCGACGATGATCGCGGCGGCGTCATACGTTTCCATGATGCCGAGCGCGCGCACCTCCTCCACCTGCGAGGCGCCATAGATGGCGGGGAAGATCTCTTCCGCGGGGTTGCCGAGCACGAAACTGTCAATAAGATGCAGCGGCTGCTGCGCGACCGCCGCCTGCACCGCCGCGTTGACCGCCGACAGTTCGCCCGTGATGATGACGATGTATTTGCCGGGGCAGACCGTCTCCGCCTCGATGATATCCACGGCGGAGGTCTTGACCATGATGTCGGCTGCGGTCATGCCCGCCGACACCGTTTTGAATTCCGCCATTCCGATCGCTTTGCTCATGCCTGTTCTCCTGTCCTTTCAAGGACGATCTCTGCCGCCGTGACCGAACGCACCCTTCCCGTGACCGACGCATGCACGGCGACGGAGAGCCCTTCGGCGGGCGCGGCGATCACCTGCCCGCGCACGACCGCATCCCCTTCCTTTACACAGGGCACGGCAGGCGCGCCGATGTGCTGGCGGGTGGGGATATACACGGTATCCGCGTCCGCGCAGCCCTCTTTGAAGGGGGCGGGAACGTCGTACTTCACCAGATCCAGCCGCGCCATCAGCCGTTTGAGCGGCGCTTTGCGCAGCGCGCGGGCGGGATCCGCGGGCGCAGCCTGCACCTGCGGCGGCTTCACGCCCTCCGCGCGCAGCCTGTTCTTGTACTCGGTGATGAGCGTGCGCGGCGAAAGCCCCTGGAAGCAGGAATACAGTTCGCACAGCCCGCAGGAAGAACAGAACAGCGTGTCCACAAAGATGGAAGGATCCTGCACGTCTTTACAGGTCGCCGCACGCATGAAAAGGTGCGGGCGGATGGGGTGCCCCAGCAAATGGCGGGGGCAAAGATCGGTGCACATCGTGCACTGGCAGCAGCTTGCCGCCGCGCGTTTGAGCATCGTTTCCGCCGAGGCGCGCTTGCGCACGACCAGATAATGATCCTGCGGCAGCACGAGGATGGCGTTCGTCGTCTTTGTGACGGGCGCGTTGCCGGGGCGGATATTGCCCATCATCGGCCCGCCGACAAAATAGACGGGGTCCTCCACCGTGGCGCCGCCCGCAAGGCGCACCGCCTCTTCGATGGGCATGCCGATGGGCAGGCGCAGCGTGGCGGGACGCGCCACTTCCGCCACGACGCTGACCAGCTTATCCACGACGGGCTCATTTTTGTGCAGCGCGCGCCAGAGGTTGTAGCATGTTTCCACATTGAACACGCACACGCCGCATTCGATGGGCAGCCCGCCCGGGCGCACCGTTTTGCCCGTCAGTTCGTATATAAGCACGACCTCGTCGCCGGCGGGGTACACTTCGTCAAGCAGCCCCAGCCGCACGCCTTCATAGCGGGGCAGCACCCCTTCCAACGCGGCGACGGTCTTTTTGTATGCCTTTTTGACGCCGACGATCGCCTCTTCCGCTCCGAGCGTATCTTTGATGAGCTTGAAAGCGGAAACGATCTCGTCGGTGTAGCGTTCCAGAAGCTGCCTGTGCAGCTTTAAAAGCGGTTCGCACTCCGAACAGTTCAGAATGACCGTCTTTGCGCGCCCGTCCAGTTTTGCATAAGAAGGGAAGCCCGCGCCGCCTGCGCCGACCACCCCGTTTTGCCGCAGCAGTGCGGCGAGTTCCCTGATCTCCATACCGTATCCGCCCCGCCCGCGGCGGGGGTCTGCCCGTACCCGAGCGGGCGGGCTCACTTCAATTTCAGGTCTTGCCCGTCGTCGAGGATGCCGACGATCGCCGCGTCTACGGGCGCGTACTCCATGCCGCAGCCCACGCGCGCCGCGCTGCCCTGCGCCACGAGCACGTATTCGCCGATGCCCGCGCCGATCTTATCGATGGCGACCACGCGGTTGTTCACCCGCATGCCGGGAACGGGTTCGACGATCATGAATTTGTTGCCTACAAGATTTTCGCACTTGCGGGTAGAGACGACGCTCCCCACAACTTTCCCGATGATCATGGCTCTCCTCCCTTACAGGATGCGCACCGTATCGCCCGTTCTGATCTTACAGGCGTTGGCTTCGTCCGTATCGACGTGCATTTCGAGCGTGAAACTTTCGTTCACGCGGATGAGCACTTTATCGAACACGGTGGCGCGCTCGTTGTCTGCACGGACGGAGACGATGTCCCCGTCTTTGACCCCTGCCGCCTGCGCGTCGGCGGGCGACATGTGGATGTGGCGCATGGCGATGATGCAGCCCTCTTTCAGGTACACCGCGCCGCACGGCCCCACAATGGCGATGGGCGCGCTGCCCGCAAGTTTGCCCGACTCGCGGATGGGCGCCTTTACGCCGAGGCGGAGCGCGTCCGTTGCGGAAACTTCCACCTGCGACTGCTTGCGGCAAGGCCCGAGCACGCGCACGTTTTCAATGGCGCGCAGTTTCAGCCCCACGATGGTGACGCATTCCTCTGCCGCGAACTGCCCGCCCATGAGCTCCTTTTTGGGGTGCAGCGTGTGCCCCGCGCCGAACAGCGCCTCCACATGCTCCTGCGTGAGGTGCACGTGGCGCGCGGAAACGCCGACGGGAACAAGGTACCCCTTTTTCGCCGCCTGTTGCTGCTGCATGGCTTCCAGCGCCAATTTTGTGATAAGTTCAATGGTCTTTTCGTCCATTGCCGTCTGCCTTTCGCACCTTTTCGTGCGTTTTTTCCGCCGCCGCGGCTGTAAAAAAACAGCCTCCGCCTGAAAAAAGGGCGGCGGCTCCCTTGCCCGCCGCTATGCGGCGTGCCTGCCTGCGCCTGCGGCGCCCTTCACCCCGCGCGCCGTGCGGCGCGCGGGAAAGGTCTGCCTCTGCTTACTTCGCGAGGGTGGGAAGGATCTTTTCGACGTCCGAATGCGGGCGGGGAATGACGTGCTTCGCAACCAGCTCGCCGAGTTTGGACGCGTTGTTCGCGCCCGCTTCGACCGCCGCGTTGACCGCGCCGACATCGCCGCGCACCATGACGCTCACCAAGCCGCTGCCGATCTTTTCGGTACCGATGAGGGTGACGTTCGCTGCTTTGAGCATCGCATCCGCCGCCTCGATCGCTGCGACCAAGCCTCTGGTTTCGATCATACCCAATGCTTCGAGTGACATAGTTCTTTGTGCCTCCTTGCTTATTTTTTGATTTGAAGATCTATTTCGGGCCGCTTTCGCGGGCACCTTCTGCGGTGTTTCCATCTTTTAAGCCCTCCCCTTGATGCGCGAGGCGGAAAGTTCCACCATGCGCCTTGTTTCGGAGTGCGGGTTGGCTATGACCGCTTTGGCTACGGGGCGCTTGATCGCGCGTGCCGCAGCGGCTTCCACCGCCTCCGCAACGGCGGACACGTCGCCCTGTACGATGACGGTGACCAGCCTGCCGCCAAGTTTCCTCTCCCATGTGACAAATTCGACATTCGCCGCCTTGCACATGATGTCAAGCGCGTCCACAGCAGCCGCTACGCCGGATATTTCGATAAAACCAAGTGCTCTGCCCATGTGGCGCTCTCCCGGTGACCCGCCTTATTGCAGTTTGGGCAGGATCTTTTCAACGTCCGAATGCGGGCGGGGAATGACGTGCTTTGCGACCAGCTCGCCCAAACGGGACGCGTTGTTCGCGCCTGCGTCCACCGCCGCGTTGACCGCGCCGACGTCGCCGCGCACCATCACGCTGACCAAACCGCTGCCGATCTTTTCGGTGCCGATGAGTTCGACTTCCGCCGCCTTCACCATTGCATCCGCCGCCTCGATCGCCGCGACCAGACCGCGCGTTTCGATCATACCCAATGCTTCCTTTGCCATTTCCGTTTCCTCCGAAATGCGATTTTTTCTTATTTTTGCGGGGCGAACCCCTGTTTGCCGTACCGTATTGCGCCGCGCACGCGCCGCGCTTTACTTTTTATCCAGCCCGCTGAGTTTGAGCATCGGCTCGGTGTCCTCTTCGGGGCTGGGGATCACATAGCGGCTGACTACGCCCGCCATGCCTTTTGCCGCGTTTTCCGCCGCCTGCATCGCCGCATCGACGGCTGCCACGTCGCCGCGGAATTTGATCGCCACGATGAGCGGCACGGGCAGCGAATCCGCATTGGCGGGTTTGTTTTTGTCGAACGTTTCAATGGTCACGTCCGCCGCCTTGCAGCCCGCGTCCGCCGCAACGAACGCCGTCGTCAGCCCGAATACTTCGAGGATGCCTACCGCCTTGCCCATAGCGCGCCCCCGTTCACTTGTTGATGACGGCGATCTTCAACCCCTGCATGCTCAGGTTGGTTTTGAGCGCTTCGTTGATCTGTTCCAGCGGGAAGCTGTGCGTGATCAGGTCGTCCATCGGCAGCCCGATGCCCTTGGCGCGCTTCAAAAAGTCGAAGGTGGTCGCATAGTCGCGCAGGGTGTAGACCCAGGAACCGACGGTGGTGATCTCCTTCGCGCAGATGTCGAAATGCGGGTTGATGGTCGCGTCTCCGCCGTTGATGAAGAAGCCAAGTTCGCACAACCCGCCGCCGTTGCGGATGAACTTGTAGATGTTCGCATGCGCCACGGGCGAACCCGTGCATTGGAAGGCGAAATCGGCAAGGTGCCCGCCGAAGCTCGCTTCGACCGCGCCCGCGAGCGCTTCGATGCCCTTATAGTCTTTGAAGTTGACCGTTTTGGAAGCGCCCATGCGTTTGGCAAATTCCAGGCGCTTGGGCTCGCCGTCTACGGCGGTGATGTTCTCAATGCCCATCGTGCGCAGCACGGCGATGCAGATCAGCCCGATCGGCCCGCAGCCCTGCACCGCGACGCGGCTGTTGAAGCGCAGGATGCCCGTCGTTTTGGCGCGCTCCACCGCGTGCACGAGCACCGCGCACGGCTCGATGAGCACGCGCGATTTCAGGTCAAGATCGGACACGTTGAACACCGTGCTGCCCTTGCGGATGAGGATGTAATCGGCAAACCAGCCGTTGAAGTGCACATCGTCGTCCGGGAGCAGCCCGTACACGTCCGCCCCGCCCACGTTCTGCTTGTTCAGGTCGAACATGGTGATATCGGGGTTGTCCTTGAAGATCATGCAGGTGACGACCTTGTCGCCGAGGTGCAGATCTTTGCCCGCGCTGTCCTTTTTGACGTCCTTGCCCATGCGGACGATCTCGCCGGTGCCTTCGTGCCCGAGGACGACGGGGATCAGCCCGAACGGATCGTTTTTGAATTCGTGCGCGTCGGTGCCGCAGACGCCGCACCCTTCGACTTTGACGAGGATGTCTCCGTCGCCCACTTCGGGGAGGGGGTACTCCTGCAATTCAAAGCGCCCTTTTTCCACGAGCTTTGCCACGCGCGCCGTTTTGGGGATCGCCTGCGACGCGGCGCCGCGCGCAGGCACGCTGCCGCCCGTCATGCTCTCCAAAACTTTTTTGACGATCTCTTCGATGTTCTTATTGTCCATGATCTCTCCTTTCCCCTGCCCTCAGCGGATGCAGAGGCTGTCGCACATCACACAGCGGCGGCGCTTGGTAAAGGTCGAAGCGCTGGTCAGCCCCTCGCCCGTGCGGCTGGCGATCGTAAAGGTGCAGAACCCTTCGCCGCCGAACCCGATCGCCGCATACGACGGCCCGTTTTTGACGAGGATCGCCGTATCGATCGCCTTCGCGTATTTGGTGATGTTGTCTACGTTTTTGGAATGGATGTGCGCCGAATGGCGGTTGCCGTGTTCCAGCCACACCGCTTTTTCCACGGCGTCGTCGAAATCTTTCGCGCGCACCATGCCGAGGATGGGCATCATCAGCTCTTCGCGGATGAGCGGGTGCTCCTTTTCCCCTTCAAACACGATGCAGCGGATGTCGTCGGAAACGTCTACGCCGACCATCGCAAGCAGCGCCTTCGCGCTCCTGCCCACGCACTTGCGGTTCAGCCCCTTGGGGGTGAGCACGGTGGCGACCAGCTTATCCTGCACTTCCTTGCTTGCAAAGTAGCAGCCCTGCTCCGCGACCATATAGTGCATGAGTTCGTCCGCAATGCCGTCTACGGCGACGATCTCCTTTTCGGCGATGCAGGGAAGGTTGTTATCGAAGGTGCAGCCGTTGACGATATCAGCAGCCGCTTTGCGGATATCCGCCGTTTCGTCTACGAGCGCGGGCGGATTGCCCGCCCCCGCGCCGATGCCGCGCTTGCCCGAAGAGAGCACCGCCGTGACCACGCCCGGGCCGCCCGTTGCGGCGATGAGCGAAATGTCTTTGTGCGACATCATGATCTTGCTGCTTTCCAGCGTGGGCTTGACGAGGGAGCACGCCACGTTCTCCGGCCCGCCCGCCTCGACGCACGCTTCGTTGACCAGCCGCACGGCGAAGTTCGACGTTTTGATGGCGGCAGGGTGCGCGTTGAACACCACCGTGTTGCCGCCCGCGATCATGCCGATGCTGTTGCACAGCACCGTTTCGCTGGGGTTGGTGCAGGGCGTGATGGCGCCGATGACGCCGAAGGGCCCCATCTCGACAAGGGTCAGCCCCCTGTCTCCCGACCATGCGACGGTAGAGATGTCTTCGGTGCCGGGCGTCTTTTCGGCGACCAGCCTGTTTTTGAGGATCTTGTGCCCGACGTTGCCCATGCCCGTCTCTTCGACCGCCATGCGCGCGAGCGTTTCCGCGTTTTCCTTGATCTTTTCACGGATGCGGGAGATGATCTTTTCCCGCTGGTCCATCGTCATCACGCGCAGCACCGCCTGCGCTTTTTTTGCGGCGGCGATCGCTTCGTTCATGTCTTCAAAGATACCCATGCCCGCGCTGCCGCCTTCGCGTATGTTCAGTTTTGCGACGACCTGTTTTACGATCTCGCCGATGTCACTTTCGTTCAGCATCCGAGAGGATCTCCTTAAATATCTGCTTTCCGTATGCCGCAAGCGCGGTATCCTGTTCGGCACTGCCGCCGCTCACGCCCAGCCCGCCGACGACCCTGCCGCCCGCTTCCAGCGGCTCGCCGCCGCCGAACACGACGATCTTTCCGCCGTTCGTGAACTGGATGCCGTACAATTCCCCGCCGGGCGCGGCGAGCTTTGCAAGCTCCGCCGTAGACATTTTCAGCGCGGCGCAGGTGTACGATTTGTTGAGCGCAATGTCCCACGAGGCGATGTACGCGCCCTCCTCCGCCTCGCAGAGAATGGGGTTCGCGTGCGCGTCTGAAACGGCAATAACCGCCTTCACGCCCATTTCGCGGGCGCGGCAGCGCACCGCTTTTGCAAGAACGTGCGCCTGTTTCGGGGTCACGCTGCCGTACAGCGCGCTGCCGACGGCGCGCGCGACGGCGGCAGCGACCTGCTTCCCGTCCATGTTACAGCCCGAGTTCCTTCATCACCTTTTTGGTGATCTCGGCAACGAGGTCGCCTTCGGAAGAGGCGCCCGCCTCGCAGCTGCACTGCCCGCAGGAGTGGCAGCTGGGCTTGCCGTCTTTGGCGTTGAGGCAGATGTCGGCGGGGTGTTTGCCCTTCATGCCGAACTGGCGGCGGATCTCGTACAGGCGCTCCACCTGCGAACGGGAAAGCTCCTTCGGCCCGCCGAGCTGCTTGGAAAGGAACAGCAGCTGCGCGTAGAACTCAACGGACTCCATCTTGTGGTAGGCGTTGAGCAGGCTGTCTCCATAAGTCAGGGCGCCGTGGTTTTCAAGCAGAACGGCGTCAAAGTGCTGCAAATACTTGGATACGGCGTTGGGGATCTCCTCCGTGGAGGGGGTGCCGTATTCGGCGATGGGCACGCAGCCGAGGGCGATGACCGCCTCGGGCATGATGGGCTGCGTCAGCGGGATGCCCGCGATCGCAAACGCCGTGGCGTACATCGGGTGCGCGTGCACGACGGAATTGACGTCCGGGCGCTCCTTATAGACGCGCATGTGCATCTTGATCTCGGACGAGGGCTTGAAGCCCTTGTTCGCCTGCAGCACGTTCCCGTTTTCGTCCACCTTGCAGATGTACTCGGGCGTCATGAATCCCTTGCTCACGCCCGTCGGCGTGCAGAGGAATTCATGGTCGTTGAGTTTGACGGAAATGTTGCCGTCGTTGGAAGCGACCATCCCGCGGTTGTAGATGCGCTTGCCGATGTCACAGATCTCTTTTTTGATCTCATATTCGTTGATCATGGTTTTTGACCTCTCCGTCCTTTGATTTTTCGTTTTTATTATACAACACAACTCCACAAAAGTCAACACTTTATTTTATAATTTTTGAATTTTTTTGTGGCTTTGCGTTGTTTTTCTATTTGTTTTCTGT
>CASDPE010000007.1 GCA_949282395.1 uncultured Bacillota bacterium | reverse complement strand
CCTTATCGTCAAGCATTTGGCACAGCAAGCCCATCGGAACGTTTTTGACCGAAAATCGAATAATACCTTATCAATTAGGCGTAATTCATTCCGAAAACTGTTGTGTTGCCTAAGAGTATAACCTATCCCTTCCCAACAGTATTTTTCCATAACTCAACATATAAGCCTATATACTTCCGTAAAATCCCACGGGAAAAACGGGATTTTCGGGAGTCGGAACATCATTCAAACCTTAAAAATCTCAAAAATCACGTTTTCCCTCTATTTTCGGGAAATAGAGAATTATATAGACCTGCCCCGAAAGGGGCTAATTCTAAACTTCTTTTCAAAAAGTATTCAAATATCGGGGGTGGGCGGGACAGCCTCAATCTCCCCAACAAGCATTGCGCACGGTATTCTTTGCCGTGCGCTTTTTCTATTTTCATTTATAAAGGAGAATTTACCATGAAACAAACAACAAATATCTACTTTCTTGTGGACTGCTCTTGCGCATTCGGCGGAGAATCTTCACATATGGCACAGAAAGCAATCGTCAAGGCGCAAAGAGCTTTGCATTGCACGCGCTTCCCGACAGAAATCAGTATGCACCTGATAGGCTACAACGAGCGTGTAATGTTTCTCAATGCGTTCGGGAACTTCCCCACAGCAGGGAAGCCCGTTCTGAAAGAGGGCTTGCAAATGCTGAAAGCGGTTATAGGCTATCAAAGAAAATACGCACCTCGGCAAACGCGCTCGGTCTTCTTTCTCTATACTTCGGGCAAAGCGTCGGGCAGTTGGGTAAAAACATTGCGGGAACTGTATTCCTGCCCCGAATTTGCAAAGGGATTGCGCTATGTGATAACGCCGCAACCATGCTTGGAGAAAGGGCAGGAACTGTATCTGAACTTTGCAGACTTCCCCGAACGGATATTGCCTTATTTTTCGGAGAATCGGCTGTGTTCTCTTATTCAAACAATCACATTCAATCATTAAAAGGCTTGCAAAAAATTCCTTAATTTGCTATAATGAAAATGCGCCAGAACTTAATTTCTTATTAAGCAGGTTACATCGGCATAGGTATGCCCTCTTTTCCCTGTTTAATGGAAAGTTGTGATGCAGACAATTAAGGGGTGCAATATGCGGGCGTTCCTTAATTGGGACGCTCTTTTTATATTAAAAAATAATGCAAGGAGTAAAAAAAATGAAAAAACGGTATGCTGTTGTCTTTATGCTTAGCGTAATTTGCACAATTGCGTTAGTTTGTTTATCTGCTTGCTCTACAAATTCTGAAAATAATAAACAAACGCCTGTCTATCAAGGGATGACACTCTCGTCTTCTATTCCGCAATCAGCGTCAATAAAGGCAATGCGTCATCACGGAGACTATCACGGAAAAGATCACGACATAGACAAAGATCATCCTTTTGACAATTCAACGATCGAAGAAGAAATTGAAAGTTCGCTTGATGTAGAAGGAAGCGAGGATGTCTTTTATTATGCGAAACCAAATGAAGATATTTTCATTACGATTCATTTAAGTAATCCCGACAATTTTGAAATTTTGTCATTTACCCTAAACGGACAAAAATATTCAAATTATATGTTTGAATATGGCTCTGATATGGAAAATTTGATATTGAAATTCAATGTCGGCGAGCAATATGGTTTTGTCGAATATACGATAGACGCAATCAAGTATGTCGATGGTACGGAAATCAAAGACGTTATAATGGATGGTGATAAAACCGTAAAAGCAGGAATATATTCAGATAATTTACCGCAAGTTACTATAACGAATACAGAAATAACAACGGACAAAATTTCTTTCACGTCACAAATTGCAGACCCTTTGAACTTAATTACTTTAAGCGACGGAAAAGTAACTGCTCTGATTTATGATGGAGAAAATATTTTAGATTCAAAAGAAATCGGATTAGGCGAAACAAGCATAGTGTTTGATTCGCTTTCCTGCAATACGCTCTATCAATATGCCATAGTTGCGTCGTATGATAATTTGGATGGCGAAGGTTTCCGCTCCCATATTCTGACGAAAGAAGCATTTTTTACCGAAGCAATCGTATTGTTTGACGATATCAGTTCTACACAAGACTCTATTCAGTTTTCTCTTTATTGGAAAGAAGATTGGGAAAATAAAACGCTTGCTTCGTTATCTTTATGGAAAGGAAGCGAAAAAATTAAAGATTTGCAAATAACCGATCGATCTGTAAGCGGCTTACTATCTGATACGGAATATCGTTTATTGGCTACATATAGGAGTAATGTTGCGGAAGAAAAAATAGAATTATTCGTTACAACATTAGCAAAAACAGAACCTACTGTTGAAATATCGGATATCAATGCTACTCAAAATTCCGTAAAGTACAAACTCACTGTTTCCGATCCCGATAGCCTTTGCAAGATTGAATCCATTGAATTGCTTGATAAAAAAGGGAATATTATTCAAGAAGGCATTGCGAACCAAACTGAATTCGCGGATTTACTCTCCGATACTAATTATACACTGAAAGTAAATTATATTTATGATTTAAACAACGGTTTCGGAGCGGTTGAACAATATGTTACCGCTGATTTTACAACATTAGCAAAAACAGTCCCCTCTATCAATATAACAGACATTGCAGCCACGCAAAGTGACGTTTCTTGCTCATTAGAGATCAATGATCCTGACAGTCTTTGCACTATCGATTCCATACAGTTACTTGATGAAGAAGGAGATGTTTTAGACAGCACGACATCGCTTTCCGCACATTTTTCGAATCTTGAATCGGCAACGCAATATACTGTTCGCGTTAATTATTCTTTTGATTTGAACAATGGAGAAGGCAAACAAACAAAATCAGTCGAAAAAGATTTTTATACCTTAGCGAAGGATGTTTCCGTCACCAAAGTGGATGCTCTTGGCGAAACAACGATAGTTTCGGGCGACAATGTAGCTTTGCGCATTACCGTATCGAATCCTGACGACGTGGAGATCCGTAATTTTGTTGTGAACGGGCAAACGGTTGAGGCGCAGAAAGCGGGACAACAGACCTATCTTCTCAATTACGTTCCTTCCTTGACGGGTGGGCAGCAAGTCATTTCTATTGATGAAATAATCTGCCGCTTGTATGAAAGTGAATATCGCCAGTCCATACATTACGAAACGGGGATGGAATTGACCGTTTTGGGCAATGTATATGTGACCGATTTTACGTTGAAGGAAGGCAGGGATTATTATGAGAAAGGTGAAACGATCGTAGCCTATATCGATTTTATGGGAGCGGAAGGGTACACCCTGACCTCGGTAAAATTCAATTCTGCCGATTCGGCGGAGTACCCGCTTACAAAAATTACGGATACGCGTTACTCTGTTGAGCTTCAGGAGATTTGGGGGCGAAACACAAGCGATATCAACCAGACAGCAACGTTATATTCCCTTACCTACGGGATTGATGAAGCGACAAATACCTGTACGTTATCAAATTTATCGCTGCGCTGCTTTATTCTCGAAAGCAATGTGGTACGCGATATCGGCACGGCACAGGAATTGCAGAATATGGAAAACGGTTATGCCTACCGTCTGAAAAACAATATCGATCTGGAAGGGTTCGATTGGTCTCCCTACGATTTTAAAGGGTATATAGACGGGAACGGATTTTCTATCAATAATCTTACTATTAA
Organism: uncultured Bacillota bacterium; assembly: GCA_949282395.1. GTDB lineage: Bacteria > Bacillota > Clostridia > Christensenellales > Borkfalkiaceae > Borkfalkia. The sequence continues at coordinate 24,503 of CASDPE010000007.1, read as the reverse complement.
AAAATCAATAACGACCAACTACGTCGGTGACGAAGACAGAATGATCGGGTTATTCCGTCATAGTGCAGGATGTTTCAAAAATTTGACGCTTAACAATGCAGCAATAACGGTTAACTCAAATTACAGGACAGACTTTAATTTGGGCTTTATAGTAGGTTGTATCGACGACAATGGTTATATTGATAACTGCATTGTCAACGGAGATATTACCGTTATTACAGAAGGAGCTGCGGTTGGCAGCATTGGCGGATTGATTGGCTATGGTCAAGGAGGGACAATCAATAATTGTTTATATGAAGGAAGTATCTTTGTATCTATGCAAAATTCATCATGTGATGGCGCAATTGGTTCTCTTATAGGGTTTAGAGGGAGCTTGTATAATTCTATATCCTCAGCTGAAATAACCGTTTTATTGAATGGCAGCGCAACATCAATAACAGAGCTTGTTGGCGGACAGGTAGATGTTCACAATTCTTATTTTGCCCCTGCCGGAACAAAGTTGCAAAAGCATACTTTCCACTTTGAAAGCAACGGCGGAACAAAAATAGATGATTATACAGGATATTTTTTACCGAATGCCGATACCCCCACTAAACCAAATGCAATTTTCAGAGGCTGGTATTTCGACAAAGAATTAACGCAAGCCGTTTCTTTCCCGTATTTACCTGAAAATGACATCACACTATATGCAAAATGGTTCGATTTAGGCGCAATGTTAGAAATGCCTGAAAGCGACGGGTTAGAAATTGAAAACGGAATAATTATCGGAATCGGGAATTGCACGGATGAAATTTTGGTTTTAAATCATCCGATTGCAGAACATGCTTTTTCTGATCTTTGGGATAGCAATTTTCATACAGTTATAATTCAGAAAGGTGTCACTCAGATAGGAGATCGGGCATTCAGCAGTTGCTCTTTTAAAGAAGTTTACTTCCTATCAGAAATACCGCCGCAAATAGGAGATGACCTTTTTGCTAACACATGGGATGCTTATGATTTCAATATATACGTTCCCTTTGCAGGCTTAAACGCTTATAAAAACATTTCCGCCGAGTATTGGGACAATGCAATTCCTCATATAAAAGGATTTGAAATTAAATTGTAACGAATTTGAAGAGAAAGCTTGACACAATTGCGTCAAGCTTTCTCTTTTATCCAAATTAAATATATATTATAATAGTGAAAAGAAGCGAAACAAATGCTTTCTTTTCATGCGCCGAGCGGACGATCACTCGGATAAATCAGAATAAACACAACAACTATCAGGGCAGACGCAAATCAAAGCGTCTGCCCTGTTTTCATATATACGATACATTCAAAAAAGGAGATGATGAACTATAAAGCAATTCAAACACTTAAAGGAAATGGCGGAATACCTCGTCCCAAAAGGGTATCCAAATGAGTTGGTCGAAAAACTGCTCGGCGCGGCATTCATCGTCGAGTCGAGTTTTCACGAAGAAGATGACGCTTTCGTTCTGTTGGCGGAAACGGAAAGCGACAAGCAATATGTCTGCCAAAAATACAACATAGCCTATCCCGAATTTACCGAACGTATCGAAACACCGCTCGGCACATGGAAAAAATCGGTGTTCATATACAACGATTCGGGAGAAGGCATGATATACTTTGCCCCTGTCGGGGAAGGAGAAAGCAAGTGATACAGGCAACAACGATGACGGAATTGGAACAGGCATTGTTCCCGAAAGCCGTTCCCGATGAGGTCGTGAAAGAACTGCTGTTTGCTATGTTCCGAATCGAGCGTGAGTTCGGAGAGAACGGAAACGTGCCGCCCGTGGCGTTCGTACTCGTTGCGGAGAACGAGAAAGAACACGAGACGATACTGCGCGAGTTCGGTTTGAGCAAAAGAGAGCCAGATGACGGCGGGCTTCCCTACGCGGACGCCCGCTCGGTTTGGCTTTCGTTCGTGTACGCGGACGAGGGCGGCGGCGAAATCAATCTGTTCGTGCGGCACGCGAGAGAGTGCGAGAACGATACCCTCTCGGCACGAAACACCCCTCTGTAATGCGGGCGCATAGGTCGGCATAAACGTGCGCGAGAGCGTACAAAGCGGCACACAAGCGCACATTTGTATTCGGTACATAGCAAACAGTACAAAAGGAGATAAAACATTGCAAAACAAATTCGCAAAAGAAACACGCTACAAAACGCGGGGCATAGAAACGGAAATGCCTATGCCGTTACAGGCGTTCTTGTGGCAATGTATAGACGATTGGCAAGCCGAGGGCGTGAAGCTCGACCGCTTGCAGGTGTTCAAATTTGAAAGGATAGCGGACGGACTGTATGCCATACGGCATGAACAGGAACAGCCGAACAAAGCAACCGTTTACTATCTGCCCGACGATCTCGGCATTGCCAGCGTAGTCGGGAAAAAGGTATTCGTGATAGACGACGGCGATTACAGCACCATGCTGTTCGCCGATGAATATTAAAATTTTCAAGGAGCATAAGGAAATGAAAACAACAGTAACAATCAAAAAGACCAACACGGCAAAAGCAACCGCACCCGCTTTGCGGAGCATTGACCAAATGAGTTTTGCCCGCATGATCGCCCAAAAATTCGGCTTGAAAATAAGCGAAGTCATTGCCGTTGTGGAAGAAGAGCAGAAACTCACAATGGAGTATGTCAGAATGGGCTATCGGGTAGTCAAGAAAAATTACCTCACACTCGAAAGCAAACCGTTCGCAGGAAAAAAAGACTGGGTATGTCCTTTAAATGGAAAAAAGTATGACCTAAGTGCCAGCGCACGCGTGTATGTCCGCGTGGGCATAGGCTTCAAACGCTATTTATCCAATAGCAAAGTCATGCCCGACAAGCTTTGCCGCTTTGTCAATACTCCTACGGCGAACCAGTAAAAAGAAAAAAAGTAGCGTTATCGCTACTTTTTTTTGCCCTCCATACAACCGTAATTCCATGAATGTTAAGGAAACTTATCATTTTTCCCGAGAGTCGTCGGAACAATACATTGTAGGACATTTTCTACGCGCACGGAAAATTCTTACAAAATAACATATTTGGAGGATTGTTATGATATACAATCATGAACTCGGTTGTATGGACGTACAACTAAATGACGGATCAAAAGCGCACGATATCTGTTCTGCTTTTTCTGCGAAAAAAATCATTATTAACGCAGACGGAACAACCAATCTGTACATTTGCGTCAACGATCACAACACATTATATTACGATTTTGAACTGCCCGTAACTCTACTCGCTGACACGAAGGAACTTCACAAATTCCTGCTCGATCAACGACTCACTATCCCCATAGGTTTTAGCGGTTGGACGAACGTCTATCTGATAAACAACTATCACAAATTATCTAACTCTCGAAAGATTGAATTTCGGCACGTAACATTAGGTTGGCAAAAATCCGTTCCAAAAAACCAACCAAGACTTTCAGCCAAAACGCAAAAATCCCCATCATCCTCTACATCAAATTATTATCCATTCCTTTACGAAAGCAATAACATCAACGGATTCCCTTCATACTATGCTTACGATGATTTTGAATTCACAAGAGGCTCAGAACAAGAGTATAAGGAATTCCTTCAAAATACGATTTTTCCCGTTCCTACACTCTCCCTCGCGCTTGCAATCGGTTATTCTGCCGTACTTGCGTCAAGGCTGGAAGATATAACGGACTGTTCCACAATGCTCGTGAACATCTGCGGCTCATCGAGTTCGGGCAAAACCACAGCGCAAATGCTGATGGTCAGCCCATTCGCAAATCCCTCCCCCAAAGGTCGCGGATTGTTCCGCACCTTCCAAGCTACCCAAAACGCATTATTGGCGGGAATGGGTGAAATCCACGGCTTACCCGTTGCACTCGACGACTCATCAACGACTCCCAACGCAAATTTTACGAATCTCATCTACTCGCTTGCAAACGGACACGGAAAGCAACGCTGTACTGCAAACGGCAATCTGCAAACATCTCAAAGTTGGAGCGGTACTGTAATCATATCAAGCGAAATTCCCATGCAGGAACAAGCAAATAACCAACAAGGGATATTGGCTCGAATCCTGAATCTCAATGATATCCATTGGACTCCCGACGCACGTACTTCCAACCTGATAAAACGCACAGTAAAACGCTGCTACGGGCATACAGGCTACGACTTTGCCCAAAGATACTGCGACGATAAAAAATATGACGAGCTTGTGGATAAATATGACTATGCACAGCAACGCGTTCACGACCTCATGCCCAACCGCGACAACCTTTCCGACCGATTGGAAGCGTTGTATGCTCTCATATACCTGACCATACAAGAATTAAACGAATATTTCGTTGACCTTCAACCCAACCTCAATCCAGATGAACTTCTGAAAATAGCGTTAAAAACCGAACAGGAAAGCGTTGTTGACCGCGATATTGCAAACCGCGCACTCGATTTCACCAGCGAATTCATTTTTCAGAATCGTCTTCGCTTTAACGAATTCAATGTGCAGAAAATTATCGGCTATGACTATTTTCCCAAGACGCGCATGAACGCATGCGGCTCATTGTTGTTCAAAGCAAACAACCGACTCGATGTATATATCTCCGAAAAAACTCTAAAAGACGAATTACTGAAAGAAGGATTCGGTGAATACAGAACAATCATCTCCCGTTGGAAAGAACGCGGCTTACTCCTGCACGAGAAAAACAGGAATACAGAGCGTATGCCTAAATTACAAGGACTTGATCGCTCATTTTTGCAACGACGTTATATTCATTTGGTGTTCATGAATGGAATCAAAGACCTTTCCGAAGACGATCTATATGAACCTGATGACGATGAAATTGAACAGCCGAACAATAACGGCTATGAACCTGTTCCCGAACAGCCGAACAATAACGGCTATGAACCTGCTCACGAATACACCGACTTTCCCTGCAATGAATGTATGCAACCCGAAGATGACGATTATCCGCTACCACCCGAAGATATAACCGAGGAATATCCTGCAACGAGGCGCATTGTAAAATGACACAGATACATCTACAACGCGACAATCTGCTGAAACAGAAGGGACGAATTCAATCGTCCCTTTTTAATGCTGAACAATCGCCCCTTTTTACCGCAGAAACATTGCCCCAACAAGAAAAGGAATGGCTGAATGAACGCCTTTCCAATATACTAACCCAAAAAGGAAATCAATCAAATGAAATCACTTGACGAAAAACAAATCAAATACCTCAAAAGTATGCTTACCGAACGCTCGGAAAAATATGGTCGGCAAAAATTGCGGGCGGCAATATACGCCCGCAAGAGCGCGGAAGATGAACGAGATACTTCCATAGCCACGCAAATAGCGAATTGCCGCTCATTCATAGCACAATACGACTTCCTTGAAGAATATAGAGTATTCCAAGAGGATAACGTGAGCGGAATGTTCACGGATATCCGCTCCCAATACCTTGAAATGATGAAGATTGCCGAAACGCGCGAAATCGATGTTATCATTGTGATGAAACTCGACAGGCTTGCGCGTGATTTGGCAGATTCAACGAACACGCTCAAACTATTGACTATCTATGGCTGCTATCTGATTGCGGGCGATGATATTGCTGAATCGAACACGCCTTCGGGCGAATTCCTGCGCAATATCCTGCTCGCGCAGAACCAATACCACGCCCGCCGCGTTGCAAGCGATGTCATGACCACCGAATGCAACAATGCGTGCAACGGCATGACGGCTGGCGGTATTCCGCCTTACGGCTTAAAAGTAATCGGCAAACGCTTTGAACTGAACGAGAATGAAGCACCCGCCATAAAAATCATGTTCGAACGCTGTGCCAAAGGATACAGTTATAAAGATATCATCGATGAACTCGATTCGCTCGGATACCGAACCCGTGCGGGAAATCGATTCAGTTACTCCTCTCTGAACGCTCTGCTTCGAAACGATAAGTATTACGGTACATTCGTTTACAATCGAATCGGCGGTAAAAAGAAAAAACACCGCGTTCTGTTAGAACACTTCGACGAAGTGCGCAACGAAAACGCGATACCGCCAATCATCTCTAAAAAATTGTTCGATGAAGTTCAAGAGATATTGGATAAGCGGAAAGAGGTATGCCGTCCTCGGCAGAACACGTCAAATTTTGTTCTCACAGGATTGCTGTTCTGTAAAGATTGCGGCAATTCCATGAGCGGCATGACCAATACGGGCGGCAGGAACAGAGAAAAATACCGACGCTATGTCTGTCCGAAGCATACGGGCAGAAACGGCGCGACCTGTAAAACAAAAGCAATCCGCGCGGACTATATCGAAAACGCGGTTAAATCTATTCTCACGGACAGCATCAACGCATACCTCGCTTCCGCAAATTCGTCTTCCCTGTTCGCAGGATTGGAAAAATCGATCAACGCGCGCAAAGGTATCCTTTCCCGCCGAATCTCCGATCTCGACAATCAAATCAGAGCCTTCCTCGATAAAGCAGTAAATACTTCTTCCGAACCGCTCGCCAAAAGATATGAGAAGCAAGCGGAAGAATACATAACCACGCAAGAGCAAAAACGCGCGGATATTACGGAATTGAACGAGCAATTACAGCGGATACAGGATATAAAGGATTGTTTCCGCAATCGCCAACGCACTTTGACACAAGAGGAAATTTTCACCTCGAACGAAATAACGCGCGAACTGCTCCGAATCTTTATCCGCAGAATTGAAATCGATGACAAAAACAACGATATTATCATATCGTTCAACGATTGACCAAGCCTTCCCCGCTAAAAAAGCGGGAAGGCTCTTAATATATTATAACAATGGAAGGGCAAAAGCCGACTTGAAACGGCTTTTGCCCTTCTAATACTTTTTTAGGAGGCAAAACAACAAATGCCATTCGTATCGGCAGTGGCTTACGCACGATTTTCTTCGGATAAACAACAGGAATCGAGCATAACCGTACAACTCGCCGCAATCCGTAAATTTTGCGCAAGCCACAACATTCAACTGATTCGCGAGTACGTTGACGAAGCACAAACGGGAACAAACGCCAACCGAAAGCAATTCCAACAGATGATTAAGGACGCCGCCTCACGGGAATTCAAATTCGTCATTGTTCATCGCATGGACAGGTGGGCGCGGAACGTGGACGATGCGCGGCACTACAAAAAAGTGCTTGCTCGCTACGGAATAAAAATGGTCAGCGCATTGGAAGAATTCGACGAAACGCCCGAAGGGGAATTTTTCGAACTTGTTTCAATGGGTATGGCAGAACTCTATTCCAAAAAATTGGCAAGAGAAGCCGCCGCTGGAAAAATAGCCAACGCCAAACTCGGCAAAGCACACGGCGGAACGCCTTTACTCGGCTATACGGTCAAAAATAAGCGATACGTCATTGAGGAAAAGGAAGCGGAAGCCGTTAAAATCATATTCGCTATGGCGGCTGACGGGTACGGATATACGCAGATACGCGACTACCTGAATGCGCACGGCTACCGACACGCGGACGGAAGGCTGTTCTCTGCGCATTTTTACGATATCCTGCGCAATAAAAAATATATCGGAGAGTATATCTACAACCGCGCATCGGCAAAAGATGAATTCGGGCAACGGAACAATCACCTCAGCAAACCTGCAAAGGATATCATTCGCGTTCCCGACGCTATACCGCAACTTGTTGACGAAAAAACTTTTTATAAGGTGCAAAGCATTCTCGACGCACGAAAAAACGGAACTGCTTCACGACTCGGAAAACCAAACCGAAAATATCTGCTTTCTGGGTTGTTGCGCTGTAAGGAATGCGGCAGAGCTATCTGCGGGGCTTCCGCTTTTACGGCGGGGCTACGCTATCCTATCTATCGTTGCGGGGCAAAGGGAAGAACTTGCCCAACAAGAGTAATAAATGCGGAATATCTCGAAGATTATATCCATTCGCTATTGTATGAATGCCTGTTTGCACCCGAAAACGAGGAGCGGCTCAAACTCTTGACCGAAACCTGCTATATAAGGGCATTCGATGAGTTACAGAAGAAACGGGAACAAATTTGTTCGGAGATACTCAAAGCAGAAAAAATCATACAGGAGTACAGCGTTCAAATGTCAACGGACGATTCAAAGCACATTCTCGAATACTTCGCGGAAGGAATCGAGGAATTATCTGCTCAAATACGGGAATTGCAATACGCATACAAGAATATAAACGACGAAATCCTGCACTTCCCCGATTTTAAGACCGCATACATACGCAAAAATGCAAAGCATTATGCGACGCTCTTAAAAGCGAGGGAGTTCAAGCACTCACAACAGGCATTCAATTCTCTTATCAGCGTGATTCATATCGATAGCGAAACGGTGGAAACCACGCTGAAACTGAACGCATTGCTCGGCTCTTATCAACCGATATGCGCAACAGTCATTGAAGACAGAGATAATATCGCCCGTCCTGAGAATCACTACAAACGCTCGCTCGTATTCTCTACTCTTACAGTTCGGCTTTGAAAACGGTTGACGAATCGCGGCGGGTTGCTATGCTATTCAAACAAACTCGTCTTTCTGTAAAATTACGGCAAATTCAGTTGGCGTTTGATTTTTGCGGACGCGAGTTCGAACCTAATCAAACATAAGCGTTCGTGAAGACTCGTAAAATGGTAAGAAAAACGGGGGTTTTGGGGTAAAATCGGGCGTTTTTCATAGGTTTCTAACCTTTGGACGCGCGTAGACTTCGGTCTCCCTCATCTCCACCAGCAAAAAAGACAGGTTAAAACCTGTCTTTTTTGTTGGTGGGAATAAAGCAAGGAAACGGACGGGCAAGGCGCAGCCTTGGCTGTGCGTGCTCGCGCAGCGAGCTTTGCGCCGCAGGCGCAAGCCCTGCTCATCTCCGCCACGAAAAGCCGCCTGAACAGGGCGGGTTTTTTCATGGCGGAGAATGCCTGCTCATGCAGGAAAGCCCGCCGCGTTCGGGCGTGCCTGTGGAAAGCCGTTTGTGAAAGGGGGATGAGCTTTTTCCGCTTTTTATGAAAAGATAAAAATCGGCTTGTAAAGCGCGGCGGTTTGTGGTATACTAAGAACAAGGCAGACCTGCGGCGCTTTTTGCTGCGGCAAGGGGCGGAACGGGGCTGCTATTTTCCGCTGCGGTACGCCTGTGCCGCGCGGCAGAACGCGCGGGGATCGCGCGGCGGAAACCGAGGCAAACAGTATGGCAAAGCAAAAGGAATTGAAAAATTATCCGCTCGTCGCGCTGCGGGGCAAGGTGATCTTCCCCGACGCGGCTGCGGCGTTCGACGTGGGCAGGATCGTCTCGCTCACCGCCGTTTCGCATGCGTCCGAAAAGGAGCTGGATCTCTTTGTCAGCATGCAGAAGGACGCGGAAAAGGAAGAAGTTTCCCCCGCGGACGTATACACGGTGGGCACGGTCGTCAAGATCAAGCAGATCGCCAAGCTGCCTTCGGGCAACCTGCGCATCACCGTCAAGGGGCTGTACCGCGCCAAGGCGGAACACATTTACGAAGAGGACGGCTGTCTGTTCGCGGACGTAGCCGAGCTTTCCGCCGTGCACGGCGACCCCGTTTTGGAGGAGGCGTACTTCCGCACCGCGCAGGACGTGATGCGCGACATCATGGCGAACGACGCGCGCTTTTCCAAGGAAACGGCTGCCGTGCTGGATAAGATCGGGGACGCGGACGTATACGTGTCCGTCGCGCTCACGCACCTGCACATCAAGGAAGAGGTGAAGCAGACCGTTTTAGAGACGGTCAGCGTCATCGAACGCCTGAAAATTTTCGAGCGCTGCCTCAACGACGAGTTAGAGATCGCCAAGCTTGAAAAAAAGATCGGCGCCGCCGTGCGCAGGAATATCGACAAGAACCAGAAGGAATACTTTTTGCGCGAGCAGCTCAAAGCCATCCACACAGAGCTCGGCGACGACGAAGAGGAGCGCGACAAGCTCACCGAACAGATCAAAGGCAAGCACATGCCCGCTGAGGTGGAGGAAAAGGCGCTCAAAGAGCTTGCCCGCATGGACAAGATGCCCCCGTCCTCGCCCGAATGCACGGTCATCCGCACCTATCTTGACTGGCTCATCGAGCTGCCGTGGTCGGAGCAGACGCAGGACACCGAAAACCTTGCCGACGCGCAGAAGGTTTTAGACGAAGACCACTACGGGCTGGAAAAAGTAAAGACGCGCATCACCGAGTACCTCGCCGTGCTGCAGCTCACAAAGAGCATGAATGCGCCCATCCTCTGTTTTGTGGGGCCGCCGGGCGTGGGCAAAACGTCCATCGCGCGCTCCGTCGCGCGGGCGCTGGGGCGCAAATTCGTGCGCATGAGCCTGGGCGGCGTCAAAGACGAGGCAGAGATCCGCGGGCACAGGCGCACCTATGTCGGCGCGATGCCGGGGCGCATCCTGTATGCTATGAAGCAGGTGGGCAGCGTCAACCCCGTATTTTTGCTGGACGAGATCGACAAGGTCTCTTCGGATATGCGCGGCGATCCCGCCAGCGCGCTTTTGGAAGTGCTCGACCCCGAGCAGAACACCTCCTTCCGCGACCGCTTTCTGGAAGTGCCGTACGATCTTTCCAAAGTGCTGTTCATCACCACCGCGAACACGGTAGAGACCATTCCCGCGCCCCTTCTTGACCGCATGGAGCTGATCGAACTGAACGGCTACACGCTGGACGAAAAGCGCGAGATCGCCAAGCGTTATCTCATCCCCAAGCGGGTGAAGGCGAACGGGCTTGCGGAAGGGTTTTTGACAATGACGGACGGGGCGATCGCCGCCGTCATCGAAGGGTACACGATGGAGGCGGGCGTGCGCAACCTGGAACGGCAGATCGACGCGGTGTGCCGCAAGGTCGCCGTGCGCTTTGCGCAGAACAAAGAGCTCGGCGCGCAGGTCGTCGGCGAAGAGGACGTAGAAGGTCTGCTCGGCGTCAAAAAATACAGCCGCGAGGCGGCGCAGCTTGACGGCAACGAAGTGGGCGCGGCGACGGGGCTGGCGTGGACGAGCGTCGGCGGCACGACGCTGACCATCGAAGTTTCCGCTATGCCGGGCAAGGGCGAGATCCTGCTTACGGGCAAGCTCGGCGACGTGATGAAGGAGTCCGCCCGCGCCGCGATCAGCTATATCCGCGCCCATGCGGACGGGTACGGCATCGAACCTTCCGCCTTCGGCGATACGGATATCCACGTGCACGTGCCCGAGGGCGCGACCCCGAAGGACGGCCCCAGCGCGGGCATCACGATGGCGACGGCGATCCTTTCCGCCTTCACCCGCAAGCCCGTGCGCAAAGACGTCGCCATGACGGGCGAGATCACCCTGCGTGGCAAGGTGCTGCCCATCGGCGGGCTGAAAGAGAAGGTGCTCGCCGCCCACCGCGCGGGCATACGGAACGTCATCATCCCCACCGAGAACGTGCGCGACGAAGAGGACGTGCCCGAAAACGTGCGCAAGGACATCAATTTTATCCCCGCATCCGATGTAGACACCGTGTTCCACAGCGCGATCCTGGGGCTGTAAAAGGGGAAGGGTATGCAACAGGCGCGCTTTTTGACGTCCGCAGCCGATAAAAAGGGGTTTTTGCACCCCGATAAGCCCGTCATTGCGGTGAGCGGGCGCTCCAACGTGGGCAAAAGTTCGTTCATCAACATGCTCGCAGGGCAAAAGAGGCTTGCCCGCACTTCGGCGGAGCCGGGGCGGACGCGCCTTGTGAACTATTTCGATTTCGGCGGGTTTGTGCTCGCCGACCTGCCGGGCTATGGGTACGCGCGCGTTTCGCAGGCGGAAAAGCAGAAGTGGGCGCGCCTTTTGGACGACTTTTTCGGGGGCGGGAAGGTCGCGCACGTCTTTGCGCTGGTGGATATCCGCCACGCGCCATCGGCGGACGACGTGCTGATGGTCGACTATTTATACAAGACGCGCACCCCCTTCACGCTGATCGCGACAAAGGCGGATAAACTCGCCAAAACGCGGCGCGTGCCTGCCGCGCGTGCGCTCGCCGCGGCGCTGAAAACGGGGGAGGGGAACGTGCTTGTCACCTCCGCCGAAGAGGGGCTGGGCAAAGAGCGCGTGCTGGCGCTTGCCGATGCGGTCTGCGCCCGCTTCGCCCAAGGCGAAGAAGAGGAAGAAGAGGAAGAATGAGCCTTGCCGCCGCCGCATTTTTGCGGCGGCGGTTTTGCCCGCTCCCTGCGCATGCGGGCAGCATTTGCCGCGGCGGTTTTGTTTTTTCCGCGGCGGTTTTGTTTTTTCGCTGAAAGGGTTGTATTTTTGCAGGGGGTGTGCTATAATGATGTATCAATGCAACGTTTCGGGGTAAGCGGCTATGGATTTTTCCGCATTTCTTGCCACGGGCTGGGGGATGGCGATCTTTATTCTCGTCGACGTCGCCGTGCTCGTGCTCATTCTGGCGCTCAATTACAGGTGGCTGTGCAAGCGCCTGCTCGATATCCTCTTTTCCTTCGTCTTTTTAGCAGTGTTTTTCGTCTTTTTCCTCATCGCACTTTTGGCGGATGCGATCTACAATAAGGCGACCAACGCCTTTGCGTCGCTGTTCGTCAGCGAGTATTTCTGCGGGAAGAAGGGGAAGGTCATCAAAGTGACGACGTTCACGACCGAGCGCATCCGCCACGACGAGGCGGGGAACCTGCTGCCCGTGCGCGAGCGCAGGACGGCGATGGGCAAATTCCTCGCCGCCAGCGGCATGAAGTACTACCCCTGCCTTGCGGCGGTGTTTGCGGGCAAAATGAGCTTTGTGGGGCCGCGGCTCATGACGCTGACGGACGGCTGCGCGCTCAGCGAAGAGGGGGCGCAGCGCTTTAAAGTGCGCCCGGGGCTTGTAAGCTCGCTCGAACGCTACGGCGGCGAAAACCTCACCTGGCAGGACATGCTGGAAGAGGACGCGCTGTACGCTTCCCGCCCCAACCTGTTCCGCGATATCTCCTTTTTTGTCGCGAAGATCGCGCACCGCCTGCGCGGGGACGATCCCGCCCGCCTGTACGGGGAATGCGCCGAAGAAGGGTATGTTGACAGCCTTGAACGCAGCGGCGCCATCACCGCGGAGGACGCGGAGGAGTACCGCCGCGAGGGCAAGGCGCGGCTCACGGGCTACGGCAGGCAGCAGGACGAGCGCAAAGACTTTGAACGGCGGATGTTCACGAATTTCAAGTAAAAAAGGGAGGCGCCCTCGCAGATGCGAGGGCGCAATTTCTTTGTCCGGCAAAATGCTTTCCGCGCTGTTTTGCGCTATTCCGCGTGATTTTGCGCTATTCTGCGCTGTTTTGCGTTATTCTGTGCGGAAAGCGTCCTTTTTCAGTCTGCCGAGCGTCCAGCCGATGTTCCCGCCCGCAAGCAGCAGCGCCTTCGTCTTTTTTTGCAGCGTGGTGCGTTCGGGGAGTTCTTCATACGGCACGTTCTTGTCGGGGAAGATCCATTCGAGGGCGGCGTCGGCATGCGGGTCGTGCTGCAAGATGGTAAAATTGCGTTGAAAATAGAGGATGCGCGAGCGTTCGGGCAGCAGCGCGGGCAGAGCGGGGGAGAGCAGCCAGGAAAAGCAAACCATCTCCGCATCCGCGTATTCGGGGTAAAACTCCGCGAAAAACGCCTTCGCCTGCCGCAGCGAGGCGGAAAGCTGCGGCTGCGTCAGCTGTGCGTCCGAAGGGATGTGCAGCGAAAGCCGCTTCCCGTTTTCGTCCTGCACCATTTCGTATTCGAGGGTGCCGAGGCGGAACTCCCGCAGCGAGAGCTGCCGCCAGAACCACCAGCCGTTTAAAAGGCGCGGCCGCCCGCTCTTTTGCAGGTTTTCCGCCGTGAAGCGGCTCAAAAAGCCCATCGTTGCGGCGTAGATCTCCTCCGCGATGCCGCGCTCTTTGTAGGCGGGGCGCAGGGAGGCTGCGCAGCGGGCGAGGCAGCAGAGCGTTTTCATGCCGTCCGCGTCCTCGCCGAGCGCGGTTTGCAGGGCTTTGAAGCCCTCTTCGCCCGTTTCGGCGCAGAACAGTTTTTCGCAGGCGGAGCGCACGGCGGCTGGGCCGGCGCCTCCCGCCCAAAGCTCTTCCCACGCCCGTTCGGCGGCGAGCCTGCCCTGCGGGCACATGCCGATCGTATCCCAGAATGTTTGCAGCTGCGTATCCGTTTTCATGCGTAAAGTATAGCACGGCGGCAGCGCCCTGTCAACGGCGGGAACGTTTTTTGCCGGAATGGGCGGCCCGTTCTTTCGGATATGGAAAGGCGCGGAACGGGCGGCCTATTCTTCCGCGCGGAAAAATTGCGCGGGGAAAACGGCGCGCGGTGGCATGTGCGGGGCGGCGGCGCATATAGTATAGGTATGGATACTTCGTACCGTGAACTCAAATGCAAGGACGTGGTGAACGTTGCAGACGGCAGGAATCTGGGCAGGACGTGCGACGTCGTGTTCGACTTCCCCGAAGGGCGGGTGTTCGGCATTGCGGTGCCGGGCAAGCGCGGGCTGCACCTGTTCCGCAAAAACGATCTGTTCATCTCCATCCGCAGCATCGTAAAGATCGGCGCAGACGTGGTGCTGGTCGACCTCAAAGGCACGCACATGCCGCCTTCGGGCGGCAAAAAGCACGACTACTGCCCGCCGCCCGCGGGCGGCGGGCGGCGCGATTACAGCGAATACGAGTAGGGGAAGGGTATCCCTGCGGCGGCGCACGGTGTGCGCCGCCGTTTTTGTCGGCGTTCCGGCATGCTCCCCCGCAGGATAAAAAATTCCGTTAAACAGCGCGTTTTATGTGGGTAAAGGGGGTGGTGAAACGGCTGCGCCCGTATGAAATTGTCGCGCCAAAGAATTGTTTTACTTGCAAAATCCCGATGAAGCGGTTATAATATTTTTATAAATACGATCACGTTTGCGTGCGGTATCCGCAGAGGCGCGCCGTAAAACAGCGCGGAAAATGCGCGCAGCGGTTGGGGGGATCATGCAGGTTTCAATGAGGAAAAAAATCGCATTTCTCGCGGCGACTCTCGTCTTTTGCATGGCGGCGGTGTTTGCTGCCTGCTCGGCATTCGTATTCGGCGTCACCGCCGACCCGCTTCCCGATCATGTCAGGCAGCTCGTACTGACTTCGGGCGGCAAAGCCCCCATTGTTTGGAACGGGGAAAAGCTGTTGTTCGATTCGGGCGACGTCGTTGACGGCGAATTCGTTTTGGAGCCCGGCTACGGGCTCGGCGACATGGAAGTGTTCGTCAACGGCGAACCGCTTACGCTTGAAAAGAAGGACATCGCCGGCAACTACATCTTCTCGTTCACCATTTACAGGGATACGAAGCTGACCTTCAAGGGCGCGCCCGCGCTTGCACCGCGCACCGTGCTGATCACAGGCAGCGGCGCGGACGGCGTCTTCCTTGAAGCGGGCGGAGAAGTGTTCGGACTGCCCGAAGGGGAAATTTCGTTGGAGCTTGCAACGCCCGCTGCCGAGCCCTTTACGTTCAGGGTCTATTCGGACGAATACACAAAGATGCCTTCAAAGAATGTCATCGGTGCCGCCACGCTCGGCAATTACTCTCCCACGGTCGAACCCTTCTATGCCGACGGCAAGGGCGGGGTGGAGTGCACCTTTCGGGCAGGCATAAACGCGCTGCACATAACCCTTGCGGCGGGCAAGGCGAAAGGTGCCCCGCGCGTCGATCTCATCGGCAATCCCGGCGGCATGTTCTACACAGCCTTCGTGGACGGGGTTCCGCTCACGGACGGCAAGTTCCCGTTATCGTCGTTCGAGGACGGCGAGGCGCAATTGACCTTGGCATTGACCGACGAAGGGCAGAAGGTCTGGGATGCGATGTCTGCTGACGGCGCCTCTCCCGGCATGAAGGTCAACGGCGTTCCCGTCACGGCGGACGTTCTTGCGGAGGGCGGCTCTACCGCCTTCACCGTGCCGCTCAAACCGGCATACGAGTATGCTTCGGGCGAAGTTTCCGATCTGTTCCTGTTCGAGGTAGAGACGGCGATCCCCGAGGCGGCGGCAGAGCAGAACGGCTATGCGTACGTCCGTGCCGACGCCGTTCCCGCCATAACGTGGTACGTATACGACGGTGCGGCTTTTCTCTGTGACGAACAGCCGTCGCTGGTCTTTGCCGACGGCGGCGGCGCGTACTATGCGCCGGGCGGTTACGTTTGCTTTGACGCATGGGTGCCGATCGGTGTTCGCGCCACCGTGCCGTCATACACCTTTAAGGTGCATTCCGGCGGCGCCTCGGGCGGAGCGCAGGAGATCGCGATATACGACGTGGACGAGGAGGCGGGCTTCGAGGCGGATACATCCTCCGTCAAGGTGCTTTTGACCTCCGAATACAGGAATTCCGAAGAGATCGGCAATTTCATGCTGCCGTATGTTTACCGCTATAAAGTTGCGGTCTCGCCCGGGCTGCTCACCGCAGAGGGAGCGTTCACGATCGAATTCGTCTACGACCCGCAATGACGCAGTCGGGCGGATAGGCATTGTTTTTTTCTGCGGCAAGGTTCCGTTCATCGGTTGACTTTTGCCGCCGTTTGTTTTACAATGGCGGCGATAAAATACGAAACACATCGAAGCGGCGCAAAGCGCCGCAGGGAGCGGCAGATGGACGAACAGGAACTGCGCGCGCTGTTGAAGGAAAACAGCGCGTTCACCCCCTCCGCAGAGCGGAGCGGGCGCATGGAATACAGGCGCGCGGGCAAGAGCGGGCTGGTGCTTTCCCGCCTGTCCTTGGGGCTTTGGCACAACTTCGGCTCGGTGGACAATTACGAAGTCATGCGCAGCATGGTGTTCACCGCCTTCGACAACGGCATCAATGTCTTTGATATTGCCGACAATTACGGGCCGACCGCAGGCAGTGCGGAGCGCAACTTCGGCAGCATCGTATCCCGCGATCTTGCCGCCTACCGCGACGAGATGATCGTCACGACCAAGGCGGGCTTCCCCGCGTGGAAGGGCCCGTGCGGTACGGGCGGCGGGCTCAAACACCTGACGGCGAGCCTGAACAGGAGCCTGAAAAACCTCGGGCTGGAATACGTGGATATCTTCTACCACCACCGCCCCGACCCCGAAACGCCGCTTGAAGAGACGGCGTACGCCTTGAAGCGCATCTGTGACAGCGGCAAGGCGCTGTACATAGGCATCTCCAATTACGGGGCGGCGCTCGCCGAAAAGATGTGCGCATTGCTGCGGGAGATGAAGGTGCCGTTCGTGCTCGATCAGGTCAGTTATTCCATCTTCGAGCGCACCTGCGAACGGGAGGGGCTTTTGCGCCTTGCCCGCGAGCAGGGCTTTGCGGTCACGGCGTACAGCCCGCTGGCGCAGGGGCTTTTGACAGACCGCTACCTTGGCGGCATCCCCGAAGGCAGCCGCATGCAGAAGGAGAAATACCTGCGCGAGCGGTTCAGCGAAGAAAAGCAGGGCAGGATCCGCGCGCTGAACGAGCTGGCAAAGAAGCGCGGGCAGACGCTTGCGGAGATGGCGCTTTCCTGGGTGCTGCGCGAAGACGCCGTCGCCAGCGTCATCATCGGCGCTTCGAGCGCGGCGCAGATACGGCAGAATTTGCAGCTTGATACCGCTTTTACGGCGGAAGAGCTGGCGGAGATAGACAAGATCGCACCTGCGGAGGAAAGCAAATGATCCACGATACCATTGACCTTTACGACTATTTCGGGCGCCCGCGCGGCGAGGCGGCGCGGGGCATGCTCACGCGTTACCTGCACGACCAGATCACCGAATCACCCGGGCTGCAGAAGGTGCGCCCCGCGATGCTCGTTATCCCCGGCGGCGGTTATTCCATGACCTCGCAGCGGGAGGCGGAGCCGATCGCCCTGCGCTTTTTCGCTGCGGGGTACAACGTGTTTGTGCTGTGGTACAGCGTTGCGCCGCTGCATTACCCCGTGCAGATCCTGGAGGGGGGCATGGCTATGCTGTACCTGCGCCGCGAAGCCGCCGCGCTGGACATCGACGCGGAGCACATCGCCGCCGTCGGTTTTTCGGCGGGCGGGCATCTGTGCGGCTGCATCTCTCTGCGGTGGGACGATCCCGCCCTGCGGCAGGCGTTCGGGCAGGAGTGCGCGCGCATCCGCCCCGACGCGGCGGTCTTCGGTTACCCCGTCGTCACCTGCGACCCCGCCAAGGCGCACATGGGCTCCATACGGAATTTCTGCGGCGACGCGGTGCCGTTTGAGGCGTATTCGCTGGAAGAGCATGCGCGCGCAGACGCCGCCCCCGCCTTCATCTGGGCGACCACCGATGACGGGGCTGTGCCCGTCGAAAATTCGCTGCGGCTGTACGCGGCGCTGCACGCGGCGGGCGTGTCTGTGGAAATGCACCTGTTTGAAAAGGGGTCGCACGGGCTCTCCACCTGTGAAAGCGACGTGTTCCCGCAGCCCGTTGACGACCCGCATTACGCGCAGGCGGCGCATTGGATCCCGCTCGCGCTCGGCTTTTTGTCGGCACGCGGGTTCAAAATGCGCGGCAAATAAGCGTTTTTCTGCGCCCTTTTGCGCGCCTCGGCGCGCGGAAGGGCGCATTTTTTGTGCCGCCGCCCTTGCAAAACACGGCGGCGCGTGCTATAATTGATACAGCAAACGGCGGAGAAAGGCAGGATGAACGGCGGGTTCGGGGAAAATTTAAAGACGCTGCGCAAAGAGGCGGGCGTCACGCAGGCGGCGCTTGCGGAAAAGCTGAACGTGCATTTGCAGACGGTCTCTAAATGGGAACGCGGCGTCAGCGAGCCCGATTTTGCACTGCTGGGCGAACTTGCGGGCGCGGTCGGCGTATCCTTGGAAAAGCTGGTGGGCGCGGAAGAAGGCGAACAGCTGTTCACGGGCAGGTTCAGCGCCGCCGCATTCGGCAAAAACCTCGCCGCGCTGCGCAAGGAGCGGGGCGAAAGCCAGGAGCAGCTTGCCGAAGCGCTCGGCACGGCGGCGGGCGCCGTTTCAAAATGGGAGCGCGGCGTCATCTGCCCGGACAGGGAGCAGCTGCTCCTTCTGGCGGCGCATGCGGGCGTGCCCGCTTCCCGCATCTATTACGCCATAGGGGAAAAGGAGCGCACCGAAACGCCCGCGCAGGCGGTGCGGCGCAAAAAATTCACCTATTTGTGGGCGGGGCTGGGCGTGCTCGCCTGTGCGGCGCTCATCGTTGCCGCCGTCCTCTTTTCTGCGGCGTCTGCCGGGGAGCGGGGCGCCGTGTACGCCGTCACGATCGGCGAAGAGCGCTACGAAGTCGGCGAGGGGGATTGGTTCAGCCCGTCCGCGCCTGCAAAAGAGGGCTATGATTTTGTGCGCTGGCAGAACGGGGCGGGGGAGAGCGTTTCCGTTCCCTGCAAGATCGAGGAAGATACCGAACTCATCCCCGTGTTCGAGCCGTCTGCGTACAACATCGACTATTGGCTAAACGGCGGAAGCCTGCCCGCGGATGCGGCGTACACCTTTACGTTGGAGAGCGGCGCGGTGCAGCTGCCGCAGCCGCACAAGCAGGGCGCGGAGTTCTGCGGCTGGTACCTCGCCCCCGATTATACGGGCGAGCCTGCGGAGAGCATCGTGTGCGAAGCGGCGGATGTTTCCGTGTACGCTAAGTGGAGCAGCGTCGTGTACACCGTCCGCTACGAGCTCTGCGGCGGCGCCGTTTCGGTGCAGAATCCCGAAACGGTCACGGCGGATGCGGCGGTGCCCCTTTCCGACCCGCTGCGCGAAGGGCATATCTTCCTCGGCTGGTTCAGCGAGCCGGAAGGCGGCGAGCGCTATACCGAAGTGGGCGGGAAGAACGCCTGCAACCTTACGCTGTACGCGCGCTGGCAGGCAAGCGGCGGCATGTTCAGCGTCCGCTATGAAACGTGCGGCGGCACGCCTGCGGGCGAAAACCCGCAGCAGGTCGGCGCGGGGGAACGGCATGCACTGTACGGCGCCGAAAAAGCGGGGTACGATTTTACGGGCTGGAACAGCGAACAGGACGGTTCGGGCACGTGGTACGCCGAACTGTACGGCGTGAGCAGCGATCTCGTGCTGTACGCCGTGTATTCGCCGAAGCAGTATACGCTCGTCTACAAGCTGGGCGGCGGCACGTATTATGAGGGCGAAAACCCGAACACGGTGACGTTCGGCGAGGAAGTTCTGCTGAACCCCGTGGCAAAGGCGGGGCATACGTTTTTGGGCTGGTTTGACGCCGAAACGGGCGGATCGGAAGTTGAGGCGATCGATACGGAGAACATTCTGCGCCTGCACACGCTGTACGCGTGCTTTGCCCCGAACGAATATACGGTCGTTTTAGACGGCGCGGGCGGCACGTTCGCTTACGGCGGTCAGCGGCATGAGGAATACTCCCTTGTTCTTCTCTACGGCGATGAGGCGGCGCTGCCCGATTGCACGCTGGCGGGGTACCTGTTCCTCGGCTGGTATGATGAAAGCGGCAGCTGCGTCACCCTCATCGACGAGGCGAACATCGGCGACTATACGCTCACCGCGCGCTATCAGAGCACGGAAGATACCTATACCGTGCTTTATGAATTGCAGGGCGGCACGCAGAACGCCAAAAACCCGGACGAAGTCGTGTGGGGGCAGGTCGTGTACCTCTCCGACCCCGTGCGCAGCGGCTGGCGCTTCCTCGGCTGGAACGACCGCGAGGACGGCTCCGGCACATGGTACGAATGCACGCCCGAAGGAAGAAGCACAGACCTGACCCTCTACGCGATCTGGCAGGAGATCACCGTCAGCGGCAGTTCGGAAGAGTTCACCTATGAAAAGGGGCAGGCGTCCGTTACGGTCACGGGCTATACGGGCGCGTTCGGGGACGAGGTCGACCTCGTGATCCCGTCCTACATCGACGGCTTGCCCGTCACGGCGGTAGAGGGGAGCTTTTGCAGTTCCGGGCTGCAAACGGACGGGCATCTGCACAGCCTCACCATCCCCGAAACGGCAGTGCGGCTGGGCGAGTGGGTGTTTGCCCGTTTAAAGGTGAACAGCCCCGTCACCATCCCCAAAAGCGTAAAATACATCGGCACGCGGGCGTTTTCGGGCGCAAGCATGCCCGCGCTGTTGTTTGAGGAGGGCAGTGCCCTGACCGAGGTCGGGGAGGAGGCGCTTGCAAGTATCTCTCTTAAAGAGGTGCTGTGCCTGCCGCAGGGCGTTACGGCTTTGGGCGAGCGGGCGTTTGATTTGGCGATGCTGCCCGGCATCGTCCTGCCCGAAAAGCTCGCCTATATTTCGGCAGGCGCGCTGAACTGTTGGGGCGGCACTGCGAACAGGAACCTTTTCCGCGTATACATCCCCGCTTCCGTGCGCACCATCGAACCGGGCGCGTTCGGCGTTTCCGGGCAATTTACCGTCGTGTACCATTCCTTCGGGGAAGACGTTTTGGCGGGCTTCCACGAAGGCTGGGCGAAGAACGTGAGCCGCGTCGTGTTCGTGTACGAAGCGGCGGCAGGCGTCACCCTTAAAAACGGGGACGAAACGGAATACGTCGGCGGGCACGCGATCGCCCTGCCGCAGCTGCAAAAGGAGGGGTATACCTTCCTCGGCTGGCAGGACGGGCAGGGCTGCGTTGCCGAGCCGCTGTATATCCCCCTTACGGGCGGTACGGTGCTGCACGCCGTCTTTGAATTGCAGTCCGCGTCGGACGGCAGAAGCGCCTCTTCCCCCTTTGTGGCGGAGCCGGGGCAGGAATACGAGATCTTTCTTCCGCAGTTCAGCTCGTTCTATTTTACGATAGAGGCGGAGGCGGAAAGGCTGCTCTTTACGTTTAAAGACCTTTCGCATGCGGGCTTTGAGGAATTTTCCGCGTTCACGTTGAGGTGCCGCGCTCTTTCCGGGGGCGCCGCCGTCGGCAGCGACAGCGCCTTGGCGCATCGGTACGGGGAGGTGTACGAACTCACCCAAGAGCTGGGAGAATTTTATCCGTTTTTGGTGAAGCTGCGGGTGGATGTTCTGCCCGCCTGACGATGCAAAGAGGCGGGGGAAGGAGCGGTGCACACCCTTTTGGGGGTGCGGAAAATTGCTTATAAAACAGGGCTTCGGGGTTCCCCGAAGCCCTTATCGTTTTTTGGACGGTGAGCGGGCAAAACGGCGGCTTTCCGCCATATTTTTTGAAGTAAGCGGGGCAATTCAGCCTTTTTTGCTGCAAATTCAGCGGAATTTGCCAGCGTTTTGGAAATCGCGGCTCAACAAAACCCTCGCAGAATGTGCTACAATGTCATCAGTTGCAACAGGGGGCATTCCCCGAAAAAAATTAAAAAAGGGGGAACACGGGCGCCCTATGAAACAAAATGAAAAACAAAAGCTACTATCTTCTGCTTTTATACGATGAACTGCGTGCGGGCAAGGGCATCCGCATCACCGAGTGCTGCGGAAAGTACGAGATCTCCGTCGCCACCTTCCGCCGCTACATTGCGTTTTTGCGCGGGTACTTTGGTGAACTGTACGGGCGCGAGATCGTATATGACGCGGAAAAAGCCGCCTACTTTTTAAAGTAACGGCAAAGGTGCAGGGAGCATTTTGCGCGCCTGCGCAAATGCGCAGGCGCGGCAGCGGGCGGCGCGTCCGCCGGAAGGACAAGTTTTGGGGGCGGTATGCCCGCCGGAAGAACAAGTTTTGGGTGCGGTATGTCCGCCGAAGAGGTCGGCTTTGGCGGGGGCGGCATGCCCGCCGAAAAGGTCGGTTTTGGCGGGTGCGGAAAAATTTTTAAAATAATTGCAAAAATTTTTTCCGCATTCGCAAAATCTGATACACCTATTTGCTATAATGGTCTTAAAGAATTTAAAAAAGGAGAGAGGGATGTGAAAAGTCGTTTGGCTTCAAAACTTGCCGCCGTTTTTGCGGCGGTGCTGCTTTTCGGCGTGCTTGTCTGTTTCAATGCTTGCGCGATGAGTTTGAGCAGCGGGATCGGTTGGGTCAGAAAGAACTATGGCGCTTCGGTCGCGGAATGTTTTTGGATGGACGGGGAAGACCTGTGCGGCGATTCCAATCCGGATGACATCCCGGGGTATGACGTGCCCGGCGTGTTGGATGCGATCAAAGAGCTGAATCTTAAACTCGGGTTCAGCGATTACGTCTGGGGTCAGATGCAAAAATCGATAGAGGATGAGTTCGTCGGCTCTATGCAACTCGCGTATTATGGCACGCCGTATGCCGTTTTTTATACTTGTTATCCGGGCAAAGGCTTGGAAGTGCGCTATACAAAAAATAGATGATAATACGTTTTGAAAACAGTAAGGAGATAAAATGAAAAGGTTTTCTGTTAAAAGGCTGATCTTATCCCTGATCGCTTTGTCTATGGCGATCATTACAGTGTGCGGGCTTGCGGCGCAGCTTGCCGGAATCACGGATCCTTATTATGGCGTTTCATATGGGGAAAACGGATTTACCATGCTGGGCTTTACCAGCTGGATCATTCCGGAAGATTTCAGCTGGGCGATCTATCTGATGGGGAGTTTTTCCATTGTTCAGCTGTTGGTCGGCGCTCCCGCGATCATTTTTTCAATAATTTCGATTTTTGCGTTTTCAAAAAAGGGAGCCCGCACCTGCTGCACCGTGTTCATGATCCTTTGCCTGATCGAACAGCTTATGTATCTTGTGCAGGGGATCATATATTGCTCCATCGCCGGCGCTATGTATGCATATGCATTTACGACCCTTTCTTATGTTCCGCTGATCTTCGGCGTGTTGTGTTTCGTTGCGTATTTTGTCTGCGCGAAGAAGATCCGCGATAAGGACGAGCAGATGAACGCACAGCCCGTTATGCAGCCGTATTATGCGGGGCAGGCGGATGGGTACGCGCAGCCTGCACAGCAGGCTCCGTATTACGGGGCGCAGCCTGCCCAGCCTTCGGCTTATGTTGCGCAGCCTTCGGCATACGCAGCACAGCCCGCGCAGCCTTCGGCTTATGTTGCGCAGCCGTCGCCTTATGCCGCTCAGCCGTCGGCATTTGCGGCGCAGCCTGTTCCGCCTTCGCCGTATGCGGCTCCGTCGGCGCAGCAGGGCGGGGAAAAGCCCGCGGCGGATACAGACATGGTGACGAAGCTGACGCAGTACAAAACACTTTTGGATAGCGGCATCCTTTCGCAGGAAGAGTTCGATCGGCTCAAAGCCGACCTGCTCAAACGGCAGTAAAGCGGGGAACCGCGTGGCGCACCGAGTGTTCGGTGCGCCTTCTTTTTTGTATGCGGAAGGGGAAGGGTCAGCCCGTTCCCCGAAGATAAAAGGCATGCTTTGCGGCGGTGTTCCCGTTTGCGGGCGCGGCACGCTGCCTTGCTTTGCAGGGGGAGGCGTGAATTGCCGCAAAGCAAAAACTAATCGGCGTTTTGCGCGCAAAAATCGTTGACAAACCATGCAAAAAAAGGTAAACTAATTACCGTTGCAAATGCGGGGCGCGCCCCGCAGGAGCGTGCGGCGTTTGCCGCGATCGGCGAGCAGAGATGTCTGAGCGGCCTAAGGAGCACGACTGGAAATCGTGTGTACCTCGCAAGGGTACCGAGGGTTCAAATCCCTCTCTCTGCGCCACATTGTAATAAGTCCCTGTTTTATCAAGATTATTGATAAAACAGGGGCTTGTTTTATGAAAAGTATATTGTATTTTGCTG
>CASDPE010000006.1 GCA_949282395.1 uncultured Bacillota bacterium | reverse complement strand
TACCATGCGCGCGATGGAACCCGTCAGCCCGCTCTCGGCGGCAGCCGCCGCCTGCAAGAGCGAAGCGCAGACGGACGTCGCCTTGCTCGCCCCGTGCGATTTGACGATGACTTTGCTGATGCCGACGAGCACCGCGCCGCCGTATTGCCCGTAATCCATGACCTTTTTGATCTTTTTGAACGCCCCGCGCATGAACAGCGCGTAGCCGAGCTTCGCCCAAAAGGAGGCGGCGATGTTCTGTTTGATGATCTTCAGCATGGCGAGCGCACAGCCTTCGGAGGCCTTGATCGCCACGTTGCCCGAAAACCCGTCGCACACGGCGACGTCGATCTCGCCGCTCATGATGTCGCGCCCTTCGACGTTGCCGACAAAGCGGATGCCGGGCGTCTGTTTGAGGAGCGCAAAGGCTTCCTGGTGCAGCGGGTCGCCCTTGTGCTCTTCGGTACCGTTGGAGACCAGCCCGACGCGCGGAGCTTTGACGCCCGCCGCCTCTGCATACGCCGCGCCCATGAGCGCGAAGTGCACGAGGTTGACCGGCTTGCATTCCGCATTCGCGCCCGCGTCCACGATGTAGACCCTGCCCCCCGCAGCCGTAGGGAAGGCGGGGCAGACGGCGGGGCGGGATACGCCGCGGATGCGCCCGACGCGCAGCAGCGCGCCCGCCAGCACCGCGCCCGTAGAGCCTGCCGAAACGAACGCCGCAGCCGTTTCATCCTCTTTGAGCATGTTCAGCGCCACCACGAGGGAGGAATCCTTCTTCTGCCGTATGGCAACGGTCGGCGCGTCGTCGTTGGTGATGACCTCGGTGCAGTGCACGACGGAGAGCCGCGCCGTATCGTATTTTTCTTTGGCGAGGCAGGCGTCGATGCGCGCCTTGTCGCCCGTCAGCACGAGCGTGAGGTCGGGTTTTTGCGCAAGCGCCATCGCGGCGCCCTTTACGATCTCTTCGGGCGCGTTGTCCCCGCCCATTGCGTCTAAGATAACTTTCGTCATGGCTCTCTCCTGTATCGTTTTGCGAAAATGCCCCGCTGCGGGAGCCTGCTTTTATTTTGCCATCCTGCCGCGGGAGCCTGCTTTTATTTTGCCCCCGCTGCGGAAGCCTGTTTTTGTTTTGCCCCCGCTGCGGGAACCTGTTTTTTTGCGCCCTTGCTGCGGGAGACTGCTTTTCTTTTGCGCCCCGCTGCGGGAGCCTGCTTTTCTTTTGCCCCCGCTGCGGGAGCCTGCTTTTATTTTGCCCCCGCTGCGGGAGCCTGCTTTTATTTTGCCCCCGCTGCGGGAGCCTGCTTTTATTTTGCGGCAAGTTTTTCCAATTCTTCCTTCGGCGTTATGACGGGAGCCCCGTCCGCGCCGAGCAGCGGCGTCAGCCCGACGCCGTATCCTGCAAAGCCGAACAGATACTGCACGCCCGTTTCGCAGTCGACCCAGATCTCAAATCCCGTCGTCTTCCCCTGCGTGTATGTGCGCAAAAAGCGCTTTTGTTTTGCCATGAACTTGCTCTCCTTTCCAAAAATTTTTGCACTTTACGCCGCGCTATGCCCCTCTTCCCAAAAATCTCGCAGTGCTTTCGCACGCTGCGATTTTCGGGAGCCCTGTTTGGGGGAGGTCTTATTCTTGCCCGTTGTTTTTACCTTCCCCCCCTTGTTGAGAAGGTGGATGGCAGCGAAGCCGACAGACGGATGAGGGTAAGTCCCGCCCCTCACAACACCCGCCCCTGATTCTCGCCTTCCCCTTGAAGGGGAAGGGGGACCGCTTGCGGTGGATGAGGTGATACCGTCCTTATTTTCTTTTAGATAAGGTCGTTATCCCCTCATCAGGCACTTCGTGCCAGCTTCCCCCCTAAGGGGGAAGCCTTTAACAATGCGCGCTCCGCTCCTCCTCTTCCCAAAAATCTCGCAGTGCTTCGCACGCTGCGATTTTCGGGAGCCCCGTTTTGGGGAAGGTTTAATAAGTGCGATTTTCGGGAGCCCTGTTCATGCTCCTTACGCCGCGCGGGCGGTGTAACGGAAGAGGGTGAAGCCGCGGCATTTCTATAATGGTGTGCCCCGAAAGATGCCGCGGCGAGGGAGAAACCGCTGCCGAGCGGCAGTGTCGCCCTCAACTCACGGAAAAATTTTTCGTCAGCTCGAAAAATTTTTCGTGAACCTTTTCAATAATCAAATTGCGCGTGGCAAAACCACGTTTTTGCCTAAGCGCCCCCAATTTGCCGAAAACTTTCGGCTCAATCCGGAAAGAGTGAATGCGGCGCGCTTATGATCGAGAGCATTTGGCGCGCGCCGCAGAGAGAAAAACGAATGCAGAGCCGCGCTTTATCGCGGCGAACATTCGGTTGTCTCTCAAATCACGGAAATTTCTTTCATCTCTTTTGAAAGAAATTTCGTGAACCTTTTCAATACTCCAAATTCCCCACCGTCCGCGGGAAGGGCAGCACGTCGCGGATGTTCGCAACGCCCGTAAGGTACATGATCATGCGCTCAAAGCCCAGCCCGAAGCCCGCATGCACCGTTCCGCCGTAGCGGCGCAGGTCTAAATACCAGCCGTAGTCTTCGGGGCGCAGGTTCATCTCCTTCATGCGCGCAAGCAAAATGTCTTCGCGCTCCTCGCGCTGGGAGCCTCCGATCAGCTCGCCGATGCCGGGCACGAGCAGGTCGCAGGCGGCGACCGTCTTGCCGTCGTCGTTCAGGCGCATGTAAAACGCCTTGATCTCCTTCGGGTAATCGATGAGGAACACGGGCTTGCCATACACCTTTTCGGTGAGGTAGCGCTCGTGCTCGCTCTGCAGATCGCACCCCCAATACACGGGGAATTCGAACTTTGCGTCCGCCTTTTCAAGGATCGAGATCGCTTCGGTATACGGCAGGCGCACAAAGTCGCTTTCGGCAACGTTTTTCAGGCGCGCCAACAGCTCCTTATCCACAAAGTTGTTGAGGAACGCAAGCTCGTCCGCGCACGTATCCATGACGTGGCGGATGATATGCTTCACCATCGCTTCGGCAACATCCATGTCTCCCGCTAAATCGCAGAAGGACATTTCCGGCTCGATCATCCAGAATTCCGCCGCGTGGCGGGTGGTGTTGGAGCGCTCGGCGCGGAACGTGGGGCCGAAGGTGTAAACGTCGGCAAACGCCATCGCGTACGCCTCTGCGTTGAGCTGGCCGGAAACGGTCAGGCTCGCTTTTTTGCCGAAAAAGTCCTTTTTGTAGTCGACGTCGCCCTTTATCCTGCCCACGTCAAGGGTGGTCACCTGGAACATCGCGCCCGCGCCCTCGCAGTCGCTGCCCGTGATGACGGGCGTGTGCACGTACACGAACCCGCGCGCGTTGAAAAAGGAATGGATGGCGAACGCCGCTTCACTGCGCACGCGGAAGACGGCGCGGAAGAGGTTGGTGCGCGGGCGCAGGTGCGCGATCTCGCGCAAAAACTCGGGCGAATGCCGCTTTTTTTGCAGCGGGTAGTCGGGCGAAGAGGCGCCCATGACGGAAATTTGTTCCGCCTTGATCTCAAACGGTTGC
The DNA here is from genome assembly GCA_949282395.1 of uncultured Bacillota bacterium. Taxonomy (GTDB): domain Bacteria; phylum Bacillota; class Clostridia; order Christensenellales; family Borkfalkiaceae; genus Borkfalkia. The sequence continues at coordinate 27,492 of CASDPE010000006.1, read as the reverse complement.
CTGTTTTCGGGCGTCAGAACAACGCTGCCCGTCACCACAAGGCTCGCGCCCACGTTCTGGTGCGCGATCTCGTCATAGTTCGCGAGCGTATCGCGCTCGAACACGACCTGCGCGCTTTTGAAGCAGCTGCCGTCGTTGAGTTCGATAAAGGCGAATGTTTTGCCGTCGCGCAGCGCGCGCACCCAGCCCATGACCGTGACGCTTTTGCCGCCGAACGCGGCGGTCTGCGCATAAAGTTCTTTGATCTGTGTCCTTTGCATAGTCGTTTACCCCGCCATCAAGGCATCGAAAGAAGATCTTGTCCGCTTTATTGTAGCAAAAATGCAGAAATTTATCAAGCATATCTCCGCAGAAAAGCGTCGGCAGGCAAAAATGTTTCACGCCCAAAACCGCCCTTTTCCATTTTTCGCCCTGTTTTTCTTTGCAACGCAAACCGGGGCGGCGCCGTTACGGCGCCGCCCCCCTGCTTTATACGGCAGGCAGCAAACTATGCAAACAACTTTCCGTGCAGCGCGGTATCAGTCGATGCGCAGCTCCATGATCTCCCCGTACGTCACCAAGCCTTTCCGGATGCAGCATTCAAAAATCTTTTCCGGCGGCCGCCTCTTCCGCTCGTAATACGCATTCCTTAGCCAATACACGTCGCTCATGATCGCCGCGTCTCGCCGCCCTTTTTTGAGCCCTTTGATCAGCAGCCGCATACCCCATCCGCTTCCCACACCGCGACCTCTTCAAAGATCGCGCACGCCGCCACTATATACCGCTGTTGCCACCCTTGTGAATGTCTGCCGCAGGCAGAGTCGGTTTCAATAAAATCCGAACGCTGCCTTCAAAAATAATTTTTTAAAAAAATACGATGAACAACAATAAAACATCGTCATCCATCGTAATCTTCGATCTCTTTGCGCGACAACATTGATCGGGAGGGAAGAGCAACCTCTCCCCTCCCGATTGGAAGATCCAAATGCACATTTTCAAGCGAAGGAAACGCTATGGCAAATACTTTGCTTTTTAAGCCGCGCCCCCTCTTCCGAAATTATGTACGCACTTTGGCAGCAAGCTGTTCCAAAACGCAAGGATATCTGCATCATTCGGCGGCGGGGTATTTTTCGGCAAGCGCTGCAAGAATGGCACTCTGCTCGTCGGTCAACGCATAATGGTCCTTTTCATACGCCGTCCAATCCTCCTGCCGTTTCAGGTAATTGCGATACTCCTCTTCGGTACTGTTTTCGGTCAGATTAAAATCCGTAGAGAAGAGGAGATCCTGCACTTTCTTCCCTTCAAAGCTGCTCTTATTCTGAATAGTACTGTTTTGGTAAATTCTGATCCAGTCGTCCGCCGCACCGGTGATCGTGATCGAAAACGTGATCGCCTCTTCACCGCCGACGACTTTTTCTGAAAGCGGAGCATAGCTATACCATTCCGCTCCTACATCCGTGTTTCCGATCGTTATATAGTAACCCTCAGAAAGCGTCTCTGTGCCATTCTTAATTGAAAGCCCTTCTGTTCCGACATAGACAACTTTCAACCAATTCCAAACCTTTCCGGTATTTTCAAACGTGGTCTCGCCGAAAGAGAAAGTGTAGTCATTAGTCCCGCCCATAACGATAATGCATGAAACTTCGGAATAATAGCGGAAATCGATTTTAGGAAGAGTGAAATCGAACATGCTCCCCGCAGAAGTTTTCATACGCCAAAGATCGGGCTCAGGCCCCGCGTCAAATACCGCCGTCGAAGAAGTTATGTCTTCAATCATGTTTTCCCAGACGATCACGCTCTGTTCGGCGACGGGCACCCATGTCTTCCATCTTGCGACGATCGTGGTATCTTCTCCGATTTCGGAAGAGAAATCATACTCCTTGCCCGATTCGTCAAACCAACCGGCAAAGATATATCCTTCGCGCACGGGATCGTTTTCAGGACGGGCAAACACACTGCTCTGCAACACTTCATGCGTTTCATCCGCGCCGTCAAGCCCGGTCAATGTGACCGTAACTTTGATGTTCACCAAAAACTTTGCATAAAGATCCAGATCCCCTTCGATGGTCTCGCCGCCCTTATACTCCTTACCGTCCGCATCAAACCAGCCAATGAACACATACGCCATCCCCTCCTGCGGATGTTCTTTGGTTGGAGGTTCCGCCGGAAGCACCAACTTATCGCCGTAATGGACAGTGCTTGCATCCCCTATCGGCTCTCCGACACCGATCGCATCATCATAAAACGTCACCGTATATTCTTTATAATCGGTAGTGTACTGCGCCGTGAGGACAAGGTCGGAAGAGATTGGATCGCCCGCCGCGGCAGCCTTATCCGATCCGGCGGCAAAGAACCCGTTAAACGTATGCGTGCCTATGGCATCGGTATAGGTTGCGGGATATCCCGAAGGAAGCGTGAGCGTTTCCCCTTCAAGATAGTACTGCGTGTTCTGATCGTCTATGCCTGAGGCAGTTTTATAATTATAGGTGACCACATACACTGTTTCGGCGCCTTCGCGATCGAGCGTGCCGTTGATCGTATTGTCATTGATGAAACACCAGCCAAGCATGCCGGCCTGCTCTGCAAGCGTCGTCTTCAATGTGAAAGAGATCCCCTCATCCCCGATCACAATGGCATCATCCAATTTCATCTTTGTGCCCTTATCGGGTGCCCCCGCCTGAGAAAGCGTGAGGTAATACCCGTCCTCGCCTCGCGTGATGCCGAATTCAAGATCGCATGTCATCGCTGACGACGACGCGGTATAAGTAAATGTCAGATCTTTACAAGTAAGTTCCCATGTAACGCCCGCATAAGAGCTTGCCATACGGAATATGATCGAAAGCTCCGGATATGCGCCGAAGGCGATCTTCGGGAACGTCATCGTAAACGTGCCGTTCTCTGCCAGGAATCTGTCCGGAGCAGGCGCAGAATCGAGTCTGTAAGAGTTCATCGTCGTTTCGGTCTCTGCAAACACGTCGACGGGCAGCTGCGTAACGCCCGCAAAGAAACGACGGTATTTGGAGATGTTATCCGGTTCGGAATAGCTTTCCGCCTCTTCCTGCGTAAATTTGATATTCATATAAGCAAGGTAGCGGGCAAGCTGCCGATATACGTCATCTTGTTCGTCCTGCGTCGGCCTGCCGGCGAGGAATTCATCAAAATCGGGGAACTCTTTCGCCATTTCCATAGCAACACCGTCATGGTCGGTGGCAAATTTGTTCGCTTCTTCTTTGAGCTTGCTCCAATCATATTGCAGCGCCGCTTCGTCAGAACTTGTAAAATGTTCATCGATAATGGCTTCCAACTCGAGGATGTCGTTATATATCCTCTCCGCATTGGTGAGCGTAAGCCCGGAAATATCAGGCAGCGCCGCCGCCAACGCTTCCGCTTCTCCCATGTAATCATAGAGTACGACGGGGTTGCCGATGGTAACCTGATAGCGCTTGCCTGCATTGGCAAACTCTTCCCTGCCAGGCTCATTTTTATCGAGAATGCGGAAAGTGAGAGCATTCATATTATGCTCCGCCCAGTCGGCATAACTCTTTTCGATCCCGTTGAAAGTCACGCACGGAACACCATTCTTTATCCCTATCTCCACCGTTACATTTTTGCCGGCATCCGCATCGGAGATCGCATAAGCATCATTAAATTGATTGCCGAAATAGATATACGTGCCCTGCGTCGCATTGACTGTAAAACGGATGACGTGATATTCATCAAACGGTAAATTTGCAAGCGTCAGTTCCGCAGCTGAATCGGGGTACTCTTCCATAAACTGCAGCCCTACCCTGATACCGTCCGCAATATATTCCAGCGTATATGCATCATCACCAAACACATTCGTCTTATCGAATGTCCAGTTGGTTTTTACAGCATTCACCCCGTCTGCGGCATAGGCAAACGAATCATCCTTCGCTCTCCAGACCGTGCGCAGATCGACTTCCGTGAAGTCGGCAACGGGGTCGCCGCCCGTAAAAAGCTCGTCCCCCGTATACAACGCTGCTTCATAGCCGTTACGCTCGATCGATGAGGGAAATTTCGTCCAATCAAACGCGCCGATGACCCCGCCGATAACAGCCGTCTGAGAGTAAGCAGTCACTCCGTCCACCTTATAAGTGATACTGACCGTTTCATCCCCGCGGATCTCCTCACCGCAGGCGCACTTTTTAACGGAATACCCTTTGATTTTTTGTTCCGCATCGGGCGCCACTGTCCTGACAGGATCCCCGGCAATGGCGGCATATTCCTCATGCGAAACAGTCAGATCTGCATAAGCAACGGCACCTTCGTATTCCTCCGTTTCCGCAACGGAAGCACGGATAACATACTCCCCCGCCGTGACAGCCGACGGCAGCTCGGAATAGCTCAGAGCCTCTTCGGCGGTTGAGCCATCCTTTTCTGCAACAGCATAGACCACCGTACCATACTGCGCCTGCGCATTGAGCGCCGGGAACGCATCGCCGCAGACCGCAGTCAGGTCAGAAAGTCCCGTAATGCTGTTTTCGCTCTTTTCAGGAGTTTCATCTGCGGGGTCTTGTTCGGGCCCGCATGCAACAAAGAACATAGCGGACGCCATTGCAACCAGCAGCAAACAAAAAGTTACTGCTACCAACTTAAAACGTTTCATGGTTTCCCTCCCTTATTCTATTTACTGTTTCCAGCAATTTCCGAAATTTAATATTTAAGCATGATGTAGTCGATAAGGCAGGCACCGCCTGCAACACCGATAGAGAAGTTGCGAATGAGCTGCCCGTTTGCAAGAAAGTTGTTGAGCGGGAAGCTGATCTCGATCCACTGCTCCGTAGCGATATCCGTCTTTTTTAGCGATTCAGAACTTGAAGACGCATTCGCCGCATAGAGCATATGGCGCGTTCTTTCATAGCCGAAGTAGACGGAAGCATTGCTCTCCACATACATGCGCACGGTCGCCACAGCGAGGTCGGATACAATAACCGATTCATCGAACGCGAACGTGACAGACGCTCCTCCGCTGCCTGTATAGGAGAGCCGCACATAGTTACCGTCTGTATTTGTCTCGCCGCGGCCGTCCTTTAATTCACCCTCAACGAACTCCGCAGACGCCTGCGCTCCGCCAAACAGACTGCCGTCCGACATGTTGGCTGTGAAGTCGCCCTCCGTTTCATTGACATATTTTGCATACGCGGTAACATTTGCATCCGGCATGATAAAGGTATTCCCCTCGATCCTGACCCCGTCGACATACCAGCACTTTATCTCCCTTCCTGCCTCAGGCTCTTTCAGCGAGAGGGTAATGACGTCGCCATACATCTTACCGGCAAGGATACTGTCACGCGAAGCACTGTCGTACCCGAGCGCATAGATGCTCACGGTATGACCGCCATAAACATGAAGAGGCGTTCTGACAGAGTACTCCTCACCTCCGTACATGAATTTAGCCGTGACGGTGACATCGCCTCCCGATTCCGCAACGAATATATCTTCCCCATCGCGCTCGATGATATAAGCGACGTTGGGATTATCGGAAGTATACGCCACATCCAACTCGACCGCATTGGCACCGTCCATCGCCGAAACATGCAGCGGAAACTCATTGCCGCTGTAAATGACGCGGCGCTCGTAATCAGGACAAACAGAAAGGGACGCAGGGAGCACCGTGACGCGCATTTTAGCGACCGCCTGTTCCTCCGCATAGGACGCCGTTGCCGTAAGCGTCGCATTGCCCTCGCCGAGGGCGATGATAGCTCCATCCGAAACCGCGGCGACTTCCTCGCGATCGCTTTGCCAGGTGATCTGCGCTTCGACCGGTTGCCCTGAGATTGTAACAGTGACATCGGGCAAATACGTATCCGCCTCTTGCAACACAATATCGCTCTTGCCGAATCCGATCGATAAAATTCCGGACTCTGAACCGTCAAACACCTCTACCGCAACCAATGCGGAATTCCCGACATCCGTCACCGCCTTAATGACCGCATTCCCGGCAGCGAGCCCCTCAATGTTTCCGTGCTCATCTACCTTTGCCACCTTTTGATTGTTGCTTGAATAGGCAGTAACGGTTTCGCCCTCCGCAAGACCGGTCAAGGTTGTCTGCACACTTTCGCCGACCTCCATTGAAATCCTGTTCGGGGCAAACAGAAGCGACGAGCTTTCAGGCTGTTCGGGTGCAGGATCGGTGCTGCATCCAACGGCCCCGATGCACGAAACAAGCATCAACACCGCAATCATCGATATCAGAATTTTCTTTACGCTCATGATCCCCCTCCTCACTTACGGTAGGCATCGAACATGCCGGAGACACCTGTCTTGTCGTTTTCCCTGGTCAAAGTGATACCCCACTGCGATGTATAGCGGTTGAAATCATCGATCATGGAATTGATCGTCGTTTGCGAATAATTGCTGCGATAGTAAGACATTTTCGTGAAAATGAGCGAAACTTCCAATTCCTTTATTCTGTCATACAGCTTGGTGTGCATAGCGGGGTCTTCCGTCTTATAGCGGGCAATCTTTTCATATGCCCTGTCAAAAATGCGTGAAATCGCATCCACCACATTCTCTGTCCAAATTGTTCTTGCGCCGATGTCCGCATAGATGGAGGAGAAGTCCATGTTGTAGAGCCGCTCCATCTGTTCATAGCGCATCCGAAGCAGGTTGTAATACTCCTTCATTTCGGGGGCGGCATCCTTGTAGAACGCATTCATAAACTCATCGACAAGTTCCGCATAATTTCTGTTCACGTCCCACATGATCTGCGATTCAACGAAAATGCGCATCTCTTGAAAAGTAGGCTGATTGGAAAGCGACGCTCCCTGGCTGAATACATTGTCGATACCATGGGAAGCATACGTTGCCATGTGCTCCCGAAATGTACTGAAATTGTTAAAAGCATACATATAATTGGAGAAATTCGTCTCATACGTCCAGATAGACATGTTCCCCTGAGGAAGCAGATCGCACCATTTAGCAAGGTTTTCATACGTTTCTCTGTTCTTTTCGTCTTCAAGCGGAACAGAATAATCCGTATAGATGGGCGCGTATTCGACATACAGCTTTTCATGCGGCTTCACTTTGTCGCTAAACGGCACATATTTCCCGTCCTCACCCATGACGACAGGAGGCGTATCCGTTCCGGCATAGGCAAAAATAACGATGCGCACATCTCTTCCCTCGGGATAATCGCGCTTCACCCACTCATCAATGAGTTCCACAACGTGATTCGCCCAATTGATCTGCAAACCTGCGTTATTGTACCCCCATTCCTCGATCGCTTTTTTACACCTGTCGCAGGTGCAGAAGATCATATTATCTGCCTGCCCGATTTGAAAATACAGCTTGTCCGGATTGGCGACAATGTTGGCATAGATATCTTTTGCCGCTTGTTCCTCCATTTCGGCGCCTGCCGTCCAGCACAGTTGGGTGCCCGATGAAGAGAACCAGTGATCCGGCACCTCTTGCCCTGTTTCCGCATCGATCTTCGTGGCGCCGTAAGCATGCTCCCCTTTATGTTTGTCAAAACTCACGACATGAACCGTCTGCTGATGCGCCTTCCAGCCGTACTCCTCATTGAAAAGGAAGTAGCGCACATGGCGGCGATAGTCTTCGTTCGTGGTAAGGGACGGATAGTACGTCGCACGGAAGTCAAAGGTGGGTTTAACGACATCGTCGTAGAGATAAAGATCGACAGTCGCCTTGTTTTCATAATAAACTTCGTCGACGTAGTAGTACCGATAGCCCACTGCATCTTCGAGGAAGTCATACACCCCGTACACGCATCCGAGCCCGTTTCCATCCGCCATAATGAACAACTGCGGGCCGATCGTTCTGATAATGTAACCCGAACGGCCGAGCGTCTCCTCTCCCGTCCGCACATGCGCACTCTCCGCAAGCGCCGTATTGCCGATACTGATGACCGGAGATGACGCCGACGGATCGGCATCCGCTTCATACACGATCTCAAGAGTTGCACCCGTTGCATCATGAAGAATTTCCTGCAATTCCGATGCGGCCAGCGTCTCGTTTGCCAACGCGCTATCCGAAAGGAGGATACTGTACTCACTGATCCCGCCGTTCACGAGCAGATGCCCGGAACGCACAAGCGTTTCTCCATCCGTTGAGCCATCGTCCTTCGGCGCACATCCGGCAATACTGAAAGCGAGCAAAATACCAAGCACTACGGAAATACTCTTTCCCAAAAAATCTTTCATTTGCGTCCCCTTATTTTGTTACCATAAAAACGAACTCTTTCATAACATAATTATAATGTTCATCGTAAGCGAAATATCGCAGAACGTACCTCCCTTCCTGTTCAAGGCGGAACGTATCTTCATCCACCTTAAAAGAATTCGGATACGACGTATCAGATGGAGACAGGAAAGAGGTCGTCACACCGTCCTCATAATGAGTAAGCAGATACATTTCGCTGTTCGGAAGTTCAAGGAAGATATCACAGCAAACGCCGTCAAGATCGTCCGAAACCGTGAAAGAGAGCAGTGTGATCTCATCACCGACACGGTAATTCTCCTGCAGCGAGCCGTTTACTGTAAGGGTCGGAGGAACAGAATCAAGCACAAGCATCGTCGTTCCCGCCGTTCCGCGATTGCCGACGGCATCTTCTGCCGTGTAGATGATGCGGTACCGCCCGACCTTATCAAGTACGACGCTGTATTCACGATCCGCAACGGCGGCGGACAGCACACAGACATTATCCGTCGCATAAACGGAAACAGTGAGAGAAGCCACCTGGTTGAGGACATCAAATGCCTCCGCGGGATACACCGTCATGGAAGCCCCGACACTCATCCGCCGCTCATACGTACCGCCGATCACGATCTCCGGAGCAACGACGTCACCCACGGGCTCGCCCTCTGTATTCTTGTGCCCGAAATTCTGGTTGTTGATCGCTGTAACGGAGAGCCTGCTTGCAGCTTTCACTCCCTCAAAACGCAGCGTCATATAAAAACCGGCCTCAAACCCACCGAATACGTTGCCGCTGTCGTCTTTACCGATCGCAAACAAAGTTGTGCCCGCTATATCGCCGATCATATGCGTCGCATTGTCATAGGTGATCGACAGATAATTACAATTGCTGTCGCTGCGCACCTGGAAAGGGATCGCCGAAGTGCCGGGAGCAGAAATGTTCAGCCCGAAGGGAGTAAATTCGACCTCCATCGTTACAGAGCGCGAAGCATCCGACGAATCGGTAAGCTGCACAAAAAGGGAGGAAAAATTCACCTCGGTCCCCACGTAAGACATGCCCATGGTAAAAGCATTGTGGTTGAGCGTATTGGCAAAAGCAACCGCGCCATCGGAGTTGATCAAAAAGTCGACCGCGTCGCGCGTCTCCTCCGCCGTAACGTCACCGTTCACGGTAGAGAAGTAAGCTGCCTGGTTCCTGCCGCCATCACCATCGATCACCCGAATATTTTTTGTGAGCGGAACATAGTTCCCGAAAGAATCATAGGCGCGGTATTCCACCGTGAGCAAAGCGGTGTTCTCCGGCGCAATGAAGCTATCCTGTGCCGTCTCTTCTCCTCCGACAAAGACCCTGACAACGGCATCCTCGATGTCAGCGCCATTGCAGAGTTTTGCCCGCACCTGAGGCAGCTTGTAGGTGAATCCCGCCACGGCAACATCGGGGAGCGCCGCATCATCGATGAATACAGGCCCCTCAACAGGCTGTACATGGATGACCTGCGTCTCTGTTCCCTCTGTTCCAAAGTAATCGACTGCATTATATCGGACGATATAGTCCCCCACCTTATCGGGAATAAACGTATTATCTTCGACCATTATCTCCGCCCCGTCCGGGTCGATCACGGTTCGCCCGATCGTGAGTTTTCCGCTTCCTCCAACGGCACGTATCTGCTCAATATCCGTAAGGGCAACAGGCTTGAACACATCCACCGTCGCTTCCTCCGGCACGCCGCTTATAAGGATCTCTTCCTCCTCATTGACGCAATAGAACGAAACGGAGGCCGTACCCACATTACCAAACCGATCGGTCGCATAATACCGAATGGTGTACATACCGACCTTATCCGTGACGAATGTTCCATCCTTTACGGAGACATCCAACGAATCGGCGCCGAGCAATCCGCTATAACTGACCTCTGTCCGCACGCAGCAATTGTCGTCAAAAAAGTCGTACACGGAGACAGGGAACACAGTATACTCCGCCCCCACATAAGAATTCGGCGCCTGCTCTTCCCCGCCCAGATCGATCGTGACAGTAGGCGCCACTTCGTCAGCGATCTGTTCTGCAGAAAGATCGATGCCGTCAATTTCCGTAAAAATGACGCTTCCCTTCCCGCTTTCACTGACAAACCCGCTGAACGTCACCGAAAGTTTTGCCTTGCCGCTGGGAAATCCTCCCCATGTATTTGTTCCAAATACCGAAGGATCGTCAAAATCCACTATCTTATAAGGCGCTCCGTAAAACTGGTTGGAGCCGTTCTTTAAATAGAGTGCGTTTTCCGCAGCATCGTAGCACAGGTTGAACGTATAGTCATACTTCTGCGCGGATGGCCACACTTCCGCCTGAAAGCTGAAAGGTGCCGGTGAGCCGTAGATATCCGTCGTGTTATAAACCCAGTTGGTTTCCTTAAATTCGAGTCCCCCTGCCGTCTGCCCGTTTCCGCCCGCGCGGACATAAGAAACAGCACCCGTCGTCAAACTGTCAAGGTTTCCGTCACTCGCCGTAACGGTCATATAAACTTCCTCATCCTCAGCATCCGTCAACGTCAGGATCATCTGACCGAAGTCGCGCTCTCCCGCAGCCTCCGGTTTGATGAGCGCGGAAAAGAAAACATCATTCTTTGTTTTTGAAGCCATATCGATCTCACGGGCATACGTCACTTCAGCACCCGCTTCCAAATCGATCTGCACACCGGAAAAAGTGGGATATATAGCCGCGTTATGATACGCGTACTCCTCCACCCCTATCACGGAAGCATATTTATTGACGGTAAACATATCCGTCGGACGGTACACCGCGATACAGGATATCGTCTTTACGACAGCATTATCCACGACATATTCGACGGAGTACTTCCCCACACTGCGGATGCTCAGTTTCCCGCCGCCAAAAACACTGCCGTCCGGCGCGACGACCCGCGCCTGCGCAACAACGTCGCCGCTTCCCGTCGGGTATGTATAAACGGGGATCTCAAACTCGTCTCCTACATATGCCGTCTTAGGGATCTCGTCCGCAGCCTGATCCTGCCCGTTTTCGGCAAAGACCCCATAGATCCCCAGAAAAAAGAAAGACAGCACCAAAGCGAAACAAAGCAGGCAACACACAATGATAAGTTTCTTAGCCTTTGTCATAAGTTTTCCTCCGTGGCAATCAACCCTTCACTCCCCCCACGGACAAATTTGCCGCAAGACGATTATGAAATACAGCATAGACAGCCAAAATCGGCAAAGCCATGATGATAATACCTGCAAGTTTGATGGGGACGCGGCCCGTCATCCCGGCTGTTGCACGGTTGAACTCCCACATTCCATAAGCTGCAACGGGATATGAATTCCAATAGATCATGGGCGTTTGATAATCGTTCCAAAAATTGATAAACGTCAGAATAAACACCGTCAAAATCGTGCTTGACGCAAGCGGAAAAATAACCTGCACCATGATACGCAGCTCGGAAGCGCCGTCAATAGCCGCCGCTTCTGTATATTCATACGGGATCCCTTTGAAGTTTGCAAAAAATACCAAGAAATAGATACCCAAAAAATTTGCTTTAAGAATATACAATCCGAAAATGGAATCAAACAATCCGATATTTTTGACCATCGTGATCTCGGAAGGCAACGACCCGACAACAGGCAGCGCCATAACGACAAGCACGATCGTATAAACAAATTTTCCGAATTTATAATGATAGCGCGCGCATAAATAAGAAACTATGCAGGGAGTGAATGTTGCAAGGAGCGCACACCCGACGGCATAAATAAGTGAGTTCCCAAACATGCCGATGATGTTGATCGTTGCACCCGTCGAATTGATCGTGACGATAAAATTTTCAAAAGCATAAGCATAATTGGAAAAAGTCATATCTCCAAACCCGATAAGCTTTCCGAGATCATGCTGACGGTATGCACTGCTGTAAGCGAGCGGTTCCTTCAAAGAAGTGATAAGCGTCCAAAACAAAAGTATGATAAGGGAAAGCGTATAAAGGACAAGTATCCCTAACAATATCCCATACATCACACCGAATCTCGCACTTGACCTTTTTCTCTTTTTCGTCTCCATCGCTCACTCCTCAAACTTTGCAAAGTATCTGCGCAGCAGCAACGTCGGAACGATCGCGATCACCGTGCAGCAAATACCGAGTGCACTTAAAAAAGGATAGTCTACCTCGCCGCCCTTCATCTGCGACATGCTGAACATGTGATAACCGATCGTGCGTACTGACCAGTTCGCGCTGCCGCCGAAAAAGTTGAACAGATTCACCTGGTTGAGAAAAGCACCCGCCACACCGGCAACAAGGAAAGTCCCGATCGTAGGCAAAACACTCGGCAAAACGACATTCCAGAATTCACGGAAAGGTGAGGCGCCGTCCAGTTCCGCCGCTTCAATAACAGACGGGGAGATTTGCTCCATCGCACCTGTATAGAGGAGCACTTGCGTCCCGAAGCCGATCCAGATCGTATAAAAAACAGCGACAATGAACTGTACATCCAACGGCGTCTCCACCATATCCATCAGCCTTATGGAATCGAATGCCACGGGGACAATGTTGTTCACAAAATTCTGAAAGATGCTTGACATCAAAACCGCCGGCAGGATAGAGGGAATAAAGAGTACAAACTTAAAAAATATCCCGAGCCTCTTATGCTTATAGATGTAATAGGAGAACAATACCGCGATCACTGTTCCGACAAACGATGCAAAAAACCAGACGATCACCGAATTTTTCAGCATCACAAGCAAACTGCCGATCTCCTCACCGATGCGTTTGAAGTTGATCAGCAGATCGTTCCCGAAATAAAAATGCGTTTCAAAACTGTCATACTGTTGGAACGCCATCAGCAGGCTCTGAAAATTGACGCCAACATAAAAAACAGCAAACTGCGCAAGCGGAAAAGCCATCAGAACAATATAGAAGAGCAATTTTTTATCGAATTTCCGCTTGACTTTTGTCTTCGCGATTTTACGCATCCTCTGTCCCTCTTCAATATGCCCGCGCATCAGTGCGCCTCGTATAAGCCTCTGAAATAATCTGCCGCGGTGACATTGGCATCCTGCACAAATGTCACAAACGGATTATCCTCCGTTCCGCCACCCACTTTGGATGTCCAGCCCCACCGTTCAAGCACAAAATTGGAGGAATTTCTGAGATAATAATCGTTGGCTGAATACGGATAGACGATATCGGATGACTGCTTCATTTCCATGACGGATTTTCCGAAATATGTCATATTGTTGAGATCCGCGTCACCCATCTCATAATTGAGAGCACGGGTCAAGGAGGTCCTTGCCGTAAACGCGCTCATCTGCTCATCCGTGTGCAAAAATTTCAGAAACAGTTTCGCAACATCAAGCTTGGCTCCCGTCGTATTGGAACTAATAAAACAGAAAGCATCGTTCCCCGAATACAGCGTCTGCTTGTGCGTCTGCCCCGCCGGAAGTGATTCCGCAACTTCGTCCACCAAGGGGATGGGCATGAAAGCGAACCGCCTTGTATGCTTGTAGTCAGCGCCGGAAGGATCGTAATTGTAATCGATGTACGAAACAGCGTCGAACGCCCCGTAAAGATCCGCCTCGTTTTCCCACCACGATCCATCGAGGATCATTGCGTAACCATGTTCGCCGGGCACCCTGCTGGCAATAAATGCCTCCTGCGCCTCCTGATATTGGAGACTTTCATAGTTGTTCGCATTGCCGCACACGATCTCTTTCAGGAATTTCAACGCATAATATTTCCCCGGTTGTTTTTGCAGTTCCCGCACATCCGAAGCGATATCCGTTCCGAAAGTGTACTGCCCGATGATCGGCTTATCCCCGCTGAATCCGGTTACAATATCAAACGTTCCGGTAAAATCCCAATTTTTAAGCATGTTCTCTTTACCTTCGTAGTTTGACCACCAATTGGTGAGCGCTTTATAAAAATATCCGACCGCATCGCTGCCATAGATGATCGGCGTGATATTGTTGTCGCCGCGGATCTTATCTACCAGCCTCTGAAAATCAGAATACGTCTCGGGAAGCCCGTCATCCCAGCTCTTTTCGCCGTCAATACCAAGGGAACGCTTCGTCTCATCCCCCGTAAAATTGCCGTCTTCATCAAAGAAGTATCCTCTTTGAGCAAATACGTCCACATCGTAGATAAAGCCCATAAACCCCTCGTAGAAGGGGATCGCATAATAATTTCCGTCCTTTGCCGTCAAAAAATCCACAAAAGACTGATCCAGTTTACCCTCGATCGTCTTCCCGGGCTCGCCTACCTCCTCCAAAGAGGTCGTGACGACACCGGAAATATCTGCGACCTTGTTCTTGTTGACATAAGTGTAATAGTCAAACAGCTCAGTGAAGTAAACATCCTTATTGAGGTTTTGTTCCTCCATCATGTCTGCCCCTTCACAGAATTCGACGCGGACGGCAACACCCGTCTTTCCGTCCTCAAAGCTGCGCTCGGCAAACTGTTCTTCAAATGCCCTCGCGGCATCCTCCAACCAATCTTTGCCGACGCCGCCGTTGTACGTTGCCACGGTGATGTTTGTCTTCCCCGCGACTTCTCCGGCCGATGGTGTTCCGCCGCATCCCGCACTTGCCGCAATGCCCATGCACAGAACCACACTCACCAGAATACTCAGAATTTTTTTCATAGTTTCCTCCTGCAATTTTAATCAAGGCGCAAGACCCGCAATACGTCATTAAACGTTTCAGCCATAGCGCAACACTCTTCTGCGAATCCGCTGCGAATGAGATTCCCGTCCGTAAAACCGATCACGTTCATCCCCGCAAGCCTGCCTGCAAGCAGCCCGGCAGAAGAATCTTCGAGCACAAGCGTTTCTTCCCTGTCTACCCCGATCCCCGCCGCCAATTCCGAATAGATCCACGGATGCGGCTTAGCGGCAGCTTCACCGATCGAGCCGTACTCACCCTTCTCCTTGCGCTTTCCTCCGGTAATGATCGCATCGTAGAATGCAGACGGATCGCCCATGCCAAGCTGACAAAATACAGAAACGATCTCGGGGATCGCCTTATATTCCAATCCACTCGTTGCAAGCCCGATACGGATACCCGCACTCTTTACGGCGAGCAGGAACTCTTTCAGCCCTTCGCGAGGACGGAACGCATTTGCTTTTCCTCTCCCGTGCAAGATGGCTTCGAGTTCCGCTTTGGCGATCATATGATAGGCATCCAGCGCCTTCCCTACCGTACAGCCGCAGCCGTACTTTTTCAGACAGTATGAAAGATGCTCGGCTGTAGAAAACCCCGATACGTAGGGAAGATCCTCTTCTGAAAGCCGGAATGACTCATCCCGCAACAAACGCTTCATCGTGCACTCGGTAAGATAGATCCAAAATTCTTCACTCCGAACCGTTGTCCCGTCAAGATCCATCAACAGTGCTTTGATCGGAAATCTCGTTTTTGGCGTATCAAACGGATAGGTCGCCTCGACCCCACAATGACAAATGGTGCAATACCGCCTGTTTCCATATTCGGAAAAGGCAACACCTTCGATCCGATACTGCTTCATGGCTGACTCGTCATAGCGGCAAAATCCGTCACGGTGACGGCGCGCTCGTCGATCGGCTGTTCCGAGCGGATGACCACCGTTTTTTCCATACCGGCCTCCACATCGATATAATTGTCCGAATAGATATATTGATAATTATCTTTCATAGATACAAATACGCTTTTTGCAAAACTGTTTGCCCGAATAACGACTTTCAAACAGGTATCGCTCACTTTTTCTGTGCGGAAGGAGTAATCGCTCTTAAAACATGCGCCGCTCCACATGGCGGGAGAATAGACCGTCCTTACCAAGCATCCCTCGTTCCGGTATTCCGCAAACAGGTATGCGTCCTTACCGCCGCAGTCAAAAGAAACAGGAAAACGAAACACGCAGCCCGTCAGATCGTTTACCTCCGCCTCTTCTTCGGCGAGCAGCTTCCCCGAAAACGTCCGCTTGCCAAAGCGCACATTTCCATTGTACGGCTCCGTCGTATCATTGACAACGATAAGTTCCGTCCTCCCTGCGCCGTTCATGACAAATGTCACAAGCAGCGGCGCATAACTTCTGCGCAACTGGTAATATGCCTGTTTGGGTTCTCCCCAATAATCGACGACAGACCAACTACCGGACGGCCAGATATCATTGAACATCCAATTCAAAAATCCGGAACAGGCCCCCTTGTTCGACCGCGCGAACTCCACCTCTGCCCGCAAAGCTTCCGCATGCACCAACATGCCCTTCGCTGTAAAATCGGCAAGAGACTTCGCCTCCCCGTATAAATCGGCACAATACTTACGCTGCCTCTCGCAGAACGTCATGTTCACTGCGCCATATGGATTCGTCATCAGACGATCCTCCCACACCTCATTCATGGGCCAAAGCTTCTCGGCGGGAAAGATCTTCTTGGCGGTCTCAATGCTGTTCGGCCCCATAACTGCCGCTTCGGAAATAAAAGGCACAACATGCTCCGCGACCAATTTCCGATAGATTTTCATGCCGCACACAAGCGCCCTTTCAAAAGAATTATAATGACTTTCCCCCGAAGTAATATCATTGCCCACATCCGTCCTGCTGCAAGGAGACTGGCTTGCAAACGGGCGTGAGCAATCGAACCGTGTGACTTGTCCGCGCAAAATGCATTCGGTGAAAAAATCTCCTTTTGTAATACACAGCCCGTAACTGCCCGTCTTTTCATTCCCGCCGCACCAATAAACAAGCGAAGGATGATTGCGCAGTCTTTTGACCTGGTATTCCACTTCCTTCAACACATTTTCAACGAAAGCGGGATCGTCCTCCGGAATATCCGCACAGGCAAACATGATATCCTGCCAGACCATGATGCCGTTTTCGTCACAGAGGTCATAGAAAATATCTTTTTCGTAAATGCCGCCGCCCCATACCCGTAACATGTTGCAATTCCCTTCGCGGGCGAGCCTGATAAGTCTTTGATACCTCTGATCGGTAACTGTTCCCGTGAAGCAGTCGGCAGGCACCCAGTTTGAACCCTTTACAAATACTTCCTTTCCGTTTATTTTGAGCGCATAACCAAGAAATTCATCCCCCTTTGGCTTTTCGCACAGCGCAACTTCCCGGAAAGCAAACCTGCCCCGCTTTTCAAAAACTTCCTTTCCCCCACGCCTTAAAACGACCCTGTAATTATAAAGAGGATGCTCTCCATAACCGATCGGCCACCAAAGCCGTGGAGAGCGGACGGTAAAACAAGCGAAATTCTTCTTCCCTTTTACCGCCACGGTCTTTTTTTGTGTCGGCTCACTGAACGGACATTCGGAAATATAATATTCAAGCGTATCATCCTGCTTTTCAATATAGGAAGAAGCGATCGCCTCTCCGTCCGAATTTCTTCGGCAGTTGATGTTATAATTTAGCTCCGTAAAAAAGGTGACGTTCCCGTTCACATCCGCCACGACATATACGTTATCAACACGGCACCTCTCCCCCGCTTCAAGATAAACATCCTGCCAAATTCCATATCCGCACAAATCGGGAGCCCAATCCCAGCCGAAATGGCACTGTGCTTTACGGATAAACAACCTCTGCGTGTTGAACGTGGCATAATATCCGCTTGCGTCATATGTACGCATTTTTGCACGGGTAGAGTGCATCTCTACCGTCAGGGAATTTTCGCCTTCGTGCAAAAATCCTGCGATCTCATATTGGTAACGCAGGAACATGTTTTCCGTTTCACCCAAAAGGTTTCCGTTGAGAAAGATGCTCGCAAAGGTATCGACCCCGTCAAAAACAAGCAGAACAGATTCCTGCGATAAAAGCCAACTGTCTGCATGGATCTGCGTTGTATATGTGAAATCGCACTCTTCGATCCAATCAACTTTCCTATGGTTCATACCGAAATAGGGCTCTGCAATCTTCCCCGCCCGATGCAGATCAGCGGTAATATCCCCCGGAACCTGTGCGTCAACTGTTGTGTTCCCATAAGAAAGTTTCCAATTTTTCAGCAAAATTTTTTTCATTACTTCTCTTAGACAGCACCTACAATTTTCTGTCACTATTTTATCAATTATCACACAGCATATCTATACAAATTTGCAATCAAAATATATTGTTTTGGCTCACTTTCGAAAGTACAGCGTATCCGTTGACTTCTACGAAAAAATATTGTATACTGACATCAAATGAAAATGTCGATCATAGAAAAATATTTTTATGAAAATATTCCAAAAAATTCAAGCGTTTTTTCGAACAAAATCAAATGTTGCGGCTATACAAACCTGACAGATTTTCCCATTTTGCACAAACATATTGATTATTGGGAATTTACGATTTTGTTCGACGGCATGCTGAAAAACGTATATACCGCGCGGCAGGATATCATTCAACCAAACACTTTTTTCTTATCCATGAAAAATGATATCCACAGCCTAATCCGATATACGCCCGCCAGCATTTGCGCGTTCAATATCACCATCCGCGCTGACGTTATTGAACCGCTCCTGCACGCCTTCCCCGCAGAAGCTATCGCCGCCCTGGAAAAACACAGGGCTCCCTTTTACTCGCTCTCTACCGACATCATGATGGACATTGAGCGATCGATCTATCAATACAATCTTTTGAAGCCTGACCAATACGAAACCGGGAACTGCATTCTCCTATCCGTAGTTTTTCAGCTTTTGGGTATCGCCATCAACAAAACGATCGGCTATACGAAGAGCAACGCGAGAAATTCCGAATTTTTCAGACAATTATCCGCCATTATGTCAAATCCTAATTCGGTATGCTATACCGTAGTCGACCTTTGCAGATTCATGAATTACTCCCGCGCCCAACTTGACAGGCGTTTTCAAAAGGAACTTAACACCTCTCCGCACGATTATCTCCTTGAAAAACGGATGACCTATGCACAAAATTTACTGCTGCAATCTGACTTAACTGTCATCTCCATCGCCCAAAAGATCGGTTATGCCAATCTTTCACAGTTCAATGTGAACTTCAAAAGAAAATTCGGCATCCCCCCTAGTCAGTTCCGCAAACTACAGAAGATACCCGATATCTCCCGCGACGAACACCACGAACAATAAAAGACGTCCGCAGTAATTGCGACGATGAAATAGAGATCCTCTTTAACAGCCCATGCTGATCGGCCCTGACGAAAATGGTCTTCAAAAGCAAATTTACTTCCCCTAAATTTCCCGATTTACTTCCCGCGTCCCAATGATAGACAGTTTGAAATATCCTAAAACCCAAAAAAACGGGCAAAATTAAGCTGTTTCTGCTTAATTTTGCCCGTAAGCGGTCAAGCGCAGCCGGTTTCGTAAGGAACGGAATAGCGACCGTTCACCAATGGCGCAATCATGTCAGTAACAAATGACCGAGCCGAAAGCCGATCAAACATTTCGGTTATTTTTCTTTTGTATATGTCGCTCTAAAAAACAATTTATCCTTCAATATCATCTTAAACGGAGTCGGTATTTTAGGAAACCTTTCTATCGCATAGGCAAGGACATTGCGCAATTTCAATCTTTGTCTGTTTGCCTCTTTGATCGCATTGCAGCCGTCCGCTTCTTTTTTGCACGCAAGCAGCAAGCGCTGCATAAAACGCCCGAAACTATCGATATACCCCTTTTGGATCCCATAATTCACGTCAATATCGTTGTATCCCGTGAAATCCAGCGAACTACCCTGTTCCCCTGCTTTGTTTTGCAGTACGATAAGCTCCAAATCTCCGCAGTACGACCAACCCTTCAAGATCTGCGATAAAGAATCGCAAAAATCAACAAAACATTTGTCACTGTACAACCAAACCTCATTCTCAACGCCTTTGACCTGCTGAACATCCTTATAAAGCCCGAAAAAATCCTTGCTGTACCCTATCGGATAGATCGAACAATGCGGCCCCGCAAGATGATGCAGATAATTGAATTGTGCAATTACCTTTTCCGCCCCTTCATCCGACGGCTTTACCAGCAAAAAAACAATGACATGCCGCTCACAGATCCACATTTCCTGTGCCGCTATCCCTTCAAAATTATTTACGGGAAACATTTTTCTGATATCGCTCTCCTTTTGTAAATCTGATCGATAAAATGTTTCTGTTTATTATACAATTCCTTCCGCAAAAAAGCAACTGCAAATACTCTATCCCCGTCTTTTGGGCGGACATGCGGGAAGGTACAAACCGCACGATAAAAGCTACCTTGCCAACAAGCGCTATTTTGAAGCGCAAAACGGGGCGGCGCCGTAACGGCGCCGCCCTTTTCCGTCATTCCGAGCCGCCCTTTTCCGTCATCCCGCGCCCCTTCTGTCATCCCGAGCCTGTCGAGGGATCTCTATGAAGATGCCGCCCTTGTCGCGCAGCCGAAGATCTTTTCCATCAGCCGCGCTTTCCGCCTATAATACACATTCCTCTGCCGATCTGCGGAGCATCGGCGCTGTGCTTTTGCCCGATGAAATTGCCCTTTATCAGCCTTCGTCGCAGCGTTCGATGGATTTGATGAACGGGTTTTCCGCCATGATCTCCTGTAACTGCGCGGAGGAAAATTCTTCGCCCGTGTTCAGCGTGGCGTGGTACACCGTCTCCTCCCCCTTCCGCTCGATGACGAGGCGGTTGAACCGATCCGCACGAAACAGCTCCTTCACCCTGCCGCACTCTTCCCCGCCGTTCACAAAGCATATTTTGATCTGAAAATACTTCTTTGTGCGGAACAGCTTGCAGTTCAGATGAAACAGGCATTGCACGGCGATGATGATGACCGTTGCCCCCGCCGCCACGATGTACAGCCCCGCGCCTGCCGCCATCCCCACGCCCGACGTAGCCCACACGCCCGCGGCGGTCGTCAGCCCGTGAATTTCATGCTTGCGGTAGATGATGATACCCGCGCCCAGAAAGCCGATACCCGACACGATCTGCGCCGCCACGCGGGAAGCGTCCGCCTCGATCGAATCGCCGAAGCCGTACTTCGATACCACCATGATGAGCGCCGAACCTGCGCACACGATCGTGTGCGTGCGGATGCCTGCCTCTTTGAACCGCAGCTTCCGCTCATACCCGATCGCAAAGCCCAGCACGACCGACAGCAGCACGCTGACAAGATAGTGCAGTTCGCCCAAAACGCTTTCCAACATTGCAACCTGTTTCCCCTATAACAAAAACCAACGCGCAGGCTTCACAAAGCGAAGCCCCGAAAATCCCTCTATCCCTTACGGACGCAATGCTCGGCCGCCTTTTTCAGCGCGCCGATCATTTTTTGCGTTTCTTCGCGGTCTTCCGCTTCCGCAAAGATGCGTACGATCGGTTCGGTGCCCGAAAGGCGCAGCACCCCCCAGCAATTCCCGCTGAACCGCCAAATAATGTTGTTTGCGATACGCTCCGTCCGCAGAACATCCCGCCCGAACGCGCAGTTTGAAGCGGCGAGCGCGTCGGCGTCCGGCATGACGGGAAAGCGCATCACATCCTCCGCAAAGGAATAGGTATAGCCGCAGAAATCATGTACCTCTTTTACGATCGCAGAGACGGGCTTCTTCATTTTGATGCACATTTCGGTAAACAACGCGCCCGAAAAGGTACTGTCCTTACCGAACAGGTACCCGCGGCACGTCAGCCCTCCGCTGGATTCCCCGCCGATCAGGGCGTCCGTTTTGCGCATTTTTTCGGAAATATTTTTAAAACCGACGTCTACGGTGTGGCATGCGAATCCCAATTTTTCCGCAAGCATATCCAAAAGGACGGAAGTCGCGCAATTTTTGACGATATCGCCGCGTTCGCCTTTATATTTTACGAGATAATAGTACAGGCAAGCCAAAATATCGTTGCTGCCGACATACTCCCCCTTTTCATCGAGAACGCCCAACCTGTCGCCGTCGCTGTCCGTCGCCATGGCGAAATCGTAACCGCCGCGCAGGACTTCGTCTTTCAGCGGACGGAGCATCTGCTCGGTGGGATTGGGAAGGCGCTGCCCGAACAGCGCGTCACGCTCGGCGTGCAGGATCGTATATTCTTTGATTTTATAGCGGTCGAAGAACGGGCGCAGCCCCACCACCGTGACGCCGAACAAATTGTCGAAAAGCACCCGCAGGGAATTGTTTTCGATCGCGGGATCGATGAACGAAGCGATGTTCGCAAGATATTCCTTCTTATTGCAGAACGGGCGGACGGATCCTGACGCCGCAAGTTCGTCTTCGGGCAGCTCTCTGACGCTTTTTACCGCTGCGACCATCCCTTCAAGACGGCGGGTCACCGCCACGTCTGCATCGGCGCCGCCGCGCACAAACAGTTTGACTCCGTTGTACATATAGGGATTATGGCTCGCCGTGATCATGATCCCGTATGCGCAGCGCAGATCGCGCACGGCACACATGACCATGGGGGTCGGCACGGGAGAATCGTACAGAAGACAGGCGATCCCGTTTGCCGCAAGGACCTGCGCCATCCAGCGCGCAAAGGCGTCGGACAAAAACCTGTTGTCAAAACCGATGGGAACGGGCGTGCGATCCCCGTCCGCCGCCATCATATCGGCAAGCCCCTGCGCGATACGCTGTACCGCGTCCTTTGTAAAATCTGCACCGATGATGCCGCGGAACCCGCCTGTTCCGAATTTTATTTTCTGACCCATTTTCCGTTTTTCCTCTGCAAAACATCAGAATTCCAGCGTCATCCCGTCGTAAGACGGAACGACGCCCGTTCCCGCAAAATACGCCTCGACCTCTTCATGCAGCCCCGCGTGATTGTGCGTGATGTGCGCCACGATAAACTTTGTGTTTTCGTCCGCCGCCCCCATGCCCAAAAGGCGGGCGCGGAGCGCGATATTTTCCTGAAAGTTCATGTGCCCCTCGTAATAATTCACGCCCATCGTTCCGTCGGCGACCACGCACGAAAAGCGTTTGCCGTACCCTTTTAATGCCGCAAACGTTTCCTCCTTGGGGAAGCCCGTATCCACGAGGTACAAAAGCGCCGACCTGCCGTCGTCGATGATATAATTCAGCGCGACCTGATCGAACGCATGGTATGCGTGCAGAGGCGTGACCGAATACCCGCCGATCCTGACGGTTTCGCCGGGATGCAGTTCATGGAAAACAATGTTTTCGCGGATCTCCTTGCGGACGGGGAAATACTGCGCAACGCCGTCGTAACAGCGCTTCACGTCGGCATTCCCGTAAATATGCAGCTGCTTTTCCTGCATGACGGGCGCAAAATCCGTTCCGCGCGAATCCAAAATGTTCGGAACATAATGGTCGGCGTGCGTATGCGTGACGAGCAGATGCGCGATCTTGCCGAAATCGATGTTGTTCAGCATAAAATGCATATGTGTATCCGCAGGCAGGTCGATGAGCAGCTTGCCGTCTATCAGCGACTGTGACAGAGAGCGGAGCGACTTCCCTCCCGCCTTCCTTGCCGCGCTGCAATGGCCGCAGCTGCAAAACAGGGCGGGATATCCTTCGCCGCCGCCCGAACCGAGGATCTGTAAACGCATGATTTCCCTCCAAAAACTTTATACCTTCCGAATTTTTCCGTTTTGAATGACGACCTTGACGGAACGGCATTCCTCCGCTGTCAGGTCTTTAAGTTCCGCTTTTTCATAGCGGCATGTTTCCTTGTTCATTTTTACGGATCGCCGCATAGAGCCTTGCGGCGATCTGCTCCATCCCCGCATCCCCGGGATGCGCCGCCACCCCGGCGTGCGTAAATTTCCCTGCCGCCTTCATTTCGTCGCGCGAACCGAGGTCGTGCAGCTGCACGAACGCGTACCCTTCCCGCTCCGCAAGGTTTTTTACGAAAGCGTCGAACGGTGCATATTCCCAGAACAGGTCGGTGAGGATCACCCTCGCCCCACCCGCGCGCAGCCGCGCCGCAAGCGCCGCATAACACGCGGAAAACGCCGCAAGGTGCGTGGCAAGCTGCGCGTTTTCGCCGAGGCGCAGCACGGCGATATCCGCCCCGAACGAGAACGCGGCGCCGTACCGCCCGTCAAGCAGCCGCCCGTCGCGCGAGCGCTCCCACTCGGAAAGGTTGGCAACGCAGTAGGAAACACGCCGCCCGCCCTGTTCCAGATATGAAAGAAGGCGGTGCACATAGTCCTTTTCGCGCGCGGACGCCGCCATGCCCCAATCGCCGTACCAGCCGAGCTGCTCTGCCCGCCCGTGGCGGGTGATGGAGTTGCCGAAAAAGGCGATCTTGCACGCCGCGCCCTCTGCGGCGGAGATAAACACGCTCTCCCCGCCCGTTACCTGCCCTGCGGCAGGCACGTCGTTTTTGAAAAGATCGGGCGTGCGCTCCTCTTGTTCCGTTCCCATACCGCCCCCTTACACCGCGACAAACGCAAGCGTGACAAAGGTATGCTCGCCCCTGCCGTTTGCCGAAAGTTCGAGGGTGACGCAATACTTCCCGCGCGTGAGCTGCTGCGGCGTAAACGCCAGCGTGAACTGCTGTTCAAACTCCTTTTTGCTGCCGTGCCAGTGTTCCAGCCCGAGGCAGCGTTCGGCGCCGCCCGCAAGCCCCCACGCTTCGGGAACGCCGTGCACGCGGACGGTGACGAACTGCGGCAGGTACAGCCTGTTGCATACGGTGACGGTGCAGCGCTTTTCCTGCCCTTCGCGGATGGCGGCAGAACCGTCTTCAAACGTCACCTTTACGGTATAGGGGCGGAAGTGGAAACGCGCGGTGCGCCCCGCCTCGGCAAGCAGCGCGCGGCAGTCTTCCTGCTGGTAGGGGTAAAACTCCGTTTCGCTGTACCGCAGGCTCTTGTTGGGCGTTATGGCAAACCCGCGCGCGGAAAAGGTGCACGCCCGCGAAGACACCACGGGGAACTGCTTTACCACGCGTTCGCACAGCTCGCCCACCGTGGCGGGCACGTTTAAAAGAAGGTCTTGCCGCAGCGTGCACGTTGCGATCTTATCGCTGCATCCCTTTTTCCATTTTGCGGGGATGCCCTGTTCGCCGCCGATAATGCCCAGAATGGCGCCCAGCGTGCCGGCAGTGCAGTCTGTATCTTCGCCGCAGTTGACGGCAAGGCATATGCTTTTGCCGAAGTCGCCTTCCCCCCAGAGCCAGCCGATGAGCACGATGCCGACCGAAGCGGGCGCGTCGTAGCCGTGCCGCGCCTTCGGAAGGTCGCTCTCCTCCGCCTGTGCGGGGCACTTTTCGCAGGCGGGAACAAGCTGCGTGCCCTGCCACGGCCCGCCGATCTCGCCGAACGACGAGGGGTACGCGGTAAGCAGCTTTTTGCGCGCTGCCTGCCAGCTTTCGCCCGCGCGGCGGCACGAGCGCACCAGCTGCACCGCGCCCGCCACCGCGCAGGAAGCGGGGATATACGACAGCCCGATCTCAATAAGCTCTTCCGTGTCGCCTTCAAAAAACGCCGCCGCCTGCACCGCCGCCATAAACACGGCGGCATAGACCCCCTCGCCGCCGTGGTCGAAGCAGGCGTCGTAATACGCATAGTTTGCGGCAAGAGCGGGGTTGCCCGCGCACAGGCACGCCCAGATCTCCGTGCGGATCCACGCGCCGTTGCTCTCCGCGTTTTCATTGCGCATGACGCCCGTCAGCGGCGGGCACACGCCCATGGCAAAATTGTTTTTGCCCGTGCCGTATTCGGAAATGACGGCGGAAACATAATTTTCCCAATATTCGCCGAGCACGTGGCTGTCAATGTTTTTGCCCTCGTGCTCGACCGCCGCCAGCCATACCAGCTGCAGATCGAGGTCGTCGTTGGGTACGGGGACGGAAACATCCTGCATGAACCAATCTATGTTGTAAACGCCGCGCCAGCACTCGAAGGGCGCGCCGAGCGTTCCGCCGATGTTTTTGCCGAGGTAGCACCCGCGCACTTTGCTGCGGTAGTCGGAAAACTGTAAATTCATTCCTTTGTTCCTTTTTAAGAATTTGTCCCCGCAGGTTTCCCTGCGGGGACACTGCGATCCTGCTTGCAATTCTATTGTAGTACAGCAGCGGCGCTGCTGTCAAGGATCAGCGGACGCCATACAGCGAAGTAATGTAGAACGTGCCGCCGTTTCCGTCCTTGATACGGAAACGGAACTGCGCCATATTTCCGCCGTCACCGTCTAAACTTCCATACATATCCGACGTGATGGTGACCTTCGTCCACTGCCCTGCGGGAGGGTAGGTATCGCCGCACCAGGTAACGCCTACCATTGCTTCCTCGGTTTCGGTATACACATAGAAGTACACAGACGAATACTTGCGGATATCGCGCAACATCACGCCGCCCGTCGCTTTGATATCGTAATAATCGCCCGAATCCGGCGTAAGTTTCAGCGCTCCCGTTTTATCCACAGCCGCGTCGTCGCCGTCGTACACCTTCTCCGTTGACCATTTGCCTTTCGTTGCGCCCTTTGACAGGTCGAGGATAACGCCCTCATGCCGAACGATCTTCATAGAAGAGATGTATACGGAATCTCCCGCGGCAACGTTCATCAGACGGATGATCCAGCGCCCGTCTTTCAGGTTGGAACTGTTCAGCCCGAGCTGCACGTACGTCCACTCGTTCTGTTTCAGGTTCGTATCCCCGTACCACCATGCGCCGATCTGCGCGGACGCAGCGGTGGTATAGGCGTAGAACTCGATGTAATCGCAGTCGCCGAAGTCAAACGCAGGCAGGTATGCGTAGTCCTGTTTTCCGAGAACGGTGTTGACCGTGATCTTTACGGACGCAGCCTCGCTGCCGTATTTTTGTGCGGTATCCGCGGTGACGGTCGCATTCGTGCCGTTGGCGGCGATCAGTTTTGCCGCCGTTTCGCCCGCCGTTACGATCGTTCCGTCGCTGCTACCGTAAAGGGTGACGGTGTAAGAAACATCTTTGCCTTCAAGCCCTTCGGCGGAATAGGTGACGGTGTATTTCATCACGCCCTTGTATGTTAGTGTGATCTTGCCGTCCTGCACTTCATACGCGGCGCCCGTTTCGTCGGTCACCTTGGCAACGACGGTATACCCTTCGACGGGGCTGCCCTCGCCGTCTGCAACGCTTGCCGTTGCGATGGTGTATTCCCCGTCCGTTACGACAGACTCTTCGTGTTCGCCGAGCACGATCTTATAGCTGTCTGCAAGGTCGATATACACCGCTTTTACGTCGTATACAGACTTTTCCACGACGAAGGTATTGCCGTCGATCTGTTTGCCGTCTACGGTGAAGCAGGCAAACGCTTCCCCCGCGTCGGCTTCGGCGGCGGTCAACGTGACCGTATCGCCGAAGGTGTAGCTTGTTTTATCAAGGGTGACGTTTCCGTCCGTGGTGATTTTGACCGTGAGCGAGGCAAGGTACAACTGCGTTTTGCCTTCGCCGATGACAAAGCGGATGTTCTGTATGGTCGGGGTGCCGCCGACGTCTGTGCGCCAGCCGTAGCCGAAGTCAAGCCCGTACGT
>CASDPE010000005.1 GCA_949282395.1 uncultured Bacillota bacterium | reverse complement strand
CAGCCGAACGGCTGCGCACCCCCCTCTTTTTTCCTTCTATTATATACGCGCGCCCGCGGGCGCGCGCACCTTTAATATTATTGTACGGAGAAGCGGGCAGCCGCGTCACCATGCCGTGTTCATAAAAAAGGGCAGAAGGTTCTTTTCGCCGCGGGCGGAGACGGACAGCCCCGTGCGTTTTTCCGCCTCGATCCAGGCGGGAAAAACGACGCCGTGATAGCGCTCGCCGCCGAACGTGAACGAGAGATAGTGCCCGCCGTACAGCTTCCAGCGCCCCTTCTCTTCCCCGTGCAGCGTGAGCGCGCCGCCGCGCTCCAGACGCAGCCCCCTTTGCGCAAAGGCGCACACGTCGTTGCGCGCAGGCAGCGGGATGAAGTCAAATTTTCCGCCCGAAAGGGAGAGCAGTTCCTCTTCGCCGACGTCGCGCAGCCGCTCGCCTGCATAGCGGTTGGGGTTCATGACCATCTCGCCGCGCGCGTTGAAGGAATACAGGCAGGCGCAGAGATAGAAGGGAACGGGCTTGCTGCCTTCGGGGCATGGGGAGCAGGCGTGGAACACGACGAGATCGTCCCCTTTCGCCGTGCGGAACAGGTCGTTGTGCCCCGCGGCGAAAAAGTCGAGCGGGGCGCGACGCGCATGCGCGGAATAATTCCAGCTG
This sequence comes from uncultured Bacillota bacterium, assembly GCA_949282395.1. Classification (GTDB taxonomy): domain Bacteria; phylum Bacillota; class Clostridia; order Christensenellales; family Borkfalkiaceae; genus Borkfalkia. The sequence continues at coordinate 30,759 of CASDPE010000005.1, read as the reverse complement.
AATGAGCTTGCGAGCTTGATACCCTGCGTGCCGTAGGGCGGCTGCGTAAACCCGCCGCAGGGATCGCCGCTCGCCCAGCAGCGCATGTTGTAGGCGCGGGCGAGATCGTCACAGGAGGCGACGAGCAGATAGCCCTCTTCGGAGCGCCACTTCGACGCGTCCTCTTCCGCAAAGGGGTCGCCGCCGTAGACGGGCACGCGGCTGTGGTACGCCATGACCGAGCCTTCCGCCGAAGAGGTGCCCGTCAGGTCTTTGCCGTAGTATTGTTCGGGCGTGAGCGCGCCCGCCCGCAGCTGCGCATACGTAAACCCGTCCTTCCGCCGCCCCGTGGCGGGGTCGAGTTCGAGCACGCGGATGCCGCCGTGCCACGAACCGTACGTCATGAACATGCGCCCCTGCGCGTCGTACACGATCTGCGGGTCGATGGCGTTGGGCGTTTTGCCCCATTCACCGCCCGAAAGCACGAGCGTGCACACGTAGTGGTATTCGCCCGCCACAGCGTCGGCATGCGCGAGGAAGATCGCCGAATAATTGTCGCCGAACCTGGCGGTGTAGCAGCCGTACAGCCAGTAGCCGCCGCCCGCGGCGGGAACGACGTCGGGCGCCCAAAGGGTGTCGTTCGTGCTCCTTTTTCCATAAACGGCGAAGAGCTCGCGCGTCATTTCGCGCAGGGACGCCAGCCCCTGCGGGAACGCCTGCCCGACGTATTCCCAATGGATAAAATCGCGCGAACGGCGGATCTGGTAGTAATTCTGCCCGAACGCGCCCGTGGAAAAGACGTAATAATACCCGTCCGCCTCGATGACGGAAGGATCGTGCGCGCCGAACACATCCCATTCGCAGGGGGCGGGCTCCGCGCCCTTGGCGGGGCAGATCAGCTCCCCGAACTGCGGATCCCGCGGATACAGCGTTTGCATCGTTGAAAAACCTCTCGTTCCCGTTTTGCCCGCCCGCCTCTGCGGAGCGGGGCATGGAAGCGGCGCCCGTATCACACGAGCGCCGCAGTTTCGGGCGATATGATACCATAACAGAAAAACAAAAGCAACCGTATCTGCCGCCCTTTTTTTAAATTTTTCGTGAAAACCGCGCCTTCCCCGCAGAGGATCGTTCCCCTTTTCTGCCGCGCACCGGATGGGGCGCGGCAGAAACGCCGAACAGGCGCGGAGGGGGCACCGAACGGGCGCGGCGGAGGGCACAATGGAAACGGCGCACAAACGTTGCGGGGGCACGCTGCCGTGCCCCCGCTGTTGTGTTACCGCCTTTTCAGTTGCCGAAATCCATGTTGAGGTACAGACAGTTCTGCCCGTCTTCACTCACGCAGGAGATCGAAATGCCGCTTACCAGGTACTCTTCGATCTGTGCAGGAAAAGCAACGCCAAAGAATTTGCCCGAAAGCGTCTGCCCGCCCGTCGCTGCGCGGATGCCCGTCGTAATATCGAGCAGCACATAGTTGTCGCCGTACAGCACCCAAGTACCGACCTTCGCATTGTCAAAGTAAATGCTGCCGTCTTCGCGCAGTTCCAGCCCCTTCATGGCATAGCCGCCATTGTAAGAGCTTGCATAGGCATCATTCGTAACATACGCAAAGGAATAAGCCCCTTCCGTCAGCGTATAGATCTCTCTTTCCGTAACTTTGCGCAAGCGTTCGCCCGCATAGCGGTTGGGGTTCATCACGATCTCGCCACGGGAATTGAAGGCGTAGAGCGTCTGCACCTGGAAATGGTTGTTGTTCTCTTCTTTGGAAAATTCGTTTCGCACATGGAACACGAGCATGTTATCCCCTTCATCGGTGGCGAACATATCATTGTGCCCGGGAACGAACCAGTCGTTAAACCCCGCGTATCCCATGGAGGCATCCTTCCCCGTGCGCCAGCTGAACGACCCCGAAACGCGGCTGCCGTTAATACCGCCATGGTCGGCGGCGAACGGGCCGTTCGCGCTCGTCGAGTAGTAACTGCGCATGTTGTAAACGGAAGCAAGAGCGCCCGAAGACGTCATCAGGTAATACCTGTCTGTATACGAACTCTTTTCCGGGTCATAGGTGCCCGTGCCGTCGTAGGAAGAAACTTCCACGCCCTTATGATAGGAGATCGTAGGGCCTTCTGTATTGCAGTTTGCCACAAGGCAGCTACCGTAACGCTCTGCCGCCGTTTTGACCGTTCCGCAAATATCGGCAACACTCATCTTATCTTTGCGCAACCCCGTTTCGGGATCGAGCTCAATATGCCAGATGCCACCCGAGAAGGAGCCGTACGCAAGATACATGTTCCCCTCCTGATCGTAATACACGAAGGGGTCTATCCCGTTAGGCAAGGATTCGCCACCGTCATGCGAAAACACCAAAGCAGCAGGGTCGCCCTCTTCCACGGTGGAAGGAACGCCGTCCTTCACATACACGAGTTCGTACGGACCTGTCACTTCTTCCGCATAGCACTGGAAGATGATGGAATGCGACGAACCGAACCCTGCCGTCCAGCTGCCGTACAACCAATACCCGCCGTCTGCCGCTGGCACCACGTTCGGCGCCCAAAGCGTCCATGTGTTTTTCCAATCATTGACCGTCGAAAGCAATTCGTAGATCGGGTACAGCTCGTTTTCTTCACTGAACGTGCTTGTGGTGGGACGGCTGCCATCTTCGTTAAACCCTTCGATCGCAACGCCGACACGCTCCCAATTGATAAGATCGCGGCTGCTGCGGATCGTATACCCGAACTGCCCATAGTTATCGGTACCGAAGGTATAATAAACGCCGTCCACTTCAATGATCGAAGGATCGTGCGCATTGACCACACCTGTGCTGGGAGTACCGGCTGCCCCGAACCCGGCGAGCGGATCAAACAGCTCATCCAAGTACGGGTACGCCCGCGCGACCGTCCAATCAAACGCTTCGGCAAGCTTCTCCTCTTCGGTGACAAAGTACAGGCTGTACTCGCCCGCATCCTTCGCGGTGAGGGAGTAGGTGTTGTAGCGCCTTCCGTTCGCCACATACGTTTCCCCTTCGGATGCGGTCACGATGCTGTCCTTCGCCATGTACAACGTCAGCTTTTCCTCCGCGCTGTACGAAACGGTGAGCGTGCCCTGCGCGATGGAAGGGTCGGTGACGGGGTCTTCGGACGTATCATAGCTCAAAGAGGGGTACTCCTCCACCGTGACCGCCACGTTTGCCGCAGGAAGGTCGGTGATGTCGCTGTCCGTTACGGAGGGGGTCTTTTCCCCGCTGCCTTCGCACGCCGCAAACGCCATCGGCGTGAGCAGCAGGCACCCGCCGAGAAAAATGCTCAAAATTTTCTTTTTCATGCTTTCCTCCTTGCTCTGTTTTGCAGGAACGGCTTTTTGCGCCCCGCCCGCAATGCGGGCGGGGGCTGCTGCCCGTTACTGCGCGTTTGCCGCCGCATACAGGTCGGCCGCGGAGATGTTTTTGGTGATACGGACGTCGTCGACATACAGATCGCTGCCGACAGCACCGCCTTCAATGTCGCCGAAGAACACAAAATTCGCGTTAATATTGTTTCCGTCCGCAGGTAACGCCATCCAATATTGGAACACATCAAAAAGGTTCTTCGCATCACTGACCGTTGCTCTCGGATACGTACATACCAGATCGCCGTCAAGATAGAACAGAACGCCATCTGTCGCATTCATTTCTAAAACAATATGATGCCATTGCTGATCGTTTGCTCCTGCCGTCAAACTTGTTGCGTTGTATCCGGGCTCCAAAACGCCGCCTTTATCGGGATAAGCGCCTGCGCCCGCCCACATGTTCAGGAAGGTAGCCCGATACCCGTCAAATCCGTTAACGGAGACCATCGCGCTCCAATCGCCGATCCCCTGCCCCGTCTGATAATACCAGAACGAGAAAGAGAGCGTATCCGTTGCCTGCACAACGACGTCCGTCACCTTTGAAAAATCGACCGTAAAATGCTCATCTTCGTCATCTTTGTCCGCGTCACCGGTCACTTTGAAGGCATGTGTGCCGTTTTTGACATGTTCCATTGACAGCCCCGCTGCCTGATCGAGCTTTGCCGTAACAGCACCTGCGCCGTAACCGGATTCAACTTGCAGGGTCTGTCCCTCTGCGTTTTCAAAATCAATGAACGCAAGCTGATTCAATATGTGCTTCGTAACGCTGACGTTTACAGTGCCGACCGCCGTCTGTTCGGTACTGCCGTTGTTGTAATGGACTGTTGCCGCAATCGTTGCCGTACCGATCTGATCGCCGGCGGCAGTAATCGTAACTTCGCTGCCCGACGAAGAGGACAGGGAAACGAGCGATCCCCCTGCTGTAACACTCCATGCAACGGAAGGGGTTTCCGCAGCGTCAAAACCAGCAAAAACAGCGGTGAGTGTAGCGCTCTTTTCCGCTTCTGCTCCGTCAAGATACAACTCTTTTGCAGAACTTTCCGCTTTTACCGTGACCGTTCGCGTTCCGACAGTGACATTGCAAGCGGCGTTTGCCGTGTTTTCGGCATCATCCGCAGCAACAAACGTCGCCGTGACGGCAACGGGTTCGGCAGTGACCGCCTCCCCTTTCAACGTGACCGTCGCCTGCGCTTCGCTCGCAAGGATCTGTGCCGTACCGCCTTCCGCAACGGATACCGCTGCCTCCCCTTCGGCAGGCTGCGCAACAGACCAAGTAAGCGTACCCTCCACAGGGTTGACAACGGTCGCCGTAACCTGTACCGTTCCTTTGTATGCAACGGAGACAGACGGCGTTGCGATCGTCACCTGCGCGGGGGCGCTGCCCGTATCCTCCGCGGGGATCTCTACGTAATCTTCAAACGGGTCGCCCGGTTCAGCCACGCCGCCTTCGCTGCCGTTATCGCAGGCGGCAAAGGCGAACGTGAACACGCACAGCAGCGCCAGAAGAACGGAGAGAATGGCAAACCTCTTTTTCAGCATAATTTCCTCCTTATGATGTGCCCGCCGCAAAGGCGCGCTTTTGCGCCCGCGCGGGGAAATTTCAGCAAGAGCAGCCCGCCCGAACGGGCGGGCTGCTTGCCGTTGTTTTACATTGTTCCTTCCGCAAAGCGCGTCCTCGCCGCTTTATGCAGCCGTATACACTTCGCAATTTTCAAGATCGGTGATGACGACGTAGCTCTTTTCCGAACCAAATTTGAGCGCAAGGTTTTCAGGATCCAGGAGCGTATCGATCGCAACGTCGTCCTTGGTGCGGAACGTATACCCCATGGAACCGAGGTACGTTTCGGTATGCGCGCCGATCGTATAGTCAAACTTCGCCTGCGTTTCCGTATTGGTCAACTCCGCCTTTTCGCCCAGATAATAGACGTAATAGCTCCAGCTGATGGAAAGCTGTTCGCCATCGTATTCAAGCGTAATGGTGATCCAGCAATACTTCGAGAATTCATTGAAGTAAAGCGCTCCGTCCTCCGCGTCGAAAACGATGTCGCTCGAAGTAGCCGCCGTAAAGTCTTCATGATTCGGATCGGTGACGCAAATCAACCCGCTGTTCCACGCCTCATCGCTGCCGCTACCGAAGGTGGTCGCCGCACCGCCGCTCTGGAAGCCCGCGACTTTGCTCCACGCAGTACCTTCAAGCTCATAGACCATCGGATAAATACCGTTCCAGTGGTCAGTTCCGCTATCGCTCATACCCGAGAATTGCAGCGCGGTGACCGTCATCTCGAAGGAGCCGTCTTCGGCGTCGATCTGTGTAGGAACATAGTACTTTGTTCCGCCCGTCGTTCCGTTCGTCAATGCCGTGTTGCCGATCTGCTCATACGACCCGCTTACGATCTGGGCAAGGGCGCCGCTGCCTGCCGTAGCCAGCATTCCGGTACGCTTCGTCGCGGTGAAGCTGCTGCTTGCGTCCTCTACTGCTGTCTCATACTGCTCTTTCCGCTCCTTCAGATACGTTTCGATCGCTTCCTGCTCGCCGAGCTGTTCGGGCGTGAGCGAAGAGCCGACCGCGATATCCGCCGCCGTATACGTTTTGCCCGAAAGATCTTCATACAAAGCCTGCGCTTCGGCAGCCGTCAGACCGTAGCCGATGATCAGATCGTCTACATACGCCTTTGCATCGGCGCCGAACATGTCGCAAATAATGCCGAGGTCGGTGTTGATGTCCTGCTTCAGGTCGGGACGGACGGGATGGGAAACTTCACCGCCGACCAACCCCCAAATATAGCGATACAGATGCGACGTGCTGTTGCCCGGATCGGAAACATCGTTCCAGCCGGGATCTGCCGCAAGGTAGGTCTGTGCGGGGTAGAAATACGCCAGCCTGCCGTTCATGTAGAAAGAGACGCCCTCTTCCGTAAGCGAAACGGTGATATAACGCCACGTCTGATAGCAATACTCCGAGATCACTTCGACCGTGCTGCCCTTTGATGCATTTTGCACGTTGCCTGAGATCACGTTCCAGCCCGTAAAATCATACGTTTTGCCGCCTACTTTCTGCGCCCAAGCAGAGTCAAAGCGGACAAGATCCTCCGCAGACGCCTTCGCCTGCGCCTCGTAATAGCTGCCTTCCGTATCCGAACCGGTGATATACTTATCCGTATACGCCGCCCTGCCGACCGTCGTATCCTGGTCGGGGTACTTCACCGTACCGCCGTCGTTCAGGTTGCCCCAGGTAATGGCAAGATCTCCGTTGTTCACGATGTTTGCATAGTCGATCGCGAGCGTCCCCGCCGTTTCGGAAGAGATCGTGGTATCCTTTTCATAGTTATACGCCCAGAACGAAAAGCTGACGCCGTTCGTAACGACGGGATCCCCGTCCCCGTCCTTTTCGTACAAACTACTGAGGGCGCTGTCAAAACTGAGCGTACCCTTTACATTGTAAGCACGGGTAGAATCCGTATCAAGTTCATAATCGTTCTGCGTAAGCCCGCTGAGAGAGACCGTTTCCAAAGAAGAAACGTTCTGGTTCGTTTCATACTTGCCTGCTGCGCTCGGGATCGCCGCCCCGGTATAGGGGTCGTAAGCGGGGAGCGGCGTGCCGTTTTCGGGGCTTGCATCCTCAAACACATACATCGCGAGCAGCTTGTCTTTAAGCGAATCGTCCTTCACAAACTTTGCCGCTTTTGTTGGCTCTCCGCTCTGCCCGGGATCTTTGCCTTCTTCCCCCTTCTTCGGCCCGCAGCCCGCGAACATCACGAGCGTGAGGGAGAGCAGCAGCATGAGCGCCGCAAAGATCGCTGCGATCCTCATTCTTTTGCCTTGCATTTTAAAACTCCTTTCAAAAAATATTCGTGCTCCTTTCCATAGAAAAGAGACCGTTTTTGCATTGTTCCGCGGGTTTTGCCGCGGAGAAAAGCGGGGCTGTTTTTCGCCCCCGCTTTTCAGTTTGCGGCACGGCGGCGTTTTTATCCGCCGCGCCGCGCCTGTTGCTTTTAACTGTTTTTTCGCATACGCCGTATGCGAAAAAAGGGTACCCTTTTGCCTTCTGTATCTTTCTTACTCTTTCGAACCCGTCAGCATGATGGAGCCCAAGATCCACTTCTGGAACACGCCGAAGAGGATGAGCACGGGCAGGAGCGCCAGCACCGAGATCGCCATGATGGACGGATAGTTTTCCGTTGCGGAACCGATCTTCGATTCAAACTGCGCCACGAGCAGCGCCAGCGGGTACCACGCCTCGCTCTGCACAAAGAGCAGGGGCCCGAGGTAGTTGTTCCAGCTGCCGATAAAACTGAGGATGAACTGCGCCGTGATGGCGGGCATCGCCAGGGGCACGACAAACTGCCAGAAGATGCGCCAATAGCCTGCGCCGTCGATTTTCGCCGCTTCAAGGATCGCCGTAGGCATCCCGTAGAGATACTGGCGGATGAAGAACGCCGTGAGCACCGCGCCGAAGCAGCCGGGGATGATCATCGCAAGCCCGTTCAGCGTCCACCCGAGTTCGTTGTAGAAGCAGTACTGGGTGATCATGATGGACGGCCCGGGGATCATGATGCCCGCGAGGCAGTAGAAGAAGACGACGTTTTTGCCTTTGAAGTTCAGCTTTGCGAACGCGAACGCCGCCATGGTCGACGTGATGATCCCGACGGTGACGGGCACCAGCGAATACAGGAGTGTGACGCCCACCGACTGCCAGAAGTTCGTGCCGCCCTGCGCCGCGATCGTGATGACGTTCGCATAGTTGCCGAACAGGTCTTTTCTCGTCTCTTTGGGCCACCACGCCGAGTTGCTGATCATGATCTGTTTGCTTGACGCAAAGGACGCCGAGATCATCCACCAGAACGGATAGATCATAATGAACGAAACCGCAATGAGGATCGCATAGGTGATGACGTCGAAAAAGATCTTTTTGCGGCGTTTGTTGGAATGGTAATACTTGCTGCCGAAGCCGAACAGCGAAGCGAATTTGCACAGCCCTTTTACGATCGTCTGCCAGGCGGAGAGCTTCGCCTCGGCGGCGCCTTCCTCCGCCCCTTCGGGCACGGCGTCAAGCAATTCGGGTTCTTCGGATACGGTCGCTTTCAACTCTTCGCTCATACCTTATCCCTCCTCGAATCCAGCCAGAACTGCACGAGCGTCAGAAGCAGGATGATGATCATCAGCACGATGCCCAACGCCGAACAATAGGAATAGTATCTTGTTTCATAATAGTTGCCGTAGATCAGCCCGACGAACGGGGTGACCGGCATGACGGACGCGTCCGTTACGCCATTGCCGTAGATAAGATCGGGTTCGGCAAAGATCTGCATGCCGCCGATGAACGAAGTGACGATGCAGTAGAAGATCGTCGGCCAAAGCTGCGGCAGCGAGATGCGCCAGAACGTCGTCCAGGCGTTGGCGCCGTCAATGGACGCCGCCTCCTTGTGGCTCTCGTTCACGCCGTTCATGCCCGCGCACAAAAGCAGGATGGAACCGCCCAGCCCCTTCCACGTCGTTAAAATGAGCACGGTGAGCATCTGCATCCACCTGTCGCCCGCAATGAATTCCGTGCCGAACAGACTCACCATCGTGCCGCCTTCGCCGAAGAGGTTGCTCCACAAGAGCGCCACCGAAACGGTGCTGGACACGGTGGGGATGTAGTAGATGACGCGGAACGCGCCCGAACCTTTGATATCGCGGGACATCAGCGCCGCAAAAAAGAGGCTGAGCGCCATGCCGACCGGGATACCGATCAGATAGAACACCGTATTCAGCAGTGTTGTTCCGAAGTTTGACAGCCCGCCCGGAGCGACCTGCCCGAAGTACCCCGGCATCGTGTTGCTGAACATGTACTGGTACCAATAGAACGCGCCGCCGGAATTTGCTTCGCCCAGCGCCTCCCACAGCGTTCCGTTGCCGCGGTAGTCCACAAAAGACAGCCATACGGACAAGATAAACGCCAAGTAGATGAACACGGTCGTCCCGATCACCAGGAAACAGACAAAGAACCAACCCCACAGGTTTTCCGAAAGCACGGCGCGGTTGATCCTGCGCTTTTGCGGAGGCGCAACGGTGAGCGCTTCGGCTTCGTCGTGCACGGCGCTTTCCGTATTCTGCGCAGCCATGACCTGTTCTTTCATCAGCCATCCTCCTTTCTTTCTTTTATCGGGGGCTTTCGCCCGCTTCCCGCCCGCGCCTATGCGCGGGCGGGCGCTTTGTTTTAGATCATGCTCTGCAGCTCTTCCATCAGCGAGTTGGCGCCGAGGTCGTACTGCACATAGCTCGTGATCGTCAGGCAGTAGGTCGCGGGGGTATAGAAATGCCCTGCTCCCGTTGAAACCGTGATCTGCCTGAAATACTGCGTGAGCTGCGACTGCGCCGTTGCTTCTCTGTTATAGTCACGGTTGTACAGATCGATGCAGCGGTCTTCCGCCGTATCCGCGACCAACAGATCGAGCGCACCGCTGTCACGGGTCGTGTTATACGTCAGCAGCGCCGTGCTCTTGAAATACGGGAAGATGACGTCGATCCAGCTTGCCGAATACGTATACGTACTCGTATCCGAACGCCCGTTCTGCGCCGCCATGCGCACCTGCAAATTCCTCGACGCATAGTCTACGGAGACCATGTTCAGGCACTTGTACACGGCGTTTCTGCCGCCGAACGCATCAAATTCACCCGTGTTGAAATCCGCATAATACGGATTGACAAAACGCTTCAGGCTCTGATAGGTCTCTGCAAAGTCCTGAATGGTGACCCCGTTTGCGCGCAAGCCATAGATATAATTTGCCATGGCAACGGCATAGAACCAGACTTCTTCCCCTTCAAGGGTCGTATCTTGGAACATTCCGCTCAGCTTCTCGCTGTAATCGGAAACAAAATACGTGGTATCCTTATAATAATCTTTTGCGATCGCCAGCTCTCCCGAAGAGACAGAGAGCGTGTTGTCACCGTTCGCGGACACGATGCCGTCCGGCGTGATCATATCTTTGAAAGAGCCGTTTTCGTACCCTTCCCCCTGATAAAAGACATAGTCTTCACACTGATCGATCAGGGAGGACAGCTGCGAGCCGGAATAGGTGAGCGCGACCTGCGCGTCTTCACCCATGGCAAGGTAGGCGCACAGATCTGCCGCCGCCATCTGCTTCCATTCCGGATCGCTCAAAATATCGGCGTTGAGCGCAAACCCGACGGTATCCATACGGGCATACCACTCGTCCTGCCGCGCGTCCATCAGCACCTTCCAGACAGAGCTCATCGACGCATCCGAGATCTCCCAGCCGGCATCATACGGATCGTACACTGCTGCATCCGCCAGCGCCACGCGCACCTGCCTGCGGTCGCTGTTCTGCGCTCCGGCAAGCGTTTTTTCCCATTCGCCCGACGCATTGTATACGGATGAATCGGTATAGTCGTTCGAATAATACGCTGCCTTATAGCGATAATCCTTTACTTTGGACGCGATCGCATAGTCTTCGCTGACGGGCGTCGGCATGATGCCGACGTTCAGCTTGTCGATCGTCGTATTGTTGAACTGCTGCAAGTCCCACGTGCCCACGCCGTAGAAGATGCAGCGCCCCGCGAGCATCGCGTCAAAGCCGCCGCGCGAAGAGTCGCTTTCGGCAGACCCCGAATAGAACGAATTGCCGTTCCAGTCCGAGCCATAGGCAAGGAACGCCGCATACGCTTCCACAAAGTTTTCGCTGTTGATGCCGTAGTCCTCGGTCACGAACGTATCGATCAGCCCGTCGCCGTTGCTGTCATAATTGCCGCTCGGCACCCAATTGGAATTGCGCCAGTTCTCCTCGTCTTCGACCCACGTTTCACGCGCATCGACGGAGGTATACGTGCTGTCGATATAGTTTGTATCGTTGCCCAAAAGCCACGCCGCCAGATACAGCGAGCCTTCGTACTGGTCGTTGCCGTACACGTAGTTGATCAGCTGATTGGTATTCCTTTCAGAATTGTCATACGTCCCCGGCAGCGGCGTATGATATCCGTACCCCTTATTGTTGAGCCACTTCATCAGCGTATGCGTACCGTCGATCTCTCTGTCTGCGATCTGGGCGAACCAACAGACGGCATACGTCATGGCGCTGTATTCCGCATAGGTATACGTCACATAGCCGAGCGAAGTATCAAACGTCGAACCCTGTTCCATGCTGTCCGTCACCTGATACGTATCGCCTGGCCAGCCCGGGAGCGTCACTTCATAGCCGTCGACCATCTCCGCAAGTTCGGCGATCGGGTCTTCGTCCGCAAGCGCGTCTTCATACGTATCGTAGCGATAGAAGTTGTACGGATAGTACTTCATCGTCACGCCGATCTTGATATAAGAATCGGACGCAGCCCAATCGGAACCGTTCCAATAAAAGACGCCGTCCGCCGGGCGAAGATCCGCCTTTCCGCCCGCGTTCGTATACGCGTCTTTCAGCGATGCCGTAAAGAAATTTTTATTGTACGCCAAACCGAAGGAAGAATAATCTTTCGGCGCGGCGTAAATACCGACCGGCTCTTCCTTTTCATTGGTGGCGATGTAGCCGTCCGTGCTGTTCCCCTTGATCGTAACCTCTTCGCCAACGGTATTTGTCTCCTCGTTATAAACAAACGAACTGAGCGCGCCTTTCCACATGCTGCTGCCGTTGCCGTACTTTTCCCAATCGACAAAATTCGTCAGGTCGAGCACGATGTCGTTGACGGCATAGCTTTTGATGTTGCGAGGAGAAACATAGATGATGTCCGCCGCGGCGCCCGCAGCGATCCTGTTGCCCAACGCATCGTAATAATCGCCGCTGTCGCCGTTATACGTGAACTCGACACGCAGCTCATCCACGCCCGCCGCTTCGAGCTCTTCCGCATGTTCCTCCGAATACTCTTTGATCCATGCATCGATGAGCGTCTGGTTGGTGTTCGCATCGCTCGTGGCGCAGAAAATGTTGACCGTGATCACATTTGCGCTCCCGCAGCCGACGAACGCGCCCAGACACAGCGCGCACAGCATCAGCGTTGCCAAAGCGGTGACGATCACCTTTTTCAGGTGTCCTTTCATGCTCACACACTCCTTTTCAAGAATTTTCCCTTATTTTGCGGGCACGGAAAACGCTTCCTTTTCCCGCCCGCCGCTATGCGGTTTGCTTTTAAGATGGCTTTTTCGCATACACAGTATGCGAAAAAAGGGCACCCTTTTTTCGGCGCAGAACGCGCTTACGGCTTCTGTTTCGGGAGATACGCAGGCAGCGTTTTTATACAAAAGAGAAAGAAAAATCCGCGTTTGCGGCGCGCGAGCGACAAAAGCCCCACATGCCGAAAACCCGGATGTACGCTTCCTCTCTCCCCCTCAGAACACGTCCATGATAGCACACAAAAAAATGGCTGTCAATACTTCAAAAAAATATTTTTGTCGATTCTGACGAAAAAATTTACCGATTTTTGACAAGAATGCCCAAGGAACGTTCACATGAGAACGTATGTTTGTTTTTAAAGTTGGCAAAGGTTTGCCGTCCGCTTTTGCCGCAGCCGCTTGCCCTTCGCCCCTTCTTTTCCGCTTCACAGGCGGCTTTCTTTTTCGCCCGCGCCTTTCGGGCAAAGCGCGCCGCCATTCGCCTGCCCGCAGCAAAAAAAGCGCGCGGAGAGATCTCTCCGCGCGCGGTGCCGTTCCTATCCTAATTATTATAGAGAGCAAAGCTGCATCCGCTTAAAACAACTCGCCGTCCTGCCGCTCGGCAAGGGCGACGATCTCGCTGATCCTGTCAAGATCGTCCGTGTTGTAATAATCGATGTAGATCCTGCCCTTTTTGTCGTTGCCGATGAGCGACACCTTTGTTTTGAACGCATGCCGCATGCGCTCGACAAGGTCTTTCAGCTCGACGGACACCTGCTGCTTCTTCTTTTCCCTCTTTTCGGCAAGCTCTTCGGGCGACGCGAAATAGTCGCGCACGCTGCGCTCGACATCCCGCACGGACAGCCCGTCCTTGATCGCATCCGTCGCGATCTTGTACTGCGCGTCTTCGGGCAGGGTGACCAGCGTCCGCGCATGCCCCGCGCTGAGTTTGCCCGCCGAAACGAGCGAAATGACCTCGGGTGCGAGGTTCAGAAGCCGCAGCGTGTTGGTGACGGCGGGGCGGGATTTACCAATGCGTTCGGCAAGCTCCTCCTGCGTGAGGCGGTACTCGTCCATGAGCTGTTTCATCGCGTTCGCCGCCTCGATGGGGTTCAGATCCTCGCGCTGCAGGTTTTCGATGAGCGAGATCTCTTTGATCTCGCGGTCGCTGTACTCGCGGACGACGACGGGCACCTTGTGCAGCCCGGCGATCTTCGCCGCGCGGTACCGCCGCTCGCCAGCGATGATCATATACATCCCGCCCGCCTGCGCGGTGACCACGATGGGCATGATCATGCCGTGCTTTTTGATGGACGCGGCAAGCTCGTTGAGCGCGTTTTCATCGAAGTGCTTCCGCGGCTGGTTGGGGTTGGGGCGGATGAGTTCCACGTCCACTTCGGTCAGGTCGTGCCCCTCCTCGGCGGCGGCGCGCTCTTCGGGCGTGTACGCCGCGACCTGCGCGTCCCCTTCCGCTTCCAATTCCGAAAACAGGGCGGAAAGCCCCCTGCCGAGCCCCCTGTTTTTGTTCACTGCCATGCTCATATCCTCCCGCTTTTTTCTTTCGTGTTCCCGCCGCGCCGAGGCGCGCGGGCGTTACTTCTTCGTCTCTCTGTTCAGGTACTCCTGCGTGAGCGCCTTATACGCGCGCGCCCCCGCGCACTTCGGGTCGTGCAGCATGATGGGTTTGCCGTAAGAAGACGCCTCTACCAGGCGCACGTTGCGCGGCACGACGATCTCAAACAGGCGTTTAGTGAAGAACTTTTTGATCTCTTCGGCGATCTGCCGCGAAATCAGCGAACGGTTGTCGTACATCGTGAGCACCACGCCGTCCACTTCGAGCGCGGGGTTCAGGTGCTGTTTGACCAGCGTGATGGAGTTCATCAGCTGCGACAGCCCTTCCAGCGCGTAATATTCGCTTTGGATGGGGATGATGACCGCGTCCGCCGCCGTGAGCGCGTTGATGGTCAGAAGCCCGAGCGAAGGCGAACAGTCGATGAAGATGTAATCGTACTTCTCCTTGACCTCGGAAAGTTTGGTTTTGAGCACTTTTTCGCGCCGCGGCTTGTAGACCAGTTCCACTTCCGCGCCCGCAAGGTCGATGTTGGAAGGCAGCAGATCCAGCCCGGGCACTTCGGTCTGCACGATGTTCCCGCTCGCCTTTTCTTCGTCCTCGATGAGCACGTTGTAGACGGACTGTTTGAGCGCGCTCTTGGAAAAGCCCAGCCCCGTCGTCGCATTGCCCTGCGGGTCGATGTCCACGATCAGCACCTTTTTGCCGAATTCCGCCAGATACGCCGCCATGTTGACGCAGGTCGTCGTCTTACCCACGCCGCCCTTCTGGTTGGAGAAGGATACGATCTTACCCATATTTTCAACCTCTCTCTTTGGTTTTTATCGCTCCCGCGCAAACGCGCGGGCTTATACGCCGCCGCGGCCGTTCCACGGGCGCACAGAGCCGCGGCTCCGCGCGCCTATTCGTCCTTGCCCTGTTCTTTCGTCTCTTCCTTCGGCTCCTGCTTTGAGGGCTTTGCCTCTTCGCTTCCGCCGCTTGCGGGCGCTTCCGCCTTTTCGCCTTCCGCAGGCTTTGCCGCCCCGTCCGCAGCGCCCGTTTTGGATGTTTCACGGTTCATGAAGCGCTCGAACGGGTTCTTTTCCGCCTTTTTGTCTGCACTGTCCATATAGGCGTAGACGGCTTCGACGCTTGCCCCTTCCAGCAGCATATCCACCTCGTCGGTGTAGATGGTCTCGCGCTCGACGAGCACGCGCGCCATATTGTCGAGGATCTTGCGGTGGCTGCTCAAAAGTTCCACGGCGCGGGCGTGTGCGGATTCGATGATCTTGCGCACCTCTTCGTCAATGATACCCGCCGTCTCTTCGCTGTAACTGTTGTGCGCCTCCATATCCCTGCCGAGGAAGATGGGGTTATCCGATTTGTAGGTGACAAGCCCTACGCGTTCGCTCATGCCCCATTCGGTGACCATCTTGCGCGCAAGCTCGGTCACCCGCTGCAAGTCGTTTGAAGCCCCCGTCGAAACGTCCTTAATGACGATCTCTTCGGCGACGCGCCCGCCCAGCAGTTCGCACACAAAATCGGTGAGTTTTGCCTGGGTCATGTGGTTGTCGTCGTTGTCGGGGCGGGTCATGGTGTACCCTGCCGCCATGCCGCGCGCAATGATCGAAACTTCCTGCACGGGGTCGCAGTTCTTGCACAGCTTGGCAATGATCGCGTGCCCGCTTTCGTGGTACGCCGTGATTCGTTTGTCCGCTTCGGTGACGAGGCGGCTCTTCTTCTGCGGGCCGAGGAGCACCTTATTGATGCCTTCGAACAGCTCGCGGTTGCCGATCATCTTTTTGTTCGCACGCGCGGCGAGGATCGCCGCTTCGTTCAGAAGGTTTTCAAGATCCGCACCCGAAAAGCCGCTCGTCATGCGCGCAAGCACTTTAAAGTTCACGTCCGGCTCTAACGGTTTGTTGCGCGCGTGCACCTTCAAAATGGATTCGCGCCCGCGCACGTCGGGCAGGTTGACGTGGATCTGCCTGTCAAACCGCCCGGGGCGGAGCAGAGCGGGGTCGAGGATGTCCGCGCGGTTGGTCGCCGCCATGACGATGATGCCCTCGTTCGTTTCAAAACCGTCCATCTGCACGAGCAGTTGGTTGAGCGTCTGTTCGCGTTCATCGTGCCCGCCGCCGAGCCCCGTGCCGCGCTGGCGGCCGACGGCGTCGATCTCGTCGATGAACACGATGCAGGGCTGGCTCTTTTTCGCTGCGTCGAACAAGTCGCGCACGCGCGACGCGCCCACGCCGACGAACATTTCCACAAAGTCCGAGCCCGAAATGGAGAAGAACGGCACGTTCGCCTCGCCCGCAACGGCCTTGGCGAACAGCGTTTTACCCGTGCCCGGTGGCCCGACGAGCAGGATACCCTTCGGGATGCGCGCGCCGAGGTCGGAGAACTTGCGCGGGCTTTTGAGGAACTCGACGACTTCGGCAAGCTCCTGCTTTTCCTCCTCCGCGCCCGCAACGTCCGAAAAGCGGACTTTGATGTTCTGGTTGACGCGCGCTTTGGATTTGGCAAAGCTCATCGCCTTGCTGCTGCCGCCCTGCGTCTGGCGGATGAGCAGCCAGAACACGACGCACACCAGCACGATGCCGATGATGGGGATCAGGTACGACCAATAGCTGCCAGCGTTGATGTTGGAATAATCGACGGGAACGAGCGGGCTGCCCTCTTCCCCTTCTTTTCCGCCCAAAATGTCATACAGCTGCTGCAAATACGGGTCGTTCGACGAGGTGGAAGGCCCGTACGCGTAATACACACTCGCCCCGCCCACAGACAGCGTATAGACGAGCGTCGAAGGATTGATGACGACGAGCACGCCTTCCGCGCCGTTTTTCGTCACCTGCTCCTGCACCCGACTGACAAATTCACTGAAATTCACTTCGGTCGGCCCGATCAGGCTGCTGATCAGGAAGTAGAGCGCCAGCGCCACGACGAGCACCAGCACGACCCCGAAGATCACTTTTGCCGTTTTACTCATGCAATCACTCCTTGTTGGTGTATCCTTTCCTGAAACTTGATCTTATATACAATATATATATAATATAGTTTATCGAAACCAAAATGCGGCAACGTGTGCCCGCGACGATCAAACCTACAATGCAAGGCTGCGGCACTTGCCGCGATCATCGCATCTTTGAGGCGACGCTGCCGTTTTGCGCCAAAAAAACGTATGCGCCATTTGATTTATAGGGGCGCTGACGTTTCTTATGCAAAAAACCGCGCAACGGCAAGCCCACTACCTGGTGTCCACCGCGTAAACGCCCCGCAAAACAAGCTCACCGTTTAGTTTACGCAAGCCGGTCGACTTTTAAACGTTGCAAGCGATCCGTTTGCCGGCAAAGGCGGCTGTCCGCCGACGTTTGTAATGGCGCCGACATACCAGGCAGGCGCTGCAATTTCCCGTCTATGGAACGAAGCCCTGCGGCAAAGCGGTTCATCCGCCGTTCCTATCTGTTCCGCTAAAAATCGAAAAATCTGAACGGTCTTCTGCGCCATGCGAAGCATTAGCGCTATTTCGAATTATGAAGCAGCCCGCCGAAGCAGCTTTTGAAAATTTGCGCCTTTCGCTGCATTTTTGGTAAAATTCGAGTTTCTCCTATCATACCACAAATCTTCTGAAAAGACAAGGATTCTGCAAAAGATTTCTTCCACGGGCTAATTTTTTATTTTCCAATCACAAATTTAACGTAATTTCGTCCATAAAATCGCTTGGCGCATGCCCTTTTTGCCTCAAAAATACCCTTTTGAATGTTTCATATGAAACTAGTCCGAGATATCGGATGTTTCACGTGAAACATTACAATTCACTGCGCTTTTTAAATATAGTCGACATGCGCTATGCCATCAAGCATATCTTCGGCAAGGAATGTTTCATATGAAACATTCCTTACAGGCGTTCGGAACCAAGGGCTAGCGGCGAAAAAATCCAAAACCAAGTGTTTAAGCGCGTAAGAAATTAAAATGAACGGGCAAAGGCTCACGAGAAATCAGTTTGGTATAGTTAAGCAATACAGCTGGAAGCATGCATGTTCGAATATTATTACGCAAATATCACTCTACATAATAAGCGCCTAATTAAATTTTTCTGTGTTTCATGTGAAACATTACAGGAATCTATTAGCGCATTAACCAAAAATGGACAACGTGGTCGTGGTAGATATTAAAAAATCTGAAAAAACATGCGATACTTTGAGGAAAGTTTTAGCGCGTAAATACAAGCAATTATTTAAAAATATAGACGCAGAATGTACTTTTATCGACTGACATAGCGAAGCAGCTTCCAAATGCAATAAATTTACCGAACAAATCGTTCGGAAGTGGCTGGCGGTCGACGATCTCCCGATTTTCCAAAAAAATAGATGATTGCGATAATTTCTATGAAAAACAACAGCGAAATGGGTCGGGGGATTTTCAGATTTTTGGTTCAAAATTCTGTCTCAGACCGTCTGAGAGGGTTTTTTGAACGGGCATTTTGCCGTCAAATTGAATTCAGCGCATGCAAATGCCCTGATTTCAGTACCGTGGCTCAAAGAAGGGATCGATCAGGCACACACGGCAGCATCAACCAAAAAATTCATAACTTTGCAAGCGCAAACAGTGGCAAAATGCTAAGCGCCGATGAAAATTTTAACGCAAGATTTTTCGGCGCAGATAAAAAATTCGGTGCAAATTCGATCGTTCCTGTACATTGCCAATGGATACGAAAGAACGTCGGAGTACGTATAAAAAATTCCGTCTGCAACTTTCAGCATATACAAACAGCGCAATACTAATTTTAAGCGCAGATCAATGTTGCGCCATAGGATTTTCAGGCGCAAATCTTACTTGCGCCAAAAATAGTCAGAGCGCAAATTTTCTTTGCGCCCAGCAAATTCCATGCGCTATTAAGTTGACAAACAATGATAAAAATAAAAAGGGACCACCTTCACAAACACACAGTAAAATTGCCGCGTATATTTTGCAGAAGTCCGTCAATAATCCGTACAGACAAATTCCGAAGGATAGGTTCAAAATGGAATACAGCTTCAATGTGTACAACAAGATGGCGACCACGGGCATCGTCCTGTCTTTGGGCAGGCTCATCAAACCGCAGCAGCAGCCCGTTGTGCTCTGCATCGGATCGGACTTAGCGATCGGCGACAGCCTCGGGCCCATCTGCGGCACGCTGCTCATTAAAAAGAAGAGTTGCGATCTGTTCGTATACGGCACACTCAAAAAGACGATCACCGCCAAAGAGATCAAATACATGAACGACTTTCTGCACGAAACACACCCGGGCAGCCCCGTCATTGCCATCGACGCGGCGGTAGGGGATGCAGGCGATATCGGGCTGATCAAAGTCACAAACAGCGGCATCCGCCCAGGTCTTGGCGCGAACAAACGGCTCGGCAAGGTCGGCGACATCGGCATCATGGGCATCGTCGCCGAAAAGTCCGTATTCAACTACTCGCTGCTGAACCTGACAAGGCTGAACCTCGTCTACCGCATGGCGGACATCATTTCCGACGCCGTCGCCGACTATTCTGCCAGAGCGTACGGCAGTTTGGCGGGCGAGGTGGCGGTATGATATGCCTTGCCATCCGTCGCCCACATTTCGGGCCGCTCCTTGAAGAGAAAGAAACAACGGGCAGGGAACAGCTTTTCGGCTCAAGCGGAGCGTTTCGGTTTTTCCGTGACGGGCTCCTTCCCGCAGGCGATATCCGCAGCAACAAGCGGTGCAGGAAGGCGGAACCCCTGACCGCCGTTTCCGCCGCGAAAAACGGCTGCTCTTTTCCTCTGCGGAAAGTTTGCCCGCTCGGAAGGCAGCAAAAGGGCTCCGTTCTTCTGCTGCCGAAGGAGCAGGGGAAGTGCGAAAAAATTATCGGATTTTTCAATAAATACCGTAAGGTAAGGCGCAAAAAATTTTCGCCTGCGCCGCAAAATTCAGACAGCGAAACTATGTGATTTTGCATACGATCGCAAAACAATTTTTCTGCTGCTATTTTGAACCGAAACACGCTCACACCCTCCCATTTTCCGCCGCCGCGCAGCACTGCGCGGCGGCTCTTTTTCTGCAACGCCGCGACCTTTCCGCCGATACACCGACCACCGCCAAAGGGTGGCTACGCAGCCAAACACAGCGGTGGAAAAGAAAAAAGAGTTACCCTCAACGGATGCACCGAACAGCAGGCTTCACCGATTTAAAAAGAGCGCCGCTTTGCGCAAAACAATGCCTCTTTGCTCGCCGCTCCGCTGCATTTTACCGCACCACCTACCGCACACAGCCGCGCCGCCCTGCCGTTTTTGCCGCACTCTTTGCAAAAAAACACAAGGTGCGTTTCCTCTTTCTGTCTGATTTCACACCCTATGTAATTTTAAATTTATCCGTAAATTTCAAAAGAATAGGGTGTGCATCTCTCTTTTTTCTCTTGGCTCTCCAACAAAAACAAAACGAGCGCTGTTAAAAGCACTCATCCGATCGCTATTTCCTGCTGTTTTACCGCTCCGGAACGGCTCTTCTGCGGCAAGCTGTATGCAGGGCACGGGCGCAGCACTATTTCCCTTTTTCCGCCCGCATTATCACACCAAACGCACGACCCTCTTCGCGCGTTTTTCCACACCGCACGCAGGACTCACTGCCATACGCGCACCATTTCCGCCCTCTTTCATACGCCGCGCACGCCGCCCGCGTCCTCCGCCAAACGCCAAACCGTAAAACAGCGGATCCGCTCAAAACGAGCGGAGCCGCTGTTTAAAATTGCAGGGGAGTGCCCCGTTTTACAAAAGGGCTTTGCCCGCGCCGTCAGGCAAGGGTAACAAAGTCGCTTCCCCGCAGCGTATAGAGGGCGCTTTCGCCTTCTGTGCCCGCACGCACATATTGCACCGTGAGCACGTCGTTGGGGCGCATCGTCAGGATGCAGTCGGAAATATCAAAAGAGCGCAGGATCGGATGCTCTTTGCCGTTCACCGTGATCGCCGTCAGCCTGTCGCCTTGCTGCAAACCGAGCTGTTCGGCAATGGAACCCGCCGTGACCGACTGAACCGTCACATCCTCCCACACATCGCCCGTGCCGTACTCGTCGTCGTACACGTAGCGGCTGTTCTCCGAAAGCACGGTCACGCCCAACATGACCTTATACGCGCCCTGCGTCTCTTCGTTCCCGTCCTCGAAATAATAGATGAGGTTGTCCGCCGTGCCCGCCGCGATCTCCAGCGGAACGGCGTAATTGATGTTCTGATCGGTGCCGTCTCCCGCGTTGGTGATGCCGATCAGCTCGCCCGCGCTGTTGAACAGCCCGCCGCCCGAATTGCCCTCGTACAGCGCCGTATCGATGCGGATAGAGCGGTACGACCGCGCCGTGCCGTCGATATCCAATGCGATCTGTTCGTCCTTCGTGCTGACGATCCCTTCGGTGACGCTGATCCCTTGCCCTTCGGGGTTGCCGATCGCGACCGCCTTTTCCCCCACGCTGTACCCGCTTGCAAGCGTCACCGCCCGCGCGCTTTCGTTGACGCCGAAGATGTTCTCCGTCTTTGTGCGCAGCACGGCGATGTCGGACGTGACCGACCCGCCCACGTATTCGAGGGGAATGGCATAGCTGCCGTAATCGTACAGCGTATACCCCTCGTCGTCGCGGTCGGCGACGCCGTTCCCGTCCTCGTCCATAGCCGATAAAGTATTTTCACTGCCGTACAGATACCCGTAGATCTTCCGCGCGATCTTGCTGCCGCCGTTCTTTTCCTCGTCCGCCTTTTCAGAATACACCACATGGTAGTTGGTGACGATGTAAGTATACCCATCCTCGCTTTCGTCCAGCGCATAGATGACCGCCGAACCCGTCGAAACAGCCGTATCCGTCACCGACGTCTGGAAGGGCGGCATCATGGAACCGCTCGTCTCCGTCGCCACGAACTCGGCGTACAATTTCATCACGGAAAGCAGGTTGCGCTGTATGGCGAGCGCGCCCGTTCCGTCGTCCACCGTCAGGTATTTCTGCAAAAACTCTTCAAACGTCAGCTCTTCCCCCGTCTGTGCCTTGTACTCTTCGTACAAGTCCGCCGCGGTCAGATCGCTCCCGTCCTTGCCGTTTTCAACGGTGAACGTGCTCGTCGACCCGTCCGAATAGGTGACCGTATACACCGCCTCGTCCCCGTTTTGCGCCGTCTTTTCGATCTGCGTCACATACGTTGTACCGCCTGAACAGCCCGCAAGCGCAAAACAGAGCGCCAACAGCGCCGCCAAAAGCGCGGCTGCAAGCGTCTTCCCCAACCGTTTCATACCATTGCCCTCCTTATTGCAGACCAGTATATCTCCTGAACATGGAGTTTGTTTTATCCTTTTGTGAAAATCCCATTAAAAAACGGAAGAGCGGGCAGAGCGCCCGCTTTCCTTTACACATACAGCACCGGTTTGTTTTTTTTCAGGGCGTAGCGCACCGTATAATACGTTCCCCCTTTTTTGCACGTTTCATGCAGGTAGGCGAGCACAAGGTCGCTGCGGTCTACCATATAGCGGTTGCGCTCGAACATGCAGCCCTCTTCGTACCGCTCGTGCAACACGGCAGTCTCGTCGCACTCCCGCAAAAGCGCCGCATAGCGCGCCCTGTCCGCGGCGGGGTAGTGCCCGCTCTGGTCGGCGCAGGGGATACAGGCGACGAGCCGCAGCGGAAATTCCCGTTTCAGCCGCACGAGCAGCTCCCCGCACAGAAGGTCGAACCCCAGCGCCATGCCGCAGTAAAAGGTGTCCGTCCCGTTTTCGGCAAGCGTGCGCAGTTTCTGTTCCAGCGCCGTTTCGGAAAAGGCGCTGCCGAGCACCCTGTGCCCGGTCACGGCGCACGCTAACACGGCTTTTTCCCCCTCACGCCGAGCGGCGCGCTCCGTTCCTTTCCCTTCCCGCGCGGATACGCGGCGGGCGTTGCGCGCACTTTTTTTGCACAGAGCAGCGTGCGCTCGTCCTCTTCCCCCTCCAAAAACAGCTTTTTCGTACGTTCAAGCCGCAGCCCGAGCACGCCGAACGCGCCCTCCGCTTCCGCCAGCTCTTCCTCCGCCTTTCCCTTATACGCCACAAACCTTCCGCCCACGCGCACGAAGGGCGCGCAGTACTCGGCAAGGGTGGCAAGCCGCGCCACCGCGCGCGCCGTGCACACGTCGAACGCTTCGCGGAAGGCGGCGTCTTTCCCCGCGTCCTCGGCGCGCAGCGCGTGCACGTTCGCCCGCAGCCCCAGCTTATCCACAACTTCACACAAAAATGTACACTTTTTATGCGAACTTTCAAACAGATCGAAGCGGAGATCTTCCCGCACGATCATGAGCGGAACGGAAGGAAAGCCCGCTCCCGAGCCGATCTCCGCGCAGGCTGCCCCCTGCGGGAAGAACTCTTCCCCCGTCAGGCTGTCAAAAAAGTGCTTTTTATAGCACTCTTCCCGCCCCGTGATGCGCGTCAGGTTGAATTTTTCATTGTAAAAGGTCAAAAGCTCATAAAAAAGAGCGAATTTTTCGCCCTTTTCCCCTTCGGTCAGCTTTCTTTTTGCCTCTTCTGCGTCCATACAGGCATTATACCACATTTTTTTGCAAAGCGCTACTTTTTCACAGCCGCTGCGCACAATGTTCCCATTGTGGACAACGCGCTGTGCCTTTGTTGCCAGCGCCGTTTTTTTCTTTTTTTCCCCTTCGTTCGCCGCTCCTTTTCCTTTTTCGCCCGTTTTTCCTTCCCACAAACGCACTTTGTTTCAACACACTTTCCCACACGGCTGCCCACACGGGCGAAGTTGCAATTTTCTTCTGTTTTCCTCTCTTTTTCCTTGCTTTTTACCCCCTTTTCCTCTATAATAGAAGCATGCGCGGGAAGGGAAAACACTCTTTTGCACAAATCCACAGCGCATATTATTATCTTTACTTTTTAAAAGAATTTTTCTTTTAGTTTTATTCCGCAGGGCAAGGAGGCACCTCATATGAAGATCGTTTGCGAAGGGATCGAACTTTCAGACGCGCTCGGCAAAGTCGTAAAGGCTTGCAGCGTACGTACGACCAACCCGCTGCTCGAATGCGTCAAGCTGACGGCGGAAAACGACGGGCTCACGCTGCTTGCAACGGACGGCGAACTCTCCATTCAGAAAAAGATCCGCGCCGAAGTGTTTGAAGAAGGCAGCCTCTGCGTCCCCGGCAAATATTTTGCCGAATTTATCAAGCGCCTGGAGCGCGAACAGGTCACGCTCTCTTCCGAAGGGGAGCGGCTGGATATCCGCTACGCCGATTCGGAGAGCTCTTTGCAGACGCTGCCCGCAGAAGATTTTCCCCGTGTGGATGCGGTCGTGGAAGAAAAGCGCGTCACCCTTACGGCGAAAAACCTGAAAGAGCTGATCGCCAAAACGGTGTTCTGCTGCGCGCAGGACGATTCCCGCCCCATCCTCAAAGGCTGCCTCATCCGCGCGGAAGAGGGGATGATCCGCTTCACCGCGCTGGACGGCTACCGCATGGCGGTGTGCGAAAAGAATCTGGAAGAGATCCGCGGAGAGATCAAGATCATCTGCCCCGGCAGGGCGCTTACCGAGATCGCGCGCATGCTCGGCGGCGACGAAGAGCGGATCGAGCTGTTCGTGCAGAACAACGCGCTGCGCGTCAGCATTGAAAACACGGTGCTCACCGCGCGTCTGTACGAAGGGGAGTTCGTCAACGTTGCGAACATCATCCCGCACGAGTTTTTGAGCGAGGTGATCGTGGAGCGCGCCGTGCTTGCCGAAAGCGTGGAGCGCGCCGCCGTGCTCGCCCGCGCCGATAAAAGCAGCATCGTGTTGTTCGACATCCGCGAAGATCACATGAACGTGTCTTCCAACACGCCCATCGGCAAAGTGGATGAAACGGTGAAGATCCTTTTGGAAGGCAAAGACGTCACCATCGCCCTCAACAGCAAGTATGTGAGCGAGTGCATCGGCGCCGTCACCGACGAAAAGCTGCGCATCGGGCTGAACGGGGCGGTCGCGCCCTGCGTCATCACGCCCGTCACGGGGGAAGAGTTTTTGTACCTTGTTCTGCCCGTGCGCACGTCGTGAGCGGAAAATCAGGAAAAATGCGGCGTATCGCGCGGAAAATCGCTTGACGGCGCGCAGAAACGTTTAGTATAATAGCAGAGATTCACCATAAAACAATTTTGAACAGGAGTAAACGAAAATGAAAAGGACATATCAGCCGAAAAAGAGGCAGCGCAGCAAAGTGCACGGGTTCCGCCAGCGTATGAAGACGCAGGGCGGCAGGAAGACGCTCAAGCGCCGCCGCAACAAGGGCAGGAAAAAGCTCTCCGCATAAAAGGCAAAAACAAGGTGCGCGGTGTATACCAGAATAAAAAAGAACAATGATTTCAAAAAGTTGTTTACAAGGGGAAAAAAGTTTTTTTCCCCTGCTTTAATTATTCTGTATATGCCGTCCTCTTCGCTTGCGATGGGGCTTTGCGTGAGCAAAAAGCACGGCAAAAGCGTGCAGCGCAATCGCATCAAGCGGCTGCTGCGCGAAAGTTTCCGCAAAGCCGCCGCCGAATGCGGCGGCGCAAAGGTTGCGGTGCTGCTCATCCCCAAACAGGCGGAGGAGTACTCCTTTGCCCGCTTTGAACAGAGCATCCGCGCCTTTTTCGCCAAAACGCGGAGGGAAACGGGAACGTGCAAAAAGCAAGGCTGATCTGGAAGGCGCTGCGCAGAACGGTGCTCTATCCGTTCGTCAAAGTGTTTTTAATGCACCTGATCGTCTTTTATCAGAAGAATTTTTCCAAGCAGACGTGCATGTTCCGCCCCACCTGTTCGCAGTATATGTTGGAGGCGATCAACAACCACGGCGTGCTGGTCGGCATCCTGCTGGGGAGCTGGCGCATTTTGCGCTGCAATCCCTTTACGAAAGGGGGCTACGATCCCGTGCCCGAAAATTATTTCAAGGTGCGCTGGCTGTATTAGGCTTCCGCCCGTTTGTTAAGAGGAAACCGCTTTGGATATTACCATTCTGACCCAGAATTTCGGCGTTTCGCTGGACTGGCTCAGCACTGCAATACAATGGCTGATTGGCATCGGCCCCATCGTCGGCGTGGGCATCATCCTGTTCACCGTCATTTTAAAGACGGTGATGCTGCCTTTGGACGCCTTTTCCAAGATAAAGATGAGGAAGAACAACCTCAAAATGGAAAAGATGCGCCCGCAGCTGGAAAAACTGCAAAAGCAGTACGCCAACGACAAGCAGGCATACAACATGAAGATGATGGAGCTGTACAAAAAGAACGGCTACTCCATGCTCGGCCCCTGCCTGCCCATGATCGTAACGCTCGTCATCTTTATTTTCGTGATGAGCGCCTTTTCCAGCTATTCCAATTACAGCAACCTGCACACGTACGAGCTGATGGCGGAGTCATACAACGCAGCCGTGCTCGAATACGCGGCGGACGAGGCGGATGAAAACGCGATCCTTTCGGACGGAGAATGGGAAGCCTATTCTACGGGGGAAGGGGAAGAGCAAAAATTCCAATATTACAGGATGGAGCGCCGTGTAGACAGCGCGGATACGCTCATTTCCGCCCGCGTGATCTATTATTACGATCCCCCCGCGGAGACGGAGGAAGAGGACGTTAAGACGGAAGCGGAACTTGCCGCCATGGACGCGCAGACGCGCGAAGAGTATCTGGACGGGCTGCTTGCCGAAAACAAGACGAGCGGAACGATCGCCACGTATTATACGGTAAAAACGGCGAGCGTGCTCGCGGCGGTACAGAATGATGACGAGGCATTTGCGCCTGTCCGCGCCGCCTATGAAAAATTAAAAAACAAGACGTATGAAGCGAGCGAGGGGTATTCGGCTGACGATTACCGCGCCCGCGAGATCATGCAGCAGGTCGGCAGAAATGCTTCCGCCTCTGCCTATTACAGCGAACGCGATAACTTCCTCTGGGTAGGCAACATCTGGGAATCGGACGTATCGTACGATCACCCCGTAACGATGCCGCAGGTATCCAACTCTCTGTTTACGAAAGAGATGTTCAACGAGCTGACCTATGACCTCTCTGCGGAAAAATCGGCGCCGAACGGGTATTTCATCCTCATCATCCTCTCCATCGGGTTCATGTTCCTGTCGCAGTTCATCCTCTCGCGCAGCCAAAAGGCGCAGAACGAATTGCAGACGGCGGACGGGCGCGGCAAAAAGACGCAGAAGATCATGATGGTCGTCATGCCCGTCATCTACGGTATTTTCGCCTTCTTTTACAGTGCGGCGTTCACCATCTACATGATCACAAGCAGTGTGTACAACGTAGTGAGCACGCTCATCATCAACGCCATCATTGACCGCCGCTTCCGCAAGCGCGAGGAGCAGGAGATCCAGGATAAATACAACAAACGCCTGCCGCATGCAAAAGTTGTGGCGGCTGCCGGGTCGAACAGGCAGAGCATCAACAAACAGCTCAAAGCAAACAAGGATAAAAATTCCGCCTCCGCAGGCAAAAAGGACGGGAATAAGCGGAAATAACGAGGAGAAAGATCATGAAGGATTACGAATTCAGCGGTAAAACGGTGGAAGAAGCCGTTGAAGAAGGGCTTGCCGCCCTTTCGCTCACACGCGAAGAGGCGGAGATCGTCGTGCTCGAAGAGGGAAAGAAGGGGGGCTTGTTCTCCAAAGGCGTAAAGGCGCGCGTTAAGATCTCCAAAAAAATGAGCGACGGCGAGCGGGCAACGCAGTTTTTGGAAGGGTTGTTCCCGCTTCTGAACGTCACCGCCACAACGGAAGTGACGGAGGGCGAACAGGTGCACATCAACATCGTCACCCCCAACAGCTATGCCGTCATCGGGCACCGCGGGGAAATTCTGGACGCGATGCAGGTTCTGGCGGGCGCCGTTGCCAACATCGGCAGGGAAGAGTATGAGCGCGTCGTCGTAGACTGCGAAAATTACCGTGAAAAGCGCGAGCAGACGCTGCGCCGTTTGGCGGGCCGCCTTGCCGAAAAGGCGGTGCGCACGGGCAGGAAAGTGTCGCTCGAACCCATGACGCCGTACGAGCGCCGCATCATCCATTCGGCGCTGGCAGACAATACGGAAGTAAAGACCATCAGCGAAGGCAAAGAGCCCGCGCGCTATATCGTCGTCATCCCGAACGATCTGCGCTATGACCGTGAAAGCCGTTACGGTGACCGCCGTGGGTACGACCGCCGCGGCGGGTATGACCGCGACAGGCGCCGCCCTTACGGCGACCGACGGGAAGGGGAAGAGCGCCGCGGCTACGACCGTGACCGCAGGGAAGGCGGCTACGACCGCGACCGCAGAGGCGGGTATGAGCGCAGGGAGCGCAGCAGCGCGCCCCGCCCCGCCAAGCGCGCGCCGTACTTCGGTACGTACCTCGGCAACAGCGGCGCAGGCAAAAAGGAAGAACCCAAAGAGGAAGAATGATGCAAAAGGCAGCCGGAACGCAAACGTTTCGGCTGTTTTCGCAAAAGCGGCTGTCTTTAAGCCTTTTCCCAAACAGGGCTCCCGAAAATCGCAGCGTGCGAAGCACTGCGAGATTTTTGGGAAGAGGAGTACGGGAAGTGCGCATTGTTAAAGGCTTCCCCCTTAGGGGGAAGCTGGCGTGAAGCGCCTGATGAGGGGATAGCGACCTTATTTTTTCCTTGACGGGCAAATAAGGACAATATCACCTCATCCACCGCAAGCGGTCCCCCTTCCCCTTCAAGGGGAAGGCAAGTATTGTGGGTAGGCATCTCTCCATAGGGGATAAAGGCGAAAAATAAAACCTTCCCCCTCCGCGGGGAAGGTGCCCCGAAGGGGCGGATGAGGGGAAGCAGGACGCCCTTCGTATCATTTCGAAGGCGCGCGCTCCCTGTCATCCTGAGCGGAGCGGCGGCATAGCGAGCGCTTTTTTGTCATCCTGAGCGGAGCCGCCCGCAGGGCGGCGCAGCCGAAGGATCTCTAAAATAAAAAAGGACAACATTTTTATAGAGATCCCTCGACAAGCTCGGGATGACAAAAAGGGGCGGCTCGGGCAAACGAAGCGGGGAGCAGCCCACGAAATAAGGACAAAAGCGCGGGGCGGTTCCCCGCAAAAAACAACAAGGAGCGTGCCATGCGGTTCGAAGGCGAAAAAAAGGAAACATTGGCAAACGGCGCCACGCTGCTCTCGTGCAGCGCGCCCGCCCTTCACACCGTCGCCTTTACGCTGGTGATGCCCTTCGCCCCCGTAGAGCCTGCGGGGCTGTACCACTACATCGAACACCTCTTTTTTGAGCGCGCGGGGGAGCTGCGCGCGGCGGGCATCAACGCCGCCATGACCGAAAACGGCTCCGAGATCAACGGCTTTACGGCGCAGAACTACATGTGCTTTTCCTTCACCTGCCGTCAGGAAGTGTTTGTCCGTCAGCTGCGCCTGCTCTATGCCATGCTCACGCAGCGCGAATACGGGGAAGAGGAGCGCGCACGCGTGCTGCCCGTCATCCGCAACGAGATGTTCGAGGACAATTTTTACGACATCCGCTCGGGAGACATCATCCGTTCCCTGTGGTTCGACCGCCGCTACAACCAGCCCGTTTTGGGGGACATCCGCGACCTGGAAGAGGCGACGGAGGAGGAGCTGAGCTCCTGCCGCCGCATGCTCTTCACCACGGGCATGTGCGCCTTTTTGGCGGGCGGGTTCACGGCGGAGGACGCGGCGTGCGTGCGCGGAACGTTCGGCAAGCTCCCGCTGCAGCCCTTTACCGTTCCTCCCGCGCAGGAGGGCGAGCGCAATACGTCTCCCGTCAACCGCCGCGGGTTCGGCAGGGAATTGCAGGCGCTGGTCACCTACCACGTCACCGATGCGGACAAAGACCTCAAACTCGCCGCGCATTGGCTGCGCAGCGGGCTGTTTGACGGGCTGGATTCCCCCGGGTTCACCTTTTTCGACGAATGGGGGTTCCACTTCTATTCGCTGGACGCAGACTTTGCCATCCGCGGCAGCGAGCTCGTCTTTTCCTATGTCGCCTACATCCGCAAAAAGGAAAAGAGCCTGTTTGAAGTGCTCGTTTCCCGCTTTGAAAAGGAGGGGGAAAAGGCGGACTTTTTAAAGCTCACGCGGCCGTATCTGTATGACGATCTCATTTTGCTGCCCGATAACCCCGAGCGGCTGTGCGCGCACTATATGGAAACATGGGCGGATGTAGGCGAGGCGGTCACCCTCAGCGAAGAGGCGGCGTTTGCCGAAGGGCTGACCAACGAGGCGCTGGCTGCGCTGTGGCGGCGCGTCGCCGCGTCGCTGCGCCGCATTTTTTACATCGCAAAGTGAGGGAACGCCATGCGCGGCATCATCTTCGTCAACGCTTATTACCATACGAGCGCCATCGGCTACCAGCCCGCGCGCATCCGCGAAGAGCTGGGCAGGCGCGGCGTGCCTGCGGACATTGCCGAAACAGACTCCTTTCCCGTCTCCGTCGGCAAAAAGGGCATTGAAAGCGCCGTCAAAGGGTACGATTTTTGCGTGTACCTCGATAAAGACCGCTACATCCTGCGCGCGCTGGAACTTGCGGGCATGCCCGTGTTCAACGGCAGCCGCACGGTCGAACTGTGCGACGATAAAGCGCTCACCGCGCTCGCCCTTGCAGAGGCGGGCGTGCCGCAGCCAAAAACGCTGTTCGGGCCGCTGTGCTACCGCAGCGAGGCGGCGCTCGGCAAGCAGACGTTTGCGCGCGCGGCGGCGCTGCTGGGCACGCCCTTTGTGGTAAAGGAGAGCAACAGCTCCCTCGGCGCGGGGGTGCACCTTGCGGAGAGCGAAGAGGGCTTCGCCGCCCTTTGGGAGA
>CASDPE010000004.1 GCA_949282395.1 uncultured Bacillota bacterium | reverse complement strand
TCGTTTCCGGGGGTGCTGTCTATCACGCAGTTGGTCATCGTAACAGACGCAACGCCCGCGATCACGACGCCGCCGTACGAGTTCTCCCCGCCCGTCTTTGCCTGAATATAGCAGTTATCGATCGTTGCGCCCTCTGCCAATGCCGCAAGCGCCGCGGGGCGGCTGCCGCCCGTACTTGTGAGCTGCGCCACAACGCCGAGGTTTTTGATGACCGAACCGTTGCCGAGGTCGCCGAACAGGCCGCCCGTTCCCGCCGACTTTACGGTGATCGTGTTCCCGCCGCCGTCGAACGTGCCGAGGAAGCCGACTTCTTTGCCGTCAAAATACCCCGAATACGAGCCGTTCCTGTACGCGCCCCAGTTTGCTTCGTCAATGGTGATGTCCGTTCTGAGCAGAACGTACTCGCCCTTGCCGTAGGCATAAAACCCTGTATTATTATCGCCGTGGTTTGCTTCGCGCCACGCCTTGAATTCGCTCGCGTCGCCAA
Source organism: uncultured Bacillota bacterium (assembly GCA_949282395.1). Taxonomy (GTDB): domain Bacteria; phylum Bacillota; class Clostridia; order Christensenellales; family Borkfalkiaceae; genus Borkfalkia. Next base: position 33,688 of record CASDPE010000004.1, on the reverse strand, counting down.
TCGTTTTGGTGACGACGGTGACGGGCAGGATGTAGCCGTACGCATCGTTATCCTTGAACAAAAGGACGTTCGCACCGCCCGCAAGCGTGGCGGTATCGATCTTCCCTGCCGAAAGGATATTTTCATCACCGTCTTCGGCGTACACGGCGTCGGTCATGTGCGTCGTATCGCTCACATAGTCTTTGAGCACGTCGGCAGCGTCTTTGTTTGCAAACAGGTACTCCGCGGCGGCGCTTTCGGTAAGGTCGACCCAAGGGTAGGATACAACGACCGTGCGGCGGAGCGATTCGTAGACGAAGTTCCCTTCCGTGTATTCGCACCAGATCTCGGCGGTGCCTTCCGCCTTGGCGGTGACAACGCCGTCCTTCACTTCCGCAACGGCGGCGTCGCTCGTTTGCCACTCCACGGTGGCGTCCGCGACCTCTTCCGTCTTTTTCAAGACCTTTGCGCCGAACGTTTCGCTCTTTGTAAACGCGTTGCCTTCTACGTTGCCTTCCCACGTGTACAGCGCAGACGTTTCGCCCGGGGTCAGGGCAACGTCCTCTTCGTCCAAGAGGCGCACTTCGATGTCGTCATACACGACGACGGAGACGGGCACTTCGGTGCAGGTGTAACCGTTCCACGTTGCGGAAACGAGGACGGTCGCCCTGCCCATCTTTTTGGCGGTGACCCTGCCTTCGGGCGAGAGTTCGATGACGGACGGGTCGGACGTATCCGACGTGACCGCCTCATAGGAGATCACGGCGTCAGACGTGTCGTAATCGTAAAACTTGACTTCGGCAAGGATGTCATAATAGCCCGGATCGTCCGCCCTGTACGTGAGCGGGATGGTCGTATCTGCAACGACGAGCTGCGGCACGATGCCTTCGTCCGTCACCGTGACCGTGCAGGCAGCCGTTTGCCCCTGCGCCGCGGCGGTGATCTGCGTAGAGCCTTCGCCCACGGCGACGACCACGCCGCCCGAAACGGTGGCAACGGCGGTGTTCGCGCTCGACCACGTTACGTTCTCTATTGTGGCAACGCCGTCTTTGTAGACGGTGGCGGTGAGCTCGCCCCTGCCGTAGCGCTCCAATTCCAGCACCTGCGCGCTCAGCCCGATCGTATAGACGGGGCCTTGCAGCTCTTCCTCTTCGCCGTTGTCGCACGCTGCCAGCATCACGAAAGACAATGCCAGCACGAGCCCGAGCAACAGCGCAAAAAGGCGTCTGCGTTTTGTGTTCATACTCTTTCCTCCCTTAGGTTTTTTATTTCAGCGCGGTGCGCTTATTGCAAAAATCCGCCGATAAAGGTCGACATCAGCGTCGCCTCGTTGTAGTAGTTGATCCCCCACTTGTCGATGAACGAGCGGCAGTCTGCCTTGTAGCCTGCAAAGACCTCCGGCCGGAACGTGCTGCTGTAATTGAGGATGAGCAGGTACAGCGGGGAAATGAGTTCCAGCTCGACGTTGGCTGCCGCCGTCTCTTCTCCGTTTGCCAGCAGCCTGTCACGCGCGGCGTACATGCGGTCTGCCATGCCCAGCACGAACCCGCGCGGCCAGAGCCTGACTGAACTGTCATTGGTGTAGATCAGCCCCGCGTAACCGAGCTCGTCGACCTGGTATTCGTTGAACAGCAGGTAGGAGCGGAACATATCGTACATCTCTTCCCCTTCGCTGCCGTACATGCCGTTGAAGAACTTTTCGGTGAGTTCGGCAACGTCTGCATAGCAGTTCCAGCCGAGCTTTGCGTTCAGGTAGCCGCCCAGAACCGCCCAGCCCGTGCTGTTCTTGTTAAAGTACTGCGCCTGGTTGAAGTGGTAGTACACGCCCTCTTCGTACGAGATCTGATACAAATCTTGCAGGTAGTTGAACGAATAGAAGGGCAAAAACGCGTTGAGGAAGACGGTATCGTACGTCCAGAAAAAGAGCTTTTCGGAAAGTTCGCCCCAATCTTCCAGCGTCTGGTATTCGGGGTTTTCGTCGAACGTTCTGCCCGTGTACCTCGCATGGATGGGCGCGTAGAAGGGCGCGACCTGCGGGTGCAGCTTCATCTCTTCGGCGAACACCTTGTTCCCGTCTGCGTCCGTGGTGTAGGGCGCAAGCTCGGTGGCGCGGTATACGAGGGTGGTCAGGATAAACCTGTCCGCCAAACTGCGCATGTGTTCGGCGTGCGCCTTTTCCTCGTCGGTGGCGCTCTCCTCTACCTGCGTGGCGGCGAACTTCGCTTTGAGGCATTCGGCAAGGTCGTTGATGAACAGGATGAGCGTAGCCGACTGCGCGCCGTACTCGTCGATGACCGCTTTGCACGCGTCGCAGGTGCACCAGTCGTTGCCGTCGTCGTCCATCAGCGAAAAACTTGCCACGTAGCACGTTTCCGTCTCTTCCGCGTCGAAGTTGTCATACAGCGCCTGCGCCGCCGTTTCCACGAGCTGGTCGTATTCGCCGCCCTCTTCGTAATCGCCGTGCGCGGTGAAGCACAGCTGCGGCGCCGTGCCGCTGGCAAACCATTCTTTGTGGTCGGCTTCGTATTTATCCTTGGGGATGTACAGCATGCTCGTGTGCGTGCTCGACATGATGCCGTTGTACGTGATGGGCAGCTGGAAGTCGTGCCTGTACACCGTGCGGTAACGGTACTGCGTGTCCGTGTTGTAGTTGGTGGCGTAGCCGTAGCCGCTCGCGCGCACCGGGATATCGGGGCGCTCTACGATGTGGTAATCGTACAGCGGCAGCTCGGATACGCGGTCGATATCGTAACTGTCTTCAAAGTAATAGTCGAAGTGCAGCGTGTGTTCCAGGAAGCCGTACACGCCGTTGAGCGTGCCCCTCTTTTCCGCGCCGAGGATGTACACGTTGCTGCCTTCCGTTTCGATGACGAACCCCTGCGCGTCCACCACGGCGTAATCGGCGGAAATGCCCGCCTCCTCTGCCGCCGCCGTTTCGCCGACGGAGATGTACTTGCCGCCTGCGCTGTACGCGGTGTCTTCCACGATCGTGAATTCGGTGTCCGTCGCCTCGCCGAGGAACAGCTGCAATTCGCGCGCCGCCACGTTGATGAGGTCGTCGTACGCAAGCCCAGCGGGGATGAGGATCTTGTACTCGGTGGCGCCGTCCTTTGCGATCGTGCCCGACGTTTCGCTCATTTCGATCACGTGGTTTGCGGCGTTGGGGAGCGCCTCGCCCGAAGGGGTACCGCCTCCGCCCTGTTCTTTTTTGTCGTCATCCTCTGCGCAGCCCGCCAGGGCAAGCCCGAAAAAGCATACCGCCGCCAACAAAAGCGCTGTCAATTTTTTCATCTTTTTTCCTCCTTTACGAAACAACGACGTCATAGTGCGCGAAGGTGCAGTTGCCCGCTTCGTCGGTCACAAAGTACCATACGCTGTATGTGCCCGCCGTTTCGGGAACAAAACTGTCCTCTTCCAGCAGCGTGAACATATTCTGCGGCGAGCAGATGTAGGTGCGCACGGTGCAGTTTGCGGCGTCGCTCACGTTGTCGCTCACCGTGATGGCGGCGATATCGACGCGCTCGCCCGCTTCTGCCTTGTCTGCATGGCTGCCGAACGTGACCGCGGGGCTTTCCGTATCGGCGACGTTGATCGCGTACACATACGTTGCCCTGTTGCCGACGGAGTCGGAAACGGCGTAGTTCACCGCATAGTTGCCGTATTCGGCGAGGCGGATCGTGTACCCGCGCTCCACGTCGGAAATATTTTTCAGCAGGATGCCGTCTTCCGAGGTGAGGTAATTGCCGTTCAGCGTGACGCTCATGGTGACGGTGATGTTCGGGTCAAGCACGTCTGCCGCGTAGAACGGGGCAAGCGTGTACAGGCTGCCGACCTCCTGATACCCGTCCGAAACGGGGGCGTTGAACTGCGGCGCGGTCACGTCCTGCGCGTTCTTGTTCGGCATGATGTAGCCGATCGTCTGGTTGTTCAGGCGCGAGACCGTGATCTGCGGCTCGCCCGTAACGCCGCCGAAGGAGATGTTCAGCCACGCGCGTTCGGAGGGGAAGCCCGCCCAGCCGCCGCCCGCGGGGTAATAGTTCGTGCCGCCGTCGATGCTGACGCCAAGCTCTGCGCTGCTGTACGCAAACGAAACGGTGTTGCCGTAGAACTTCGCCGTGAACGCGTTGCGCGCGCCGTTGCTCTCTACAACAAGGCTGCCGTTGCTCTGCGCGGACAGGGTCGTTTTCAGCACGGCGTTCGGGTCGTCCTTGTCCGTAAGCGTGATCGTGACGGAGCTGTACTTTGCGTCTGCGGGCACGGTGAACGTCATCCCGAAGTTGTACGTCATCAGCACGTTGATAAAATCAAGGCTGTACGTACCGCTCTTTTCTGCGGCGGTATACGTGACCTGCGCCTGTTCTACGTCCGCATCCGAAAAGCCCGTAAAGTACTGGTAGACCTTTACGCTGTTCGTGCCGTAACCGACGTCGTGCACGGGCACGCTGTACTGTTTTACGGCGCTTCCGAGCACGTAGGTGAACCAGCACTCCGCCCAATCTTCGGAGACGGTGACGGTGTTCCCCGTGACGGGCGCGGCGTTGCTATATTCCTTCGTCTGCGTGACGTACAGCACGGCGGGCGTTTCCTGCGCGGCGCCGTTTACAAAGGTGTACCCGTTCAGCGCGGGGAGCGTATACTGCGCGTCCTTGATGATGTAGCGGGGCAGCTGCGGCTCGGCAAGCAGGATCGGGTCGCCGTCCGCGCTCACCTCCACGTCAAATTCCTCCGTATACGCGTTCGTATAATCGCGGTACTCTAAGGTGAAGGTGTACGTGCCTGCCTCCATCGGGCGGTACGCTACCTCCTCCGCCGCGTTCTCTGCCGAAATTTCGGCAATCGTTTCGCTTTCGCCGCCGAAGGCGACGCGGAGGGTGAGGTACCAGTTGCCGTTCGCGTTTTCGGCGGTGAACGCGCCGAAGTTCATCTCCTGCCCGACCGCAAGCGAAGCGGGTTTGGTGTACGAAAGTTCCATATCCATGCCCGCCGTGCGCTCCTTCGCCACGACCGTATAGGTCTCTTTGGCGACGTTGCCCGCATAGTCTTCGGCGGTGTAAACGATCGTGTACTCGCGCGCCTGGGTGGGCGTGAAAGCGCCGTTTTCGATCGCAACGAGCGCCTGCGAGCCCGTGCCGTAGGCGGTGTAGACCCTTGCCGTGACGGCGCATTCGCCCGCGTAGCCGTCAAGCGCGGTCGCGGAAGGAACGGCGAACGGCTTGCCGACCGCGGCATAATCCGCCGCGGCAAGGGCGGCGGCGTCCACCGTGATCGCGGGCGCTTCGGTGTCGGCGACCATTCCGTTTTCCGTGAGGGGCAGGCCCGCAAGGTGCGTGAACAGCATGCGGCAGTGCGACTGCGCGTAGCTTGCCGCCGAAACGGAGAGATAGCATTCCCCCGTCGTGAAACCCTGCCAGAGCACGGATTGCAGGTTCGGGTCGTCAAGGTCGTTGGCGAGGTTTATGCCCTGCTGGATGTTTTCGCCGTAATAAAAACGCTTTGTTTCATAGTCGAAGCGGCAGACGATATCCATCGTGCCGACGTCTTCCTCCTTCAAGGAGTTGGAGAGGGGGTTGTACCCCAGCATGGACGCCGCCGCCTTCGAACCGTAGCCGTCGTTCTGGTGGTGTTTGTAGCTTTTGCCGTCGTAGGTGAAGTCGCCGTTGCCGTCGGGCATGTATTCCAGCCCCAGCTTCCCCTGCCCCGACGCATAGAACATGGCGAACACGCGGCAGGTCTCCGTCGTGTTCCCGTCCGGGGAATAGCGCAGCTCGATGGTGACGGTGTTGCTGCTGTCATGCGCGTCGGTGAGCGTGATGTACACGAACTGCGCGTCCGCCGTGCCCATCGCATGCGGCAGGAAGGAGACGCGGAACAGGTCGTCCTCCGCCGTAAAGTCGCGCAGGTCGATGGCGGCGTTCGCATACAGCGTTTCGTTTTCGGCAAGATCGGCGACCATGCCGCTCCTGCCCTCCGCAGGGTACTCCGTCAGCGAAGAGACCGCGCCGAAGCCGAGCTCGCTCCGTTCGCCCGATAAAGAGTACATATACTGTTTTACGGTGAACGGCTCTTTATACTGTGCGTGCGTTTCGCCGTTTTTCGCGGTGTACAGCAGCGTATAGCCGCCGAAGTCCTGCAAAACGACCGTGCTTGCCCTGTACATGCTGCCGTCCGGGGCGATGAGCGCGACGTCCGTTTCATACGTTTTATCGCCCTCTTTGATCTGCGCCTTCGGCAGGGTGACCGTCTCTCCGACGAAATGCTCTTCCGCCAGGAAGGCGGTCAGTTCTTCGCCCGTGCATTCCGCCCGCACGGTTTTTTGCGCCGAAAGCGCAAACCCGAGCACGAGCGCCGCACACAGGCAGACCACGCCGAGCAAAAGCGGGAGCGTTATCCCGTATTTTGCACGTTCTCTCTTTTTCATCATTCTTTGATCCCTCCTAATGATACTTTATCCATGATGCGGTTTTTGAATACGATAAACACAATGATGATGGGGATCACCATTATGATACAGGAGGCAAGGCGCACCGTTGTGTGCGAAAACTCCTGCAAAGGCGAAGTGGAAAGCCACTGGATGCCATACGAAAGCGTGGGGTTGTTGGGCATGTACAAGAGCGGCGTCCTGTAATCGTTCCAATACGCGATCATGTTCAGCAGAAAGATCGTGAAGAACATGTTCGCCACCATCGGCAGGATGACATGGATCAGGATGCCGAACTCGCCCGCGCCGTCTACGTACGCGGCGCCCGCATAATCGTCCGGCAAGCTGCGGAACGTGGCGTAAAACACAAGGAAGTACGCGCCGAGGAAGTTGAACTTTAACACATACATGCCGATCATGCTGTCATACAGCCCGATGTTCTGCAAGATCTGGATGGTGCTGATATCCGTGCCGACGACGGGGATGGTCATGGTGATGACGACCACCCAATAGACGAGTCCGCTGAACTTGAAGCGGAACTTCGCCGCAAGGTACGCCACGGTGCACTGCACCGCCGTCTGGATGAACGCGCACCCGACGGCGTACAGCACGGAGTTTAAGATCATGTTTTCCAGATAGAACGTTTTTCCGCCGAGCCTGATGCGGAAGTTGCTGAACACGAAAATAAAGTTTTCAAGCGACCACTGCTCGGGCAAGCCGACGATGTTCCCGACCGTATCGAATTCGAGGATGCTTTTGAACGACGTCATGATCCCCCAAAAATAGACGATGATGAACGTCAGCGTTAAAAGCGCAAGGAAGGCGAACACGACCCACGAAAAGGCGTTCATCTTTTCCTTCGCCTTTATTTTGCTCCGCAGCCACCTACGCAGCCTGCTTTCTTTTGCAAAATCATTGTTCATGCCGCCACCTCACTCAAAGCGTTTGCCGATCTTGTTCAGCATCTTGCGGAACGCGACCGTCAGCGGGATCGTGACCGCGGAAACGACGATGCCGAACGCGGCAAGGTACGGGTATTCGCCCAGCCCGCTGTTGCCCGCCTGCTGCGTGTTCAGGAACAGGTAGTACCCGATCGTGTACAGCTGCCGCTCTGCCGAGGCGCCGTAAAAGCTGTATAGGTACATCTGGTTCGTGAACAGGTTCGCCACACTGACCACCGCCATCGTGACGATCATGGGATACATCATCGGCAGGACGATGGAAAAGAATTCGCGCAGGGGGCGGACGCCGTCTAACTTCGCCGCTTCCAGCACGGAGTCTGAAACGCCTGCCATCGTGCCGTTGAAGATGAGGATGTTGGTGCCGAACCCGACCCACACGGAATAGCCGAGGATCGTTCCGAGCCGCACCCCGAGGTCGGACGAGAACATAAAGCCTTCGACCACGCCGCCGCCCACCATTTCAATGAAGGCAGGGATGTTGTTTTCCATAAAATACTTGAACAACGTTACGACAACGATCTCAGAGACGATCGAAGGAAGGAACAGGAACAGCTGAAACAGTTTGCCGAGCCGCCAGCCCTTCATGATGTAGTAGGAAAACAGCAGGCTGCCGAAAAAGCCGATCCACCCGATCAGAAAGGACAGCACCGAATTCCAGATCGCGTTTACAAGGTAACTTTCCTTTGCGAAGTTTTGGAACACCTCCCCGAAGTTTTCAAACCCCGTAAAAATGTACGAGTAGACCCCGTTCGCCTCGTCTGCCAGCGTATACGACTTGAAGGCGAGCAGGATCGAGTTGATGTGCACGCCCAGATAGAAGACGCAGAATTGCAGCACGGGCAGCGCGATCAGCGAAATATAGAAGATCTTCCGCTTCCTGTTGAACGTGGCAAGCGTCTTTTTCTTTTTTACAGCTACCATACCTTACCCCCTTTTCCTGCAAAGCGCGCACGCGTCACGCAATGTAGGCGCCATAATCGTTCTTCCAGCCATCTTCCGTCCACTGCCATGTGCCGGTAAAGTACTCCGCCGCCGTATGCACGTCGCCCCTGAGCGCCGCCCACGGGTAGGCGTAATTGCCGTATGCGATGAGCGCAAGGCTGTCAAAATCAGACATGTTTTCGTAATACAGCTTGTTTTGGGAGACTTGCAGCACGGTGTTCCCGCTCAGGTGCATATCCCACACGTCCTGCGAATACGAGGTCATGTTGTCCAGCGTCGTCTGCGAAACGTTGTAATTCAGCGCCCGCGCAACGCCCGTGGTCGCGGTGAATTTTTCAAGGTTTTCCGCCGAGTAGCAGAACTTCAAAAAGGTTTTTGCCGCTTTCACCTTTTCGGAAGAGATGTTGGCGCTGATGAACGCATACGAGGTGTACATATCGAGGGCGGTATCCGAATCGCCGTTCGGGTTCGCATCGTTTTTATCGATCTTTGCGGGGATGGGCATGACGCCGAAGTGGCGGTTCTCCTTTTTCGCCTGCTCCAGGTAGAGCTGTTCGCTGCGCGTGAACGCGTCGTTCAGCGTCGCCTCGTTCTCCCACCAGTTGCCGTCCATCAGCATGGCGACGGGGGCGTTTTTAAACCCGGAATTGATGTAATTTTCCTGCGCGTTCAGGTGCGACGTCGTTCCCCGCAGGCTCGCAGCCTCAAAGCAGCCTTCGTCGATGAGCTTTTCAAGGAAGGTGAGCCCGTACAGCCTGCCGGGCGTGCGCTGCAACAGGTAGCCGTTCGCGTTCGTGATATCCGCCGTCTGCGTCTGATAGGAATAGCCGAGCACGGAATTGTCCGCTTTTATGCTGTTTTCCGTGATATACGCAACATCCTCCGCCGCGAACGAATACCGCGCTTCGGTGACCGCCTTCCCGTCATAAGCGGCGGCAGCCCTGTTCACGAAGTTCGCCGAATATTTGGCGGCGTGCTCCCCCGTCAGGATAAAGGGCGTCACCACGGCGACCGTCTTCATATAGTTGCAAAGTTCGAAGAACTCTTCCATCGTGGCGGGCAGGCCGTCGTCATACGAAGGCTTCACCCCGTCGGGCCCTGCGGACAGGTTGCCGCTCGCGTTGGTATAGCTTCCGTCTTCGGCGATGTACAGGCGCTTTGTGTCGAACAGGTCTTTGTCGTACACGATGCCGAAGAAGGTCTCGTAATGCGGGAGCGCGTAATATTTGCCGTTGTACTGCAAGCCCTGCTCCTGCGCCGCCCGCAGGCTGACGCCCTCCTGCTCGCAGACCTCTTCCACGACGTCTGTGATGTCCAGAAAGTCGCCGTTCATCACATTCTGGTAATAGCGCACTTCCTCGGTGAAGAAGATCTCGTTGGACGTCGTGTTGAAGTTCAGCTGATAGCCCTTGTCTTTGTTCGGGTCGATCATGATCTGGATGCCCGTCGTTTTGCCGCCGTCGAACGAAACATCCGCGTACTCCGCTTCAAACGCCGCCTTTACGTCGCGCAGCCAGTCTGTGCCGAAACCGCCGTCGTAGTTGGATACGTACAGCTGCATCCTGTCGGTATCGACTTCCTCATCGTATTCGCCCTGCCTGCCGCCGCACGCCGCCGCGCCAAAGGCGACGGATACAGCCATGAGCAGCGCCGCCAACGTTACGCCTACACGCTTCATCATTGTTTTTTCCTCCAAATATAATTTTTATTTTTTTGCCGTGAATGAAAAGAAACATCCGCCCGCGCCGAAGGCGCGCTCCAAAGGAAAGAGAAACATTTATCCGCGCCGAAGGCGCATCACAGATCGACGGGGCTGCCGCTCTTCATGGACGCATCCGCCGCATAGACGAGCAGATGCCCCGTGACCGAATTTTCAATGGACGTATACGATACGGACGGCTCGCCGCCCTGCATGATGCCGCAAAAATCCGCGACCAGCCCGCGGTCGCCGCCGAAGTGCCCGCCCGTTTCGCCCTTGCGGTCTTTGAAATCAAACCGCTGTTCGGTGTATGTGGACGTTTTTCTGTCATACTTGCGCAGACAAAAGAATCCGTCCTCCACCTTTCCCTCGATCTCGCCGCGGGTACCGCTGATAAAGATGCTGCGCCCCGCCTTCATGCAGCCGAGGGTGAGCGAATGAACTGCCGTGCTGCCGTTTTTGAAGTGGATTGCCACATTCTGATGGTCGGCAATGTCGCCGCCCGCCTTGTATGCGCACACCCCGTGCGGGTTGTACGTTTTCAGCGATTCGATCTTTTCTTCCATCGTCACGTCGTGGTAATCTTTGCCCGTACACTGCCACGGGTACCACGGCAACAGGCAATTATCCAGATACATAGACTGCACGTCATAAATACACTGTTTGCGCACATCTTCGGGGCAATCTACCAAGCAGCGCGTTCCCGCGCCCTTCGGCGCCTTTTCGGGGATGAAAAAATCCCTGCCGCCGTAGCTGAACACCTGCGCGGGCGGTGCGGCTGCGTTCAGCCAGCACAAAAGGTCGATATCGTGGCAGCACTTTGCCAAAAGCAAAGACGAGCCGCTCTCCTTTTCGCTTTTCCACTTGCCGCGGATATACGAAACGGAAGAATGAAACGCCCCTACCCGCTCGTCGGTGCAGATATTTACGATCTCGCCGATTTCGCCGCCCAAGATCAGTTCTTTGATCTTACGATAAAATGGCGTATAGCGCAGAACGTGGCAGGTCATCAGCTTGCACCCGTGCGCTTTGGCGGTATCGTAGAGCAGCAGCAAGTCCTTTTTGTTGTTTACGAGCGGCTTTTCCAAAAGCATATCGTAGCCCTGCTCCAAAAAAGGCACCGCCGTTTGCAAATGCAGTTTGTCCATCGTACCGTTTATGACGCAATCTGCGATTTTGCCGCGTGCGAGCAGCTGGTTTTGGTCACGGAAACACATCGCTTCCGCTACCCCGAAATGCTCCCGCACATATTGCAGCCGCACCTCATCCGGATCGACAGCGGCAACGATCTCCATCTGCTCGAGTTTGTGTACGCCTTCTTCCGCATAGACGCAGGCACGATCCCCGCAGCCGACCAAAACCACTTTCAATTTTTCCATCGGCATCCCTCCTTTCTTTCGCAAATCCTGCCCGCCTTTTTTGCGGGAACGGCTCTGCGCCTATTTCCTGTAATCGGTGATGACTTTTGTTTCGCCTGCACGGATCATATCCGTCAGATCTTTCAAATCTTTCGCACGGCGCGGCGCAATGATGCCGCCTTCGGACGGTCTGTTCTCCGTATAGTGCATATCGGAACCGCCCGTTTTTTTCAAATTATACGAATCGGCATACCAATCGGCGCGGACGTTTTTATCGGGGTCGATCCCCGTATTGCACACCTCTACCGCGTCTACATGGTGCGGCAGAAGGCGGATCATCTCGATCCAGTCAGATTCGAGGAAGGGGTGCGCGTGAACGATGAAGCCGCCGTCGCTGCGGACGCGCGTCAAAAGTTCTTTGAGCGGAATGTCGCACATATCCTCGTTTTTCAGAAGCCACTCTTTATTCAGGTTGAAAAAGAGGAAGTCGTTTCCTTTATCCGAATATTCCAGCCCGAAAAACACCTGAAAATCCGTGCCTTCCGCAGCTTTTGCTGCCGCTTCGTAACCGCTGCAAAACACATCCATCTGTTCTTTCCACGGCGCGTTCAGCGGGCGGGTGATACTGCCCGTAAAATGATCCGTGATGCACACTCCCGCATAGCCGAGCGACATGTAATGCTTGACCATATCGCTGCCGCTCATGCGGCTGTCACTGCTGCCCTCGCGCGTATGTACGTGCAATTCATACTTGTACTCTTTCATCTTGCTTCTCCTCTTTTTTTGAGTTTGATACTATATGCAAAGCGTGCGCATCTTTCGGCTGTAAAATAAACGTACCGTTTTTGTGCGAACGCACTTCCATATCTTTGAAATCAAAGGAAACGTTTACCCCTTCCGGAACAAAATAATCGTACCGATACGATCCGTCCTGTTCCCTTGCCCAGCGCACGGAGATCCTGCCGCGCACGCTGTCGTAATGTCCTTCCGCATGCGTGATTGCGCCGCTCGGATCGAAGATCGGGCGCAACGCAAGTTGCGCAAAACCGCCTTCGCCCGCCTCTGCGGAGGGCCGGATCCCCAAACAGTATTTGAACATCCATTCGCCCACCGAACCGTAGGCATAGTGGTTAAACGAATTCATGGATACGTCGCCGAAGCCCGTTTCCTTTGAATAGCTGTTCCACCGCTCCCATACCGTCGTTGCGCCGTTGACGACGGGGTAACACCAGGAGGGGTATTCCCTGCTTGTGAACAGGCGGTACGCGAGCGCCGCCTCGCCCAGATCGCACAGCGCGGGCAGCAGATGTTTTACCCCCAAAAAGCCCGTGGTCAGCTTGCCGCCGTTGCGCCCGATCGCCCGCAAAAGGTGCGGGCGGATCTCCGCCGCGCTCATAAGCCCGAAGCGGTACGCGAGCAGGTACACCGTCTGTGTGTCGCTTTTCAGCCTGCCGTCCTTCTCCATAAACCGCGCGCGGAACGCCGCGCGTATGTTTGTATGCAATGCAAGGTAGTAAGCAGCGTCACCGTCGCCCGCGATCTCGCACAGTTTCGCCGTCAGATATGCGGAATACGCGAAATAGGCGGTGGAAATCAGAGATATATCGCTCTCTTCGTTCAGTTCCAGCCAGTCGCCGTAGTTGAAACGTACGGGGCGGATGTAATTTTCACTGCGGGAAAGGCAATAGCCGACAAACCGCTTCGCCGCCGAAAGATTTTCCTTTACGACGGACGCATCGCCGTACATGCGGTAATATTCATAGGGCAGCACGGTGATCACGTCCCCCCACCCCGCGGCGCCGATGCGCCCCTGCAAAACGGAGTGGTCGTGATGCGGCACGATGGGCGCGATGCCGGGCACGGCGCCGTTACCGCACTGCACGTCACGGATGTCGGTGAGGTGCTTTTTATAGAACAGGCGGCAGTCCATGTTGAACATCGCCGTGCCGCAGAAGACCTGCGAATCGCCCGTCCAGCCCAGCCGCTCGTCCCGCTGCGGGCAGTCTGTGGGGATGTTCAGAAAGTTGCTGCGCTGCCCCCACACGATGTTTTTGTACAGCCTGTTCACGACTTCGTCGTTGCAGGAAAACGCCGCCGTTTCGGCAAGGTCGCTGTACAGGGAAAGCCCGTCGATGTGCACGACCTCCGCGTCCCCTTCCGCCGAAACTTCCACATAGCGGAACCCGTGGAAGGTGAACAGCGGGCGGAACGTTTCTTCCTTTTCCCCTGCAAGGATATAGGTATCCGTCGCCTCCGCCGTGCGCAGGTTCGCGGTGTAGAGCGAGCCGTCCGCGCTGAGCATTTCGCCGTAGCGGAAGGTGACTTTTGCGCCGCGCGCCCCGCGCAGCCGCGCTTCGATGACGCCCGCCATGTTCTGCGAAAGGTCGTAGATCGCCCGCCCCTTTCCGTCCTCGTGCAAAAAGACTGCGGGCAGCCTGTGCTTTACCTTCGTCTTCGGGGCGATCGCCTTATCCAGATAGTAGAGCTTCCACTGGTCGGAGGAGCCCGTCTTCGTCTTTGCGGCGCTCCACCCCGTATCGTCGTAGTCCGCCGCCGAAAAATCGCCGAGCGAGAGGCGCGCGTCTGCCTTTTCCCCCATCAGAAGGTCGGAGCGCAGAATTTCCCCGTGGGCGGCCTTCCAGCCCGTATCCGTTTCAATGAACGAGCGCGTGCCGTCTTCATAGTCGATGACAAGGCTGGCAAACACCTCTACCCTGTCGCTGAACACCTGCCGCTCCACTTCGTAGCCGAGGTTGCCGACCGCCCAGCCGTCCGCCGCAACGATCGCCAGCGCGTTTTCCTCTTGCAGTTTATCCGTCACGTCGTATTCCATGTACGGAATGCGCTTTCTGTAATCCGTCCAGCCGGGCGAAAGAAAGTCGTCGTCCGCCTCGCGCCCGTTCAGGTACGCCTTGAACACGCCGAGCGCCGAAACATACCAGACGGCGCGCTTTACGCGCTTTTCCACCCTGAATTTTTTGCGGAAATACGCGGCGGGCGCACCGTACTGCGGCTTTCCGCCGCGGCTCACCTCGTCCAGATAGATCCAAACACCTTTATCGTAAAACACCAGATTTTCTCCTTTCCGTTAAGGTCTGACTGTTGCGTTAAAAAATGCAACAGAGGGGTACCCCTCTTCCATTTCTTTTTGTTCAGGCGTCAAACTCTTTTGTAAGCGCCGCGGCGTCCTCTTTGCTCCATTCGGGGTACGCCCCTTTCTGCGCAACGGCGAGCGCGCCGCACGCGTTCCCCAGGCGCAAAGCGGCGAGCGGGTCGCGCACTCCGCCGTCTGCCGCGGCGAGCACCCCCGCCATGAAGGCGTCACCCGCGCCGTTCGTGTCCTCTATCTTCCGCACGGCGGCGGCGGGAGCGCGGTATATGTTCCCCGCCGTACACAGCATGCTGCCGCGGCTGCCAAGCGTGAGCAGCACCGTTTTGTGCGCGCCCGCGGCATTGCGCAGCCGCTCTTCCTGCGACGCGCCTTCGGCGAACATCGGCAGCTCCTCTTCCGAAAACTTGACGATATCCGCCGCCGCAATGTATTTGCGGTACAGCGCCACAGCCTCCTCTTCGCCCGAAAAAATGTCCGAACGGTAATTCACGTCAAAGCTGACCTTTTTGCCGCAGGCATGTGTACTGGCGATCAGTTCGTCCGCAAACTCCCGCCCGTGCGTGGAAGACAGCGGCAGCGAACCGATGTGAACGATATCCGCCAAGCGGACGATCCGGCTGATCTCCGCCTGCGGCAGGTATGCGTCCGCCGTGTTTTTGCGGTAAAAGCTGAACGACCGTTCGCCCGCCCCGTCCACTTCGACAAAGGCGAGCGTCGTATTCCGTTCTTTCTCTCTTTGAAGATATAAATAATCGAATTGCTGCTTTCGGGCGGCGTCGGCGAGGAAATTGCCGACCGCGTCCTGCCCGACGCTGCCGCAAAACCCGCAGCGCGCGCCCAATTTTTTCAGGCAGCACGCCACGTTGAACGGCGCGCCGCCCGCAAAACAGGCAAATTCCATATGCCCGTTGCAGGCGTGCCCCGTCATATCGGCAAGGATCTCTCCCACACAGATGACCATAGCTCTCTCCCCCTGTTTTATGCCGCCCGATAGAACGCAGACCGCGCTCTACGCTTTTTTAAAGCCCATTTCACACGCGGCGGCAGCCGTGTTCGCCGCCCTGATGCGGCGCATCCCCCGCTCGGAAAGTTTCGGGCGGCGGTCGTAATAGTACAGCCCGTTCTGCTCCTGTTCCACGTCGTACAGCTGCGTATAGCAGAACCCCGAAAGCTGCCCGCAGCCGAGCAGGTACGCCACCGTCTTTTCATAGCGGGCGACGAACTCTTCTTCCTTCTGCTCGTTTTCGTAGCCCCAGCCGCCTTCGGCGCTCCCGAAGCGCACGCCGCCGAACTCGCTCAGGTGCAGCGGCTCGCCCTTATACCCGATCCCCTCGCCGGGATGGTACATTTTGTCAAAGGACGGCGCGCCGCGCAGCGCGTCTTCCATGTGCGCCTGCAATTTTTCAAACGCGCCGTAGAAGTGGAAGTCCGCCACGTCCGTCTTATGCCCGTGCAGCCCGCCGCTCACGTCCACGCAGGGGCGCGTGGGATCCAGCACTTTTGTAAGAGCATAGGCAGCGTCCGCAAACCGCACGTCGCGCACCCATCGCTCGTCTTCGGGGTCGCTCCACATTTCGTTGAGCGGGCACCACATGACGATGCAGGGGTGGTTGAAGTCGCGCTCCACCGCTTCGCGCCATTCGCCGAGGAAGGCGCCGAGCGCTTCCAGGTTCCGCACGCGCATCCCCCAGCTCGGGTATTCGCCCCAGGTCATGTACCCGTATACGTCGCAGAGGTACAGCACTTTGGGGTCGAACACCTTTTGGTGCAGCCGCGCGCCGTTGAACCCGAGCCGCAGCCCCAGCCCGATATCCCGCACGAAATCATCCTCGGAGCGCGGCGTGTATATCCCTTCGGGGTAATACCCCTGATCCAGAACGAGGCGCTGAAACACGGGCTTTCCGTTCAGCAAAAACGTTTTGCCCTCGTAGCGCACGTCGCGCAGCCCGAAATAGCTGTAAACCGTGTCCTCCCCGAATTGCAGGCGCACTTGGTATAGGCGGCCCGCCCCAAGTTCCCAAAGGTGTTTTTCCGAAAGTTTTGCTTCAAACGCGCCGCGCCAGTTCAAGTGCCCGCCGCATTCCCCGACAATTTTACCGCCGTATGCGATCTCTGCACGGAACTCCCCTTCCGTCTGCGCGGTGACTTCCATCCTGACCGAGCAGCGCTCCGCAGACGGATAAAAGCGGACGCCCAAAAGCCGCTCCCGCGGCACGCATTCCAGCCAGACGCTCTGCCAGATCCCCGTCACGCGCGTGTACATGCAGCCGTAAGACTGTTCCTGCGCGGACTGCTTGCCGCTGGGGAAATTTTCGTGCACGTCGTCATGAACGGCAACTTCGAGTAAGTTCTCCCCGTCTTGCAGCGCATCGGTGATATCAAAAGAGAAAGGCGTATACCCTCCGCAATGGCTGCCGACCGATACGCCGTTCACACACACTTTGGCATAACGATCGACCGCACCGAAATGCAAAAGGACGCGCTCGTCCTTTTTGTGCTGCGGCGCGGCAAACGCCTTTCTGTACCGCAGCTCGTACACAAACCCCGTTTCTCCGATCTCGGAAAGTTCGGATTCCACGCAGTACGGCACGCGGATCGCGCGGTACGGCTTGCCGCCGAGCGAAACTTCCCACTCCCCGTCCAGAAGAAAAAAGGCTTCCCGCGCGAATTGCGGCTCAGGAAAGCGCAGAAGTTCTGCTCGGAGCCCGTTCCCGTTTGCCTCTTCCCCTGCTGCCATCCCTCTTTTCCTCCTATACGGTTTTTTCACGTATTTATTATAGCACAGTTTTTTACTTCTGCCTATGGGGGTAATCCGCACAGTTTTGTGGGGTGCTTTCCCCCCGCAAAAAAGTACGGGCGGAGCCGATATTGTCGGCTCCGCCCGTGAACGGTGCATGGTTCAGCTTTTTCTGTATTTCCCCGGCGATACGCCGTACTCACGCTTGAATATCTCGTAAAAATACTTCTTGTCGTTATACCCCGCTTCTTCCATGATCGTCTCCACCGTTTTATCCGTTGAAAGAAGCTCCTTCCTTGCCCACTCCAGCCTTTCTTTCTGGATGTACTTTTTCATGGACTGGCTGGAAATGTCATTGAACGTCTTGGAAAGGTATTCGGGGGAATAGAACAGCAGTTTTGAAAGATAGCTTGCGGAAACGCCGCCGCCCCTGTTCTTTTTGATGTACTCCAACATCTCTTGGTAGATCTGCATTTGCTTGCCCGAAAAATTCCCCTTTACGTCATGCCCGCGGCGGAAGATCTCGATCAGCGCCAATTTGAGCAGGGAATGGATCGCTTCAAGGTAGCCGGGGCGCTCCTCCTTTTTCTCTTCAATGATCTGCATGATATACGGCACCACGCTCGTCGCCTTTTCTTTGGGCAAACTTAAAAAGCCGCTCTCCTTCATCAGGGCGCTGCCCACGTTCTCTTTCAGCATCGTGCGGCAGGCGTATTCGATGCAGCGATCCCCTTCTTTGAGGAAAAAGTCAAAAAATTCGGGCAGGAACAGAATGTTCCAGACAGAGATCGTCGGCGTCGTCGCCCGATAGCCGTGCGAAGCGCCGCTGTCGAACATCACGATGTCCCCCGCGCTCAGCTGAAACGTCTCTCCGTTGACCCAATGCTGCGCTTCCCCTTCTTCCACATAGGCAAGTTCAATAAACTCATGCCTGTGCTCCTGCTCATACAGCGTGACGCCCTGCACGACCGCCACCTTTTCTTCATTGTTTATATATTTGCTCTTTTTGATGATTTTCAGATCGTCCAAAATCTTTCCTCCGCCGCCGTGGATTGTTTATCTGTATTTGTTCGCCTTGATTTTTTTGCCTTGATTTGTTTGCCTTGATTTGTTCGCCTCAATTTGTTTGCCCTTGCTTGTTTGCCCTGTTTGTTCGTTCCTGTTTATTTACCACGATTTATTCACCTTAATTGGCTCGCCCCTGTTTGTTTGCCACTGCTTATTTGTCACTGCTTATTTACTCTGTTTATTTGCCCTTGTTTATTCGCCCCGATTTATTTACCTTAATTGATTTACCTTAATTGGCTCGCCCCTGTTTGTTTGCCATTGCTTATTTGCTCTGTTTATTTGCCTCAATTTATTCGCTCCGATTTATTTACCTTAATTGATTCACCTTAATTGGCTCGCCCATGTTTGTTTGCCACTGCTTGTTTGTCACTGCTTATTTGCTCTGTTTATTTGCCCTTGTTTATTCGCCCAGATTTATTTGCCTTAATTGATTCACCTTAATTGGCTCGCCCCTGTTTGTTTGTCACTGCTTATTTGCTCTGTTTATTTGCCCTTGTTTATTCCCCCGATTTATTTGCCCTGTTTGTTTTCCCTGTTTATTTGCCTTAATTTATTCGTCCCGATTTGTTTACCAAAAAAATCTCTCTGCGGGTCACATTTGGTTTGACGATCCATCGCGCAAATACAATTATCTCGCCCAACGGATAAGCCTGTGCCGTTTTTCCTTTTACGCACGCCCCGCGCCGCTGCTCTGTAAATGCGGGGCTTTCCCCGCCGCGCTACGCCGCGTCCACGCCGTTTTTCCTTTTGCACATGCCCCGCGCCGCTGCTCTGCAATTGCGGGGCTTTCCCCTCCACGCTGCGCCGCTGCGTCCATTATAGCAAATAAAAAGCAAAATGTTAATAAGAATTCCAAAATTAACTTGAAATTTCTTTTCGCAGACGGCACCGCTCTTCAATAATAAAACGGCAGTAACTCATATAACTTTTTTTGGTCAGAAATTTGTTTCGCTGCTCTATTTTATCAAAGATTTGTATGAACTCCTTTTCCCTTGCAGCCGTTACACTTAATCGTATTATTCACCCACCCAAAAAAGGGTTCGGCGTTCAGCCGAACCCTCTTTGGTTTCCCTCTTGCTTCCCCGTGCGAAAAAGACTTTACTGTTTTCCGCCCTTCTTCTTTGAGAGCAGCACGACCGCCGTGACAGTCCCCGCGACAACGACGGCGCAGGCGACGACGATGCCCGCGATCGCGCCGGCGGGCAGCCCGTCTTCAGGGGCCTCCGCCTTGTTTTCTTCCCCTTCTGTGCCAGGCTCCGCCTGCGCCTCGACGGTGATCGTAAAGGTCGCCGACATGCCGCCGTAGCTGACCGTCACCGTCTGCGTTCCCTCTTCCTGCTGCGCCGCCGTTGCCGAAACGGTCACTGCCGCATCCGTCATCGGAACCTGCGAAACACCGCTCCCACTATACGTTACCGAGAGCACGCCGCCCGTAAGATCGAGCGTTTCGCCCGGTGAATAGGTCAGTTTGTTCGGCGCGCTTTCGAGCGCGACGGAGAGAAGCGTATCTTCCGTGACCGTGAACGATGCCGAGAACGTGCGGGTATCCGCGTAGTCGGAGACGGCCGTCAGCGTATACTCTCCCGAAGACAGCGACCCCATATACGCCGCCGAAAGGACAAGCGAATCGTCGGAAACGGTATAATCGGACTGCGCAAGGCTCTCTCCGTTCACGCTGACGGAAGCGACGTCTTCATACGCAGACTTTGTGAGCGACAGCGCCAGAGCGCTGCGCGCGCCCTCCCAGATCGTACCGCCTGCCACCGTACCCGTAAAGGCGACGGTATCCTCGGCGTATGTGCCAAGCGTCATGCCGTAGAGCATCGCGCCGTTGCCGCAATCCGCGCAGCCGTTCTGCAGCAGAACGTACAGAGTACCGCCGTTCGGGTCGAGATATTCGGATACATCGAAATAATACACGTCACGGCTCTGCTTTTCCGTCTCGGCGTGCAGCACGTCATACCCCGTAAAGCGGGGCGCGTAGGTGCCCGTCACCGCGGTCGCCGTCTCCGCATCAGTGCTGACGCTGACTGCGAACGTGTTTTCGACGTCCACCGCCAGATACCCCGCACCGAGATTCGCGCCGTATTCGAGCGTGAAGATGCCGAAGTTCGCGTTGTCAAAATACGGATACCCGTCGTCCGGATACTGCGATTTGAAGTAGGCGACATACTCGTTGCCTTCAACGGTGCCGTCCGAGCCGTTCGTATCCCTGAAATTGCCGCTCGCTATCCTTTTTTCGGTGATATACTCTTTTGCGTCGAAAGAGTTTTCCTCCGCGTACACCACGCCGCCGCCAGCCGCCGCGGGCGCCTGCACGGGGTTCTCCGCGGTCAGCGAACCGTCGTCCATCGCAAACGCCAGCACGCGCGGGATCGGCCCGTTCCCTGTATCTCTGGACGCATCGCCGAAGTACAGCAGGAAGCGGAACTCCTCGCCCGTTGCAAGCTGTCCGGAGAGCGCCTCCGTGAGATCGATGGGCGGATTGTTCTCCGTCCCCGTCCAGGAGGACTGCGCCCAGACCTGTTTATTCCCCGCGAACACCTTCAGGCTCGCACCGTTTACGACCACGTTGTTCCAGGAACCGAACTCCATCGTCACTTTTTCCGTTCCCGCAGGGACGATCACCTCCCACACCGCATACGCATCGTTATCAAAAAAGATGCGGACGTCTTCGTTACAGCCGATATTCATGCCGTTCGGGTAACGGGTGCTCCAGCCCAGCATGGTCGAAGTGACCAGCGCGGGGGCGCCCCCGTCGGAAGATGCCATATCATCCTGCGTGAGCCAAGAAAATTTTGCTCCGCCCGGATTCACGGGGTTGCCCTCCGTGAACAACAGGTAGTAAAGATCGGTGCCGTTCCCCATCGAAGTGTCGTGCGCCGAAAAACGGGCGTAGACGGGGCTCGCGCCGCTCTCCGCCAGCCAGCCGCTCAGATCGACATAGTATTCATACCTGTCCCCCGAGCTGCGCGCGCGGATCGAATCCGTTTCGTCGGGCAAAGCGAACTTCTCCGCGGGCGTAGAGCCCTCCTCGTTCACCGTCTCCGATTCGAGAACGATCGTCCAGTCCGAAAGATCGTTCGAAATCTCGACTTTCATATTGACGGCGCCGCTCACGATCTGAAAGATCATCCACGCGCCGTCCGCATCCTCTGCAAACACCGCCTTGTAAATATAGTAATTTGTCTGATCGGCATAGCGGTGAGTGCCTGCAACAGTCCCCGTGTTCGTAAAAGTCTCATCCGTATAGACCTCGCCGTCGTCGGAGAGATCTATGTTCGTGCCGACGTGATACCCTGCCTCCGCACCGTCGCCCGTGGCGGCGTCTGCGCCGACCGCGAACAGCCCGACGCAGACAAAGACCGACAACAGCAGGGCGAAAGATAAAAGCCACAGAGAAACATTTCGGATCCGTTTGTTCATTCTTCTCCTCCCTCATCAGTATTGTTTTTCTTTTTTGCATTGTTTTTGCGGACCAGAACGACCGCCGCGACGACGGCAGCAGCAACGACGGCGGCGCCGCCTACGCTCAGCCCGACGATCAGCCCGACGTTCCCGCCGCCCTCCGGTTCGCCGATGTAGACGTCGGAGAGCTCTTCCACGACCATGCCGCGCAGCGCGGCGCCGTACGGGTTGTTCGTCACAGAGTCCGCAACGCGCACATAGAAAGTGCGGTCGTCGTTCCCCTCCATCACATACGACGAAATATCCGTCGTAAACTCGTCCTGCGTTTCATACCAACTCTCCGAACAGAACTGCCGCTCCGAAACGCGGATGTCCGTCCAGGTCTCCCCGTCCTGCGAAACGGAGACGACGTAGGAGCCGCCGACCGATACGCTGAGATTGACAGCTTTTGCGTCTTCCCCGTATGTGAAACGGTAGATCCCCTCCGCGTCGTTATTGTAGACGCGTCCGTCCGCAAGGAAAAGGGCGTTCGGGTCGTCCTCGCTCACGCGGTACTCGCTCTCCGAAGAATCGCCCGCCGTAAACGCCTGCCTGCGGAGGACCTCGTTCTCGCGCGCCTCCTTATAGACAGCGCCGTCGTTATAGGAAACGAAGAGGGAAACAAGCATTGACTCCTGCCCCGCCATGCCGCCGAACCGCAGATAGACCGTGTTTGCGCCGTCCGACGAAAGCAGGCTGCTCAAATCGTAAGTGAGCGCCGCGCCGTCACCCGCGGCGGAAGCGTTGAGGATGGTGAAAGATTCGTAATTCTGCCCGTCCGCGGATGCCGTGAACAGAAGCCCGTTGATGGAGTTCATGGAGACGCTCAGGTCGGACGCGGTGGAGGGCAGGTCGAGCTTATAGATAAAATAGGCATCCGACCCCGCTGCAACTCTGCCCTGCTCGCCGAGATAAGAGCCGATCGAAGAATTTTTCGATTCATGCACGACGGTGTCGTCCGTCACGCTTATCTCGTGCGCAAGTTTCCCTTCCGCCAGCAGTACGCCCGGGTTTTCCACGGGCGCGGCGACGCTGCCGTTGAAAAATTGCAGCGAATACAGATCCGCGCCGAAGCCCTGCGACGTATCGGACGCATGGAACTTCACATAGACGACCGCCTTCTCCTCGCCCTCAATGTTTTCGGAACCGATATAATCGTCCAGCCCGTAATAGAACGTCACTCCGTCCGCAAGAGCGCTCTCCGCACCGTAATACTCGTCCGCCGCGTTCGGCGCATCGCAGACCTTCGTCCATGCCTCGTTGTCCGGAGAAAAGGAAATTGCCCTGTTCACGCCGCTGACGTTGACTTTCATGTAAATGCCTTCCGCCGCGTCCTTGTCCATGACGAGCAGGTAGGTGAAATACCGCTCCGCATCGGCATAGCGGTGCTTGCCGAGATTGTTCTCGCCGACCTGCGACGCGGCATCCTCGAAGATAAAATCGGAAGACGCGACGTCCACCGTCACCGCATTTACGGAAAGATCGATATACGTGGGCGAATAGACCCAATTATAGTAGAAAGTAATATCCTCCGCCACCTGCATCCCGTTGCCCTGCGCCGTATCGTATGCGCCGAAACGGATGTACAGCGTGCTCCCTCCCCCGAAATATTCGCCGAGGCGATAGTAGCAGTGCATGAAATCGCCGTCGACGGAGGTGACTTCGTTCGCCTCCGTGTAATCGGCGGCGAAACCGTCCGAAGCGGGCGTGAGGATGTACGCCCAGTCCGCATTGTCCGTCGAAACGGAGACCGCCATGTTCGAAGAACGCTTGAGCGTCGCCGCCATCGTCACCGCGGACGTATCGCCCGTCACTTCAAGTTTGTACGTCCAATACTGCGCCGCATCGCCGTACCGCCAGGAGATCGTAGAATTGCTGTTCGTGGAAGTGCCGGACATTTCAAACATGTCCGAAGTATCCTCCACCACGTTCGTCGTAAACTCCGCATTCTCCGCCGAAAGCGCAACCGTATACCCCGCTCCTTCCGCGAACGCAGCCACAGCCGAAACGCTCAGCGACGCTGCGAACGCAAGCGCAAGCAAAAGAGCAAGCAGCGATCTTTTCTTTCCTCTCATTGTCTTTTCCCTCCCTTACCGTTCGGCAGACAGCCCGTAAAAAAGGCGCTGCGCACGCGCAAGCTCGTCCGCGCGGACAAACTCCACTTTGTCACCGTACTGCTCTTTTATCGTATTATAGCAGTCGTAGAAGTCCTGCATCGTCGTCCGTGTCCAGGGGTTGCCCTGCAGCCACACAAAGGAAGGCTCACCGTAATGCTCCGTTTCGGCGACCGCCAGCTCGATCGCGTCCCCGAAGACGTCGGTCACGTTGTCCGATGTCTGCAAATACCCTACCTGCATATTTGTAATGAGCAGTCCGTCCGCGCTGGTCGCCGTAGTGGATGCATTGTCAATGATCGTCAGGATGTCCGTACACTCCGTATTCATAATGGAGCGCACTTCGTCCGTCAGCGGATGCGACGCCCAATTTTCCACGGCAGACCAGTTGTTCACGACGTCGATGCCGGCTATCCCGCAATACTCGTTCGTAAGCTCAAAGAAGTGCGCGAGCGCGTCATTGTCCTCCCAGACGCTCGTATAGGTATACCCGACGCCGCTCGGGCCCGTCGTGAACCCAATATTGTCGTTCGCCTGCTCGTAATACCAGTTCAGCAGCTCCGGCTCCATGACCGCCATCGTCGGGCTGATGGAGAAGGAAACGGGGAAGTCGCCGAGCAGATCGGACGAGAAACAGATGTCGTACAGTCCGTTCTCCACATATTGCAGATTGTCCCCTTCCGAAACGAGCATCGCAACGTACACGGTGCCGTCATCCACGTCCGACCGCTGCGTAAAACTTTCCGTATATTCGGGCAGGACGATCTCCGTCTCGTGCGCAAAAAATTCGACGCTCTGCAAGTAGTCCGCCGCATACGTCCATACGCCGTAGCGGGAAGCAAGCTCTACACCCCTGCCCTCTGCCGGATACCAGCCGTAGATGCACGATTCGCCCGCAGGCATATCAGCGAGGAACTTTTCCATGATCTCGCGGTCACGCGTTTCCGCCACGTCGAGGTAAACGAACGCCGCTTTGACAAGCATGCCGAAACTGCGCACATGCCCGACTTCCGCCGAGTTGAAGTGAATGAGGATGCGGTGCGTGCACTGATCCCACAGCGTATCGTAGAGATATTCGTACGCCTCATACTTGTCGGCGAAGTCGCCGCGGTAGTCTTCTTCGACCGCAACGTCGTAGCCGCGGTTCACCAGCTCGCCGTAGATCGAATAGGAGAGCGTGAGGCAGTCGTTGAGTCCCGCATAGGTGCACGCGACGTCCAGCGAATGCATGTTGGAAGTATCGTAGAGCACGGCGCCCAGACCGTTCACGTCGTCTTTGAAGTAATCGACGACCTCCCAGGCATCCTCCATCACGATCACATTGTGCGTCTCCGTGTAACCCAAACGTTCCAGCCAGCCGATAGGCGTATCCGAATCGAGGTCACAGGTAAACAGCCGCACTTCTTTCCCGTTGACGACCGCTTTGAGCGAAGCGATCATCTGCCGCAGATCCGCGGACATGCTCCCTTCCGCCGTCTTGATCGCCACGATCTCCTCGGCGGGCTCACCGAACTGCAGCATAGGCGCATCGTCGTCCACCCACGCGTAGTTCTCCCCCTCCGTAGAGGGCTCTTCGTACGGGTCGGTCTCGCCGCACCCCGCCAGCAGCACGCCGCACAAGGCAAGTGCGAGAAACACTGCCAAAAACTTTTTCATCTTTTCCTCCTGTATTGAATTTTCTGTCCTCTTATTCAGCCGATGTAGGCAGATACCGTCCGCTGCGCCTCGGCAAGAATATCTGCGATCGACGAACTTCCGTACGTCCTGTACAATCCCGCCTGCAGCAGCGCGTTCTGGAACGCCGCCCAGATAGAAGTCTGATTGGAATCCCAGCCGGGCATGTACACGATCTCGTCGTTTGCCATGATCTCATAGGCAAAATACTGATCTTTTTCGCTGTACCAGTCCTCCGCGGCAACGTTCCTATTGTTGACGGGCTTGAAATCACGCTCGCCGATTACGCGCTGCACTTCCTCGGAAAAATAGCTCTTGATGACCGCGAACGCCTCTTCCTGCTTATCCGTGTTCCAGCTCGGCACCGCGAGATAGAAAGCGCCGATGAGATTGGTCAGCGCTCCGCTTTCCGCCGAAGGCGTGGGGAGAGCGCACCAGCCGAGATTTTCGATGTCGTTGCCCGTATCCTGCCAGATCCCTATTTGATAGGAAGGCCCCGTCATGAACGCCGTTTTCTGCTGGTAGAAATAGGTATGATACTCGTCCTCGTTTGCGCCGGAAACGATCACTTCGGAGACGTTCGTTTCGCTCAGATCGCGGATAAAGGAGAGAGCCCTTTCCGCACCTTCGCTGTTAAAATACGGATCGCCGTCCGCATCCTGCAGCGTGGCGCCCGCCTGCGCAACGAGGGGATAGGCACGGATCACGCCGCCATCATTTGCGCCGCAGTAGACCCCACCCGCATAGTAGCCGCGGGTAGACCCGACCTGCTCGCACACATCCAGCCACTCCTGCCAAGTGGAAGGGCCGTTCTGCACGATCTCTTCGTCTACGCCGCAGGCGCGCAAAATGGTCTTGTTCCAGAGCAAGACCTGCGGAGACGCGTCCGCCGCGCAACCGTAAAT
Source organism: uncultured Bacillota bacterium (assembly GCA_949282395.1). Lineage (GTDB taxonomy): Bacteria > Bacillota > Clostridia > Christensenellales > Borkfalkiaceae > Borkfalkia. The sequence continues at coordinate 7,273 of CASDPE010000004.1, read as the reverse complement.
CTCGCCGAGTCCGTCGCCGTCGTCGTCTTCAAGTTCGAGATACGCATACGAAGAGGGGAGCATGTTGGCACGCACCCAGTCCTCAAGCTCCTGCGGGAATTTGACCAACCCGCCCTGCCGCGCATACGAGAGCATCTGGATCTCGCCGACAACAACGTCCGCCTGTGGACGTGTGCCCGCGTTCCATGAAGCATATGCCGCCGTCATGCGCTGCGCAAGTTCGTCCTCCCAGCCCCAGTCCAGAAAGCGCAGACGGATATCGTTGTTGTCCACGTTGTAGTTGTACGCCGCCTTCGTCACAAAGTACTGCGCGACGTCGTTGTACCCGTTCTCCACGTCCTCATTCGTCATCCGTGCCGCCACCGCGGGGATGAGCTCGTCGGCATACCCCGCCCCTATGCCCATGCCGCTGACGTACAGCATTGAGACCTCCGTCTCCGCCCCGTCAAGAGTGGCGAGGTATTCGTCGTCCACGAAGTCACCCTCCTCTTTGCCGCCGAAACACGCCGCGGCCGAAAAGACAAGAAGCGCGCCGAGAAGAACTGCCAAAGCCTTCTTCAAATGTTTCATTTTGATTCCTCCTTTGCTTATTCTTTGATGCCCGCCGATGCAAGACCGAGCACGATGTACTTCTGAAAGACGAGGTATACGATCAGCGTCGGGATCGTGATGAGCAGCCCGAGCGTGATCATGAACGGATAGTCCGGGATCCCTCCCGTAGAGAGCGAGACCGACGACAGCACGGCAGGCAGCGTGCGCAGGGAAGTTGACTCCGTATAGAAAAAGCTCGTCTGCCAATTGTTCCACGTACCGATCGCCGTCGTGATGATGATATAGCCGAAGATCGGTTTCGCCACGGGGAAGAGCACCCTCCACATGATCTGCATCACGTTCGCGCCGTCTATCCGCGCGGCTTCGTCCAGCGCGGTAGGCACGGAGCGGAAGTACTGCATCGTGATGTACGTCCCCATGATATTGATCGCCGGCATGCCGATAAAATACACCAGGTACGAGTCGAGAATGCCGAACTGCCCGTACAGGATATACGTCGGGATCAGGCTCATCGTCGAAGGCAGCATGCTCGTCGCCAGAAGGACGAAGAACACCGCATTCTGCCCCCGCCAGCGCAGCCGCGTGAACGCGTATGCACAGAACAGGACGGTCACGACCGTCACGGCGACCTGCGTCACCGTCACTGCCAGCGTGTTCAGGAACGGGATGAGCACGTCGCCCGTCCGCGAGCGATCAAGCAGCGCAAGATAGTTTTCTATCGTGGGCTGCGTCGGGATCGGGAAGAGGCTCAACTCCGTCGCCCAATACTCCTCTTTGGTAAAGAAACCGACGAGGCACATAAAGATGAGCGGATACAGCGTTACCAGCGACCCGAACACCAAAACGAAATAGCGCACGGCGCGCCCCGCGGCAACGCCCGCCTTTCTTATGTTCAGCGCTTCCATCTTACACCCCCGCCGCCTTGTACGATTTGACCTGCCTGCGGTAGACGAGCGCCGAAAACGCAAGGGTGATAACCATCACAACAAAGGAAGCGCAGCCCGCCATGCCGAAATCATTGTCCCAGAACGCCGAACGCATGATCTTGTACGCCAGAACCTCCGTCGTTCCCAAAGGTCCGCCGCCCGAAATGAACAGGACGGATTCATAAATATTCATCGCGCCGATAAATCCGTTAATGAACATAAATGCGATCATCGGCATCATCTGCGGAACGGAAATTTTGAAAAAAGACTGCACACGGTTGCAGCCGTCCAGTTTGGACGCCTCAATGACGCTTGGATCGATGCTTTGCAATGCAGCAAGCCACAGCAGCGTAGAACCGCCGATCCCCGTCCAAACCGAATAAATCACGATCCAAAAGATCATCCATTCGGTAGAGTACTGCCAATACACCGCTTCTTTGCCGAAACTCTCTAAAATGTTGTTGACCACGCCGTCGTAGCTGAGCAGAATATTGAAAATCTGCGACGTTGCGGCAGCGGAAGTAACGGAGGGGATATACCAAATAGCGCGGAAGATCCCCTGTCCTTTTTTGATACCGTTTAAAAGCAGCGCCACGAGCATTCCCACGAGCGTCGTGCAAAGAAAGCACAGCATTCCAAGCCCGACCGTACGTCCGAGTGCGCTCACCCATTCCGCAGATCCGAAAAAAGTGACGAAATTGCCGAACCCGATCCAACGGGGGATCCCGTTTATGCCTTTATAATCGAAAAAACCGAGAACGACACCGTACACGACGGGGTAGCCGCAGAACAGCAGCCAGAACCCGACAGGCGCCGCAAGCAACGCAAGCGCAAGCAGCGCGTCTCTGTGCCGGACCCTGAATTTGGTTTTTTGAGGCTCTCTCTTTTCCATACCCGTTTCACCTGTACAGGATCTCTGCCCCCGCATAGTTCTCGCGCGGGCACTCCTCACCGCGCAGCCGCCGCACGAGCAGGCGCACGGCGGTATCCGCCAACAAGCGGTAATCGACGTGCACCGTCGTGACGGGCGGGTCCAGCCTGTGGGCGACCGTTTCGCCGCCCAGGGCGCATACCTTGATCTTTTCGTGGCTGAGTCCTCTCTCCGCCATGGCTTCGTACACCCCTGCCGCGCAGACGTCTGATTCGACAATGACCGCATCCGTCTTTTCGGTGATGAGCCTTGCGGCCGCCGCGGCGGCATCTGCGGCAAGCACGCTCTCCACCCGCGCCCGCGATACGGGGATGCCCGCTTCCCGCATTGCGCGGTTGAATCCCTTCAGTCTGTCCTGCGATATGTACAGCTCTTCCGCACTGTTGAGAAAAACAAAATTTCTCCTTCCTTCACCGATCAGGCGGTTGACGATCTCATAAGTGATCGTATCATTGCAAACATCTACAAAGGTCGCGCTGCCGCCCAAAAATTCTCTGCCGACGAGCACGTACGGGATATTGTTGGTCTCCATTTCGATGAAACGGAAGTCGCCCGTACGGGGCGTCAGCAAAACGGCGCCCTCGATCGGTCCTCGCCCGCTGGCAAAGATCGCCCGCAGTTTCTCCTTGTCGGTCACTTCGTAATACAAGATGACCGAATACCCGCATTCTGCGGCAGCGATCGTCGCGCCCTCGATAAAATAGTGATAAAACTCCTGAAATCCGCCCGACGCGGAGGAGAGCATCAGTCCAATCAGGTTCGTTTTCTGCGTGCGCATACCCGAAGCGAGAAAACTCGGCGTATAATTGAGCTGTTCGCACGCTTCGCGCACCTTTCTCGTGACTTTCGGGCTGACGTACTTTTTTTTGGTAAATACGTTGGAAACCGTGCTCGGCGCAACGCCCGCGAGAGCTGCAACGTCTTTGATCGTACTCATCTCAGACCTCTTTTCCGTTAATCGGATAGGTTTTCATTTTTTATGAAACTGCCACGTCGGCAATTTTTTACCGTGTTACAGTTTGAACAGGAACGTTTTTATCTCGAACGGTCTGAGGACGCATTCCGCACGCGGGAGCTCGCACAGCTCCGTCTCATCCGCGCGCGCCGCGGCGATGCCGCGGCAAGGAAATGCCGCCTCCGCGCGGACGCGTACGCGCCGCCCACTCGGTTCATACAGACGCAGCACGACGCTTGTACCGTCCTCGGAAAGTTTTATGCAACTTACGATCGCCTTCCCGTGTACCCTGAACAGCGGTGCGGGAAGCCGCGTCCATTCCCTTGCGTTCAGCCGCTCAGCAAGGTACGGCGCCTCACAAGAGATAAACTCTCCGCCGTGCGGATAGATCTCATACACGAACCGATGCACGCCTGTGTCGACATACGTTCCGGGCGAGGGCGCATTGCGCAGAACGTGCATACGCAGCATGCCGCCGTCCGCACTGTAACCAAATATCCCGTCGTTGAGCAGAGAATAACCGCCGCACATATCGGAAAGATCGACAAAGCGCTGCGCGCAGAACTCCGTCATCGCCGCAGAAACGGGATCGTCCCGCCGCAGCGTGCGGCGAAATGCACCGAATTGTACGCCGCAGGTAATTTCGCCGACGCCCTGCGGAACGGTGAACTCGTCCGCAAGTAGCCGGTCTTTTTCGCGCCAGTCGATCACTGTTTCGAAACGGAGCGTCTTTCCTTCGCGCCCGATGCAGACGAACTGCTCGACCAACGAATCTCCGAGCGCAAAGCGAAGAGAAACACCGTTTTCCCCCTGCCGCGCCGAAACGAGACGGAATGTGCCCAGCCGCCTTTCTTTGTATCCGTCCGCATAATCCCAGCCGTCACCGCCGTCCTCATAGAGCGCCCATACATTCCCTCTCTCGCGCATTTTCTCCCCGAACGCGACGGAGCCATCCGCCAAAAGCAGGGCGGACCAGCCGTCCGCAGAAAACCGGAAACCGCCGTTTTCTGCCAAGATCTGCCCGCCTTTGTATTTTTTGGACGGAGGGAGCAGGCAGTAGCCGCGTTCACCCGTTTCGGAAAGCGCCGTTTCCGCAAGTTCCGCAAGTTCCGCTTCCAATGCGGGATAACGTTCTTCGCATTCGTCGTAAACACGCTTGATGGAAGAGCCGGGAAGGATATCGTGAAACTGATAGAGCAATGTCTCTTTCCAAAGCCTTTCGAGCGCGGCGCGCGGATACGCCGCACCTTCGCGCACATGCGCGCAGCACAGCAAATACTCCGCGTCGGCGAGCAGACGTTCCATGATCCGATTGTGACGCTTATTATAAAAACGCGTCGTGTATGTTCCCTGATGTTTTTCGAGGTACAAGTCGCCGCGGTATGATCTGAGCGGCGGGTGTTCGGCGGCAAGCTTCCCGAAAAAGCCTTCCTCCGTGCCGAATTCCACGCGCGGCAGCCCTTTTAGATCCGCTTCGCGCAACAGCCGTTCTATATGCTCCGGTCCCGGCCCGCCGCCCCCGTCGCCGATGCCGTACAAAAGCAGCGCGTTCTTTACCCTGCCGGCGTCGCGGTCGTTTTCGCAGGCGCGCCGCAACGCCGCGGGCGAAGCTGCGCTGTTGTACGTCCCTTCGGGCGGCATATGCACGAGGATCTCGCTGCCGTCTATCCCCTTCCAGCGGAAAGTCGTGTGCGGGAAACGGTTATAGCGGTTCCAGCTCAACTTGATCGTGACCATCTTGTCCACGCCGCATTGCGAAAAGATTTGCGGCAGCGCGGCGCTGAACCCGAAACAATCGGGCAAATGCGCGACGGTCGGCATTCTGCCGAATTCGCGCCCAAAAAACGCACGCCCGTACATGCACTGCCGCACGAGCGATTCCCCGCCCGTCACGTTCGTATCTGGTTCCACCCAGAGCGCGCCCTGCGGTTCGAGCCTGCCCTCCTCGACGCGGGCACGGATCTGCCCGTACAACGCGGGCGCGTGTTCCTTTACCCACTCGAACTGCTGCGGCTGCGAAAAGCCAGCTATATAAGCGGGGTAGCGCTCCATCATGCGCAGCGCGGTCGCGAAAGTGCGCTCCGCTTTCCGCCTCGTTTCGCGCAGCGGCCACAGCCACGCAAGATCGAGATGTGCGTGCCCACAGGCAGTAAACACCTTTTCCGCTCCGCCGCGCTGCGCCAGGAGCACCGCGGCAACGGACAGCGCCGTCTCGTAATCTCTGCGCGCGATCGCAGCGAACAGCTCGTCCAGACGGCTGAGCCCTTCCTCACCTTCCGTTGCGGCAAGATTTTCCAGCACAGTGGCGTCGTAGTACAATTTACGCAGAGCATGATCGCAGACGACGATCTCCGCCTGTAACAGCACACCGCCGCAGTCTTTCCCGAAAAGATCGTTGCAGCCGCAATCCGCCCAGACATCGACCTTCCTTCCCAATCCGAGCTCCGTAAACGGGACGACCCGCTTGCCCGGGTATCCGTGCGTTCTGTCAAACTCCGAATCCACATTCGTGATGCCACGCAAAGGCACGCCGCCTTCTCCGTACAAAAGCCCTTCGCCAGAGAGATCGATTCTGAGCGCCGCATCGCAGAGAGAACAGGAAGAGGGCAACTCTCCCGTAAAACGGAACCACGCGCAGTCCCACAGGTTTCCCCACTTTTCGCCTACGCCGATCCTGCGGAACACAAGTTTTTCGCGATCCGCATACGGCACGGGTTCCGATGTCACACCGCAAACAACCTCCAAAGGAGCAACTTTTTTGTAAATCTTTCCTTTCAATTCCTGTAAGGTCTGCTGAAAATCTCGCATGCTTATTGTACAAACCTCTCAAAAATTATTTTGTTCCAAACAGAAAAACGATTTTTCTATAAAAATTATACCCCGACGAGACAAAACTGTCAATATGCATTTGCGAGAAAAGCAATTTTCTTTTCAATGCATGTCGTCATATAACACTCTTGTTTAAAAAAATTCACGACAATTCCAACTTTTTTCTTCCGCGCATGGTCAAAAATGAAAAAATCGATTTTTTGAATAACGTTCTTTGACATAAAAAATCTGCAATTCCTCCGCGCCCCGTTTCCCCTATACGTGCAAGCGCCGCGCGCCCCCCCGCGCGGCGCCGATTTTTCATGGTTTATTTTGTTTCACAGATTCTTCGAGGCAAAGTCCGGATAATTCGGGAGAGAGTTTTACATCGCCGCGCGCGGGCTCGTTCTCGCTCAGATTCAACAAAAACAGCCATATATCCCCGTCGAAACGCCGCACTACGGAAGTTATATTGTCCGGCGCGCTCACCACTTCTCCCGCAGACAGTTGCGCAGGTGCGGTGAAAACCTCGCCGCCCAACGAAATGAAAGCATCGAGCAGGGCGCGCGTGCTTCCGCGCACCGCTTGTCCTTCCGCAAGCAGCACGCGGCGGTACACCGCTTTCCCTACGCGCAACAACGCTCCTTGTTCGTCCTTCTCCGCGCTGCCGTATTTTGCAAGCAATTCCTCGTCGCCGTAATCGAATTCCTGCTGCAATGCAATAAGGCGCATGCACTGCTCTATAAATCCCGCATCCAATTCTGAAACAGCCTTATCATTCGGCGTAAACACATCCATCCACCCGCGGCGCACCAGTTTCCACATGTTTTCCACCGGGTGTATCACCAAAAGGTCGGCGCGGCGTTCTCCTTCCGTAAGGATGATCCCGATCCGCCCGAAATACTCTTCCAGCACTTTCCAATCTTTGTACCACGAATTTTGGTGCAGGATACTCGTGGGATAGTCGCGCTTCGCCTCCCCTTTCATCGTATACCAAGACAAGTGCGGGCAGCGCAGATTGATACCGAAAAGCGCCTGCCAATCGCCGATCCGTTTGTATTCGGAAAGCGGCATGTCCCATCCCGTACAGCCGTACAATTC
>CASDPE010000003.1 GCA_949282395.1 uncultured Bacillota bacterium | reverse complement strand
CCGCCGCCGGTAGAGCCGCTGCCCGCGCCGATGAACATCACGCCGCGGTCCTGCGCGTTGAACAAGCCGTAGGTCACCGCCTCGCCCGATTCAAAGGCGACGAGCGAGCCCGTGTCGCGCCGCTTCAGATCCCCTTTATACGGCTGGTATTCAAAGAAGACCGAATTCATCACGCCTTCCCCTTTGGTCTGCGTCAAAAATTCGCTCTTGTACCCGAAAAGCCCGCGTGCGGGGATCAAAAATTCCAGCCGCATGCGCGAACCGACTGCGCTCATGTGCACAAGCTCCCCTTTGCGCTCGCCCATGCTCTGGAACACGGCGCCCGTACCGTCTTCGGGGACGTCGACGATCAGCCGCTCCACAGGCTCGTACAGCTTTCCGCCGATGGTCTTGTACAGCACCTTCGGCGTGCTGACCTGAAATTCATACCCTTCGCGGCGCATCGTTTCAATGAGGATGGAGAGGTGCATCTCGCCCCTGCCGCTGACCTTGAACGCTTCTGCCGTGTCCGTATCTTCCACTTTCAGCGAAACATCGCGCAGCAATTCACGATACAGCCGCTCGCGCAGATGGCGCGAAGTGACGAACTTCCCCTCCTTCCCTGCAAAAGGGCTGTCGTTGACGGAAAAGGTCATTTCGACGGTCGGCTCGCTGATCTTTACAAAGGGCACCGCCTCCACGCAGTCTGTCGCGCAGACGGTATCGCCGATGTTGATGCCTTCCAGCCCCGAAAAACAGACGATGTCGCCCGCCTTCGCGCTATCGGCGGGAACGCGCGCAAGCCCTTCGATCTGATAGAGGTTGACCAGCTTCCCGCGCTTGTTCAGCCCGGGGATGTTGTGATTGCAGACGGCGACTTCGCGGTTGGCATACACGGTGCCGCGCTCGATCCTGCCGATGCCGATCCTGCCGACGTACTCATTGTAATCGATGGAAGATACGAGCAGCTGCAGCGGCGCCGTTTCGTCCGCCTCCATGGGCGGGATGTGGTTGAGGATCGTATCAAAGAGCGGCGTTAGGTCTTTTCCGTCTTTATCCGCATAGCGTGACGCCGTGCCCGCCCTGCCCGAACAGAACAGGATGGGGCTGTCCAACTGCTCGTCGCTAGCGTTCAGGTCGATCAGAAGTTCCAGGATCTCGTCCTCGACTTCCGCTATGCGCGCGTCGGGGCGGTCGACTTTGTTGACGACAATGATCAGCCTGTGCCCAAGCTCCAACGCTTTTTGCATGACAAAGCGCGTCTGCGGCATGGGGCCTTCCGCCGCGTCCACGAGCAGCAGAACGCCGTTGACCATTTTGAGCACGCGCTCCACTTCGCCCCCGAAATCCGCGTGCCCCGGGGTATCGATGATGTTGATCTTCACGCCGTGGTAATGCACGGATGTGTTTTTGGCAAGGATGGTGATGCCGCGCTCGCGTTCCAGCGCGCCGGAGTCCATCACGCGCTCCTCCACCACCTGATTTTCGCGGAAAGTACCGCTCTGTTTCAGCATTTGGTCGACAAGGGTCGTCTTGCCGTGGTCAACGTGCGCGATGATCGCCACGTTGCGCAGATCGTTCCGTATCACTTTGCTTCTTCTCCGATGTTTTTTCCAAAGCGCTCACTGCCATGCGGCAGGCATGCGCCGATTTTGTTTGAACCAATCCGTGTCCTTTAAAAGCGTGTTGTTGTTTGAACACTCCACCGTAACGCCGTCACGGTTCGATGTGACGACGATGTTGCCGTTCATCTGTTCATAGCCATCGTTTTTATATTTGCCCGCATCTTCATCAAAATAGATCTTTCCCAGCGTCGTCACATACACTTTATCCGTCCACTTTGCAATGCGCTCAACGGATTCCTGCGCGGGGAAGGAGTGCAGCAGATCTTCGTATGAATCCGCATGGGAAAGATATTCCACATTCCCTGCGCAGCAGCACACACAGACGATCTTCGGCTGAATAATGTCAAGCAGACAGTCGTTGGAAGAACTGTACGAGCCATGGTGCCCCGCCTTAAACAGCTCCACTTTCGGCAAATCGTTGTATGCAACGAGGTGTTCTTCCCCCTCCTTTTCAAGATCGCCCGTAAAAAGGAAATGCTTATCCCCCTGGCTGAACAGCAGGCAAACGGAATAATTATTCTCATCCGAACTGCTATGTTCGTAATAATAATTGTACAGGATCTCCATCTCGATCCCGTCCGACACTTCGTAGGTGCGCTGCGCCCCGTTCTCGTTGTTATAACATTCAAGCGCCGTATAATGTTTGGCGCCCGCGGCGACCGCTTCGTCACGCTGTGCTACATAGTCTTTATAGACGTTCGTATCTTTATCCGTCCGCGGAAAGTCAATTATGACCTCGCAGTCAAAACGGTCAAACATAGAAGCCGATGTACTGCTGCCTGCAAACCCTGCAATATGGTCTTCGTCGGCATGCGTTGCAATGACGTATTCAAGCGTGCCGTCTGTCACGTATTTGTTCATGTAAGCCGCAGTCGTTTCCGCACTCGAACGGGTAGACCCTGCGTCAATGAGGATATCCGTATCGCCTGCCTTTATGTAGATCGAATCGCCTGAATTTGCATTTTCGAACGCCATAAAATGAAAGGAGATATCGCCGCTGACGTAGACGTCGCCGCCCTCTTTGCGCGTCATGAACGCATACAGGAAAAACCCTGCAACAAGCCCGATGACGAGCGCGAGAATGCAGACAAAAGCCGTCAGCCCCTTCGACATTTTTCTGCCCGCCATTATTGCGCACCCCCTTCTGCCGCAGCGCCCACCGTAACGGTGCGCACAAGCTGATAGCTGCCCCAGCGAAAATCTTTCACCGTGTATACGACCTGGTAAACGCCCTCTTTATTCACGTCGACCGTATCGCCGGAGATGACGGCTTTATCCGAAATATCCCGCCCGAACGAGACGATCGTAACGCCCTCTTCGGTATATTCGCCGCCGAGCGCCAACGCGACCTGCTTGTCGCCGTTGAGCGTGAAAGCGTCGTCCTTCGTCATGAACCAGGCGGCGGCAACGCCGATCGCCGCCCCGATGAGCAGGCACAAAAGCCCGAGCAGCAGCGTGCCCTTGTGCGTCTTTTTTACGGCTTTCACGGCTTCGCTGCGCGCACGTGACGATCTTGCCATAAGCACCCTCCGAACGTATTGCCTATATTTTACCATATTCGCGGGCATTTGTAAAATGACAGGCACGCCCGTGCAAAAAAATAAGAGAGAACGCGTAAATCACTTACACCTTCCCTCTCATCATTCGCCCCGCTTCTTCCTGCGGTTGCATTTACCGTTCCGCTCTTTTCCTTCTTTTCTTTGCGATCCGAAAGACCTTCTTCGCGTCCGGCAATTTCCGCCGCATTCAAAACGTGACTCTATCTGAAAGCGGCAATAAAATGCTTGCGGATCGTTCTTGTAAATCAGGATTCTCTCAAACCGTACTTTTTCTCAGCAGATCCGCTCCTATCACCGCTGACAGTAACAGTATCCGCAGGAAAAAGAAAGATATACGCCTTCCGAAAAAATTTTTACGGAAATTTTCGGGCGCGTTATCCGCGCACCTGCCCGTCCCCGCGCACGATATATTTGTACGAAGTCAGCTCGCGCAGCCCCATCGGCCCGCGCGCATGCAGCTTCTGCGTCGAAATACCCATCTCCGCGCCCAAGCCGAACTCGAACCCGTCCGTAAAGCGGGTGCTCGCATTCCAATAGACGGCGGCGCTGTCTACCTCGTTCAAAAACTTTTCGGCAGCGGCGGCGTCCTCGGTGATGATGCTGTCGCTGTGGTGCGTACCGTATTTGTTGATGTGCGCGATCGCTTCATCCACCCCGCCGACGATCTTGGCGGAGATCTTCATCGCGGAGTATTCGGTATAGTAATCCTCTTCCGCCGCTGCCGCCAAAGACGGGAGGAGCGCGCGGCACTTTTCACAGGCGACGACTTCGACCCCCGCCTTTTGCAGCGCGTCGACGATCTCGCCGAGGTGCTTTTGCGCAAACGCTTCGTCGACGAGCAGGCTTTCACAGGCGTTGCAGACGGAGGTGCGCTGCGTTTTGGCATTGATGAGCACAGGCAGCCCCTTGGCAAGGTCTGCCGATTTTTCAAAATAGACGTGGCAATTGCCCGTGCCCGTTTCGATCACGGGCACCGTCGCGTTTTTCAGCGCGTTTTGGATAAGCCCCGCCCCGCCGCGCGGAATGAGGACGTCCACCAGCCCGTTCATGCGCATGAACGCCGTAGCGCCCTCGTGCGTGCCGTCCTCGATAAGCTGAATAAATTCAGGGTCGTACCCCGCCCCGGCAATGGCGTTTTTAATGACGGACGTCACCGCTTTGTTGGAACGGAGCGCATCTTTGCTGCCGCGCAAAACAACGGCGTTGCCGCTTTTGATGCACAGCCCGATCGCATCCGCCGTAACATTGGGGCGCGCCTCGTAAATGATGCCGATGACGCCGAGGGAAACGCGCACGCGGGTGAGCTTCAGCCCGTTGTACAGCGTGCGCTCTTCCAAAACTTCCCCGACGGGGCATTTCAGCTCAATGAGTTTTTCAAGCCCCGCGGCGATGCCGTCGATGCGCTTTTCGTTGAGCATGAGCCGATCGGCAAACTGCGCGCCGCGCGTACAGTTCTGCACGTCGACGGCGTTTTCGGCGATGATGTACGCCGCCTCTTTCCGCAATGCGTCCGCCGCGGCTTTGAGCATCGCGTTCATATCCGCTTCGCCTGCAAATGCAACGGCACCCGCATGCTCCTTCGCCCTGCGGCAGACCGCCGCGATGCTTTCGTAAACGTCCATTTTTCTTTCTCCTGTTTTGACGGCGCGATGCGGCCGCGTGCCGCTCCCCGCCGTTTCAGTTTAAACGTGACCCGAAGCAAAACGCAAGCCTGACATGGCTATGCGCCGTCGCTCCGCGGCGCTCCCTACGATCCGTGTTTCGGTTTGCAGACGCGAGCAGAGCGAGGAAGGCGCGGCTTTGCGAGGGGAGCGTATACAGACATACGTGACCCGAAGCAAAACGCAAGCCTGACATAGCTATGCGACGCAAATGCACAGCGAAACTATTCTTCGTCCTCTTCGGGCAACTCCACATTATGATACACATCCTGCACATCGTCAAGATCTTCAAGCTTATCCAAAAGTTTCATAAACTTTTCGACGTTTTCATCGCTGAGGGTGATCTTGCTCTGCGGGATCATGCGGACATCCGCTTCCAGAAAGGTGACGCCCTTCTCTTCCAGATATTTGCGCACATCCGAAAATGCGGCGGGGCTGGTATAGATCTCGTATGCGTCGTCCTGCACGACGATGTCGTCCGCGCCCGCGTCGATGGCGTATTCGGTGACGGTATCCTCGTCCAATCCGACGGTGCGCTCGACGACGAGCAGCCCTTTGTTATCGAACATATACGAAACGCAGCCCGTGCTGCCGAGCTCGCCGCCGCCCTTGGAAAGGGTGCTGCGCACGTCGCCCGCGGTGCGGTTTTTGTTGTCGGTCAGCGTGCTGATGATGAGCGCGCTCCCGCCGACGCCGTACCCTTCGTACACGAGCGTTTCGTAGTTGGTGCTGCCCAACTCGCCCGCCGCCTTTTTGATGCAGCGCTGGATGTTATCGTTGGGCATGTTGTTCGCCTTCGCTTTGGCGATCGCATCCGCGAGCTTGCTGTTCGTATCGGGATTGGGGTTGCCCTTCGCCGCAACGGAGATCTCGCGCCCGATCTTGGTGAAGATCTTGCCGCGGGCAGCGTCCGCCTTGCCCTTCCTTGCCTGTATATTATGCCATTTGCTGTGCCCTGACATTTTTAGTTCCTCTCTGTTGAATTATTTTTTCAAAAGGCGGTACATAAGGATGCCCGCCGCGACCGCCGCATTCAGGCTTTCGCACGACTTGCGCAGCGGCACGGAAACGGTATACGCGCACCGCGCGCGCACGGAGGGCGAAACGCCGTTCGCCTCGCTGCCGATGACCAGGCAAAACCGCTCCGGCGGCGAAAAAGAAAACATGCTCTCGCCCGCCATATCCGCGCATACGAGCGGCACGCCGCGCAATGCGGACAAAATTTCCTCTTCCCCGCCGATATGCAGGCGGACGAAAAAGATGCCGCTCATCGCCGCGCGCACGCACTTCGGGGAAAATGCGTCCGTACAATTTTTCAAATAGACGTCGCTGTATCCCGCCCCGTTTGCCGTGCGCAAAATGGTGCCGAGGTTCCCAGGATCCGCGATCCCGTCTAAAAGGAGCGCATTCCTCTGCGGCGGCACAGGCACGCATGCGGGCCGTTCCAGAACGGCGAGCACGCCCTGCGGCGACGCTTCCTCGCTGAGTTTGGCAAAGACGGGCGCGGAAACAGCCAAAAGCTTCTCCGCAGCGACGGAAAAGGGCTCCCCTTCGTAGCGCTCGGATAGTACAATCTGCCGCACGGGCAGCCCGCCCGCGAGCGCTTCGCGCACCTGCTTTACGCCCTCGATCAGGTAAGCGCCCTGTTCGCGCCGCCCCTTCTTTTCTTTCAGCGCGGCGATGCGCTTGATGAGTTCGTTGCTCTTAGACGTGATCATGTACTTAGCAAAAAACCTTCTCGTAAAAGAAGGTTTTCATTCGGTCGATCAGGCGATCGCCGCTTTCGCCTTTTCGGCAAGCGCGGCAAACGCGGCTGCATCGCTGACGGCGATATCGGCAAGCACCTTCCTGTTCAGGTCGATGCCGGCGACTTTCAGCCCGTGCATGAATTTGCTGTACGAAAGCCCGTTCACCCGCGCCGCCGCATTGATACGGGCGATCCACAGCTGACGGAAATCACGCTTCCTGTTCTTCCTGCCGATGTACGCGTACATCAGCGACTTCATCACCGCCTCGCGTGCGATGCGGTAGGAACGGCTTTTGGAACCGAAATACCCTTTGGAAAGTTTGAATATCTTCCTGCGCTTTTTAACAGCGTTTACACCTCTTTTAATACGCATCTTTCTTGCTCCTTATATACTTATTTCTTGTAAGGGATCAGCTGGTTCCTGACCGTAAGTTCCTGCGTTTCGCTCACATACGCCGTCTGGCGCAGCCCGCGTTTACGCTTACGGGGCTTTTCACCCGTCTTGTGGTTTTTACCCGACTGTGCTCTTTTTACGCGGCCGCTTCCCGTAATGTTGAAGCGCTTTTTGGAACCGCTGTGCGATTTCTGTTTAGGCATGATAACTCCTCCGAAAATATTTTCTGAAAACAGCTTGTCCCGCAAGGGACGGCGCGCAGGCGCGCGCTATTGTTTGACGGGCGAAAGCACCATCGTGATGTTGCGCCCTTCGCTCGTCGGCTTTTTATCCATGACGGCTTTGCCTTCAAGCGTTTCAAAAAACTTGTTCATCACCTCGATGCCGAGCGTCGGGTGCGCGTTCTGCCTGCCGCGCAGGCGGATGGACACAAGCACTTTGTTCCCCGATTCAAGGAACTTTTGCGCCTGGCGCGATTTGACGTTCAGATCGTTCGTGTCAATGGTCATGGAGAGGCGGACTTCTTTCAGCTCGACCATCTTCTGGTTGCGGCGGTTTTCCTTCTCCTTTTTGCCGAGGTCGAATTTGTACTTGCCGTAATCCATGATCTTGCAGACGGGCGGGATCGCCGTCGGCGAGATCTTTACAAGGTCGAGTCCGCTCTCTTCGGCGAGGCGCAGCGCCTCGTGCAAACCCATGACGCCGAGCTGCTGCCCGTCAGCGCCGATCACGCGGACTTCACGGTCGCGGATCTGTTCATTGATCTGATGCTGGCTCTTAATGATTGTTTTATACCGTCCTTTCCGTTTTGTGCGCCGCACGGCGGCAAAATAAAAGCGGGTCTTGCAAAGACCCGCCCGCATATACCGAAAAACACCGCGCCCGCACAGCATGCCGTACAAAGGCGGAACGTTCGTATACATGGCACTTGAAGCGCGATTGCCGCAAGGCGAGAAGGTCTTTCTTCTGCTTTCCGTAAAAGTATACCCTATCGCCGCGCGTTTGTCAACGGTTTTTCACCGTGAATTTCAAAAAACCGCCTTTTCGTCGCTCTCTTTTTTCACCCTGCACGCAAAATCCGCAACGGACATGGCGCCAACGTCGCCCTTTTCGCGCATGCGGACGGAAACCGTCCCTTCCTCGCGCTCTTTGTCGCCGACGATGAGCATGTACGGCACTTTTTCCAGCTGCGCCTCGCGGATCTTATAGCCGATCTTTTCGTTGCGCGTATCCGTTTCGGCGCGCAGCCCCTTCGCGCGCAGCGCCGCCTCCACGTTCTTTGCGTAATCCATCGACTTGTCCGAAACGGGCAGCACCTTCACCTGTACGGGCGAAAGCCATACGGGGAACTTGCCCGCATAGTGCTCGATGAGGATGCCGATAAAGCGCTCGATGGAGCCGAACACGACGCGGTGGATCATGATCGGGCGGTGCTTCTGCCCGTCCTCGCCCGTGTATTCCGCCTCAAAACGCTGCGGCAGCTGGAAGTCCAGCTGAATGGTGCCGCACTGCCACGTCCTGCCGATGGAGTCCTGCAAATGGAAGTCGATCTTCGGCCCGTAGAAGGCGCCGTCGCCCTCGTTCACAACGTACTCAAGCCCCAATTCGTCCAGCGCGAGGCGCAGGGCGTTTGTCGCGTTCTCCCAATCTTCATCACTGCCGATGCTGTTTTCGGGGCGGGTGGAGAGTTCGACATGGTATTTGAAGCCGAACAGCGTATACACTTCGTTGATGATCCGCACCACGCCCTTGATCTCGCCCGTGATCTGCTCGGGCAGCATAAAGATGTGCGCGTCGTCCTGCGTGAAGCAGCGCACGCGCATCAGCCCGTGCAGCTGCCCGCTCTTTTCATGGCGGTGCACCAGCCCGAGCTCGCCCATGCGGATGGGCAGGTCTTTATAGCTGTGCGGGCTGAGCTTGTACACGAGCATGCCGCCGGGGCAGTTCATGGGCTTGATGGCGCAGTCCTCCCCGTCGATCTTGGTCGTGTACATGTTTTCTTTATAGTGATCCCAGTGCCCGCTCGTCTCCCACAACCCGCGGTTCAGGATGATCGGCGTCTGCACTTCCACGTACCCTTCGCGGGTGTGGATCTGCCGCCAATAGTCGATGAGGATGTTTTTGAGCACCATGCCCTTTGGCAGGAAAAACGGGAAGCCTTTCCCTTCATTGAGCAGCGCAAACAGCCCCAGCTCTTTGCCGAGTTTGGTATGGTCGCGCTTTTTCGCCTCTTCGAGCATGGTAAAGTACGCGTCCAGCTCCTCTTTTTTCGCAAAAGCGGTGCCGTAGATGCGGGTGAGCATCTTGTTCTTTTCGTTGCCGCGCCAATACGCGCCCGCAATGTTCATGAGCTTGAACGCCTTGATCTTGCCCGTGGAAGGCAGGTGCGGCCCGCGGCAAAGATCGGTAAAGTCGCCCTGTTTATAAAAGCTGATCTCCTCCCCTTCGGGCAGGTCTTTGATAAGTTCGACCTTGTACTTTTCCGAATACTTGGTCATCAGCTTGATCGCGTCCGCCCGCGGCAGCGTAAAGCGTTCGACGGGCAGGTTGCTCTTGATGATCTTTTTCATCTCCGCTTCGATCTTGGAAAGATCCTCGGCGGAAATGGGCGTTTTGAAGTCGATATCGTAATAGAAGCCGTTGTCGATCGTCGGGCCGATCGCAAGTTTGCTGGTCGGGAAGATCGCCTTGACCGCCTGCGCGAGCACGTGCGCGCAGGTATGGCGGTAGACCTGCAGCCCCTCCTTATCTTTCAGCGTGACGAGTTCGACCTCGCTGTCCTCCTCCACAGGGCTTACAAGATCGACGAGTTTGCCGTTCACCTTTGCCGCAACGGCGGCGCGGGCGAGCCCCTCGCTGATATCCTGCGCGATCTGTTTGCAGGTGACGGGCGCGGCGTATTCCCGCTTGTCTCCTCCTTTGAGCGTGATGACCATGACCGAAAAACCTCCCTCCGTTAAAATAAAAAAAGCGCCCTAAACGATCGTTTAAGGACGCAGATGTTGCGCGGTTCCACC
This sequence comes from uncultured Bacillota bacterium, assembly GCA_949282395.1. GTDB lineage: Bacteria > Bacillota > Clostridia > Christensenellales > Borkfalkiaceae > Borkfalkia. The sequence goes on along the minus strand of CASDPE010000003.1, from coordinate 24,661 downwards.
TTAATTGCAGCTGTGCGCTGCCGCTCTTTGCCCGCCTTTTGAAAGGGGCGGAAAAACTTTGCCGAAAGGAGCGGTTTCCTCCGCGGCGGGATACGCAGAACTTTCAGCCGATGTTCCGCTCTCTGAAGCATTGCCCGTTGCGGTCTACTTGTCTCCCCTCTTTTATGGCTTGACGTTGTATGCCTATTCTACCCCTTTCGCCGCCGTTTGTCAACGCTTTTCACGCAGCGCGAAGCGGATTTTTTTGCGGCGTGCGGATGTACCCGCGCTCATGCGAAAAACCCGACCCTGCCCGCATAGTAGCGCCGCAGAAAATCTTCTTCCCTTGCTCCCGCTTTGCCGAGGCATTCCACGAGCCCCGCGCCGCTGAGCACGATCTCGCGCGCGGCGTCCTGCCCGGCGGATTCGCCGAGCAGTGTGGAGCGGTGCAGGCGGCGGCAATGTGCGTCGTACACTTCGTTCCCCTTCAAAAACACCCTGCCCCTGTTCCCGCCGAGCAGGCAGCGCATGAACTCTTCCAGCTGCCCGCCCGTAAACAGGCGGGGCACGCAGGCGGCGACGTTCTTCCACTTTTCCGCCAGCTCGCGCAGGCGGAACAGAAAAAATCCGTCCAGCGTATGCACGCGCACTTCGCGCAGGCGCGAGAGCACATACCGCTTATCCGCCGCAAGGTCGGCGGCGATAATGGCGGCGTGCAGGATGCCGCACTCTTCCGCATCCAGCCCGGCAGGAGACGCCTGCCGCCGCAACAACTCATATTTGTACCCGACGCAGTAAACTTCGGCGATCCTGTCTTCGGCGGCACGGCGGAGCGAAGCAAGCTGCTTCTCCCCTGCGCGCACGCGCAAAAAGACCCTTCCGCCGCTGAACCCGATCTCCGTCTGCACGCCGCGGCGGCAGGAAAAGGCGCCCGCAACATAGGCGATGTAGCGAAAAGCGCTTTCGCGCTCGGATACGAACAATTCATCCATATGTTTCAGTGTATGCAGCTGCGGGCAAATTATTTACGCCCTGCGGTTTGCGGGATTTATGCGGCGCATAATACTTGACGAATCGAACGGAAAATTATATAATAACGAGAACAGATGCCGCACGGCTTTTGCCGAAGGGAGCTGCATGTATGGAAGGCTGGCTGATCGCGCTCATCGTAATATTGGTCGTGCACTATTTTTGCGCGATCTTTACCATCTGGCTTTTGCTCAAAGATAAGCTGGTCGCGGGGCAGCGCATCAAAAAGGCGCCGCTCATCCTCTGGAACCTGCTTGTGCTGTTCCTGCCCGTGATAGGCCCTTCGGCATACCTGATCTGCCGCGCCGTGCAAAAGCGGCGGCAGCCGCCCGCACCCGAAGCCGCAGCGGATCAATGCGAAAGCGGGCAAAACAGCAGCGACGAAAATTAAAACGCACATCGTATGTGCGCGGAGGTACGCAAGGTTATGGACATGAAAAGCGTGGAAAGCAAATGGCAGCAGCGCTGGGAAAAAACGAAGGAAAACTGCTTCAACAAAAAGAACGCCGATAAAAAGTTCTATATGCTGGAAATGTTTTCCTACCCCTCCGGCGCAAAGCTGCACATCGGGCACTGGTACAACTACGGGCCTGCCGACAGCTATGCGCGGTTCAAAAGGATGCAGGGATACGAAGTGTTCCAGCCGATGGGGTTTGACGCGTTCGGGCTGCCTGCCGAAAACTACGCCATCAAGACCAAGATCCACCCCAAAGATTCCACCGAAAAGAACATCGAAACGATGGAACACCAGCTCAAAGCGATGGGCGCGATGTTCGATTGGTCTGCCGAGGTAAAGACCTGCGAAGAGGATTACTACAAGTGGACGCAGTGGATGTTTTTGAAGCTGTATGAAAAGGGGCTCGCCTACCGCAAGGAAGCGCCCGTGAACTGGTGCCCGAGCTGCAACACCGTGCTTGCGAACGAGCAGGTACAGGAAGGCTGCTGCGAGCGCTGCGGCACGCCCGTCGTGAAAAAAGACCTGACGCAGTGGTTCTTTAAGATCACCGATTACGCGGAAGAGCTGCTGACGGGGCTGGATAAACTCGACTGGCCGGAAAAGACAAAACTGATGCAGCGCAACTGGATCGGAAAATCCGTCGGTTGCGAGATCGAATTCACCTGCGAGAGCGGCGACACGTTCAAAGTGTTCACCACTCGCCCCGATACGGTGTTCGGCGTATCCTACGTCGTGCTTGCGCCCGAACATCCGCTCGTGCGCAAACTCGCATCCGAAGAGCAGCGCGCTGCCGTGGAGGAATACATCGAAAACACCGCCAAGACGAACGAGATCGACCGCCTTTCCTCCTCGCGCGAAAAGACGGGCGTGTTCATCGGGCATTACGCGATCAACCCCGTAAACGGCGAAAAGGTGCCCGTTTGGGCGGCGGACTACGTACTCTATTCTTACGGCACGGGCGCCGTCATGGGCGTGCCCGCGCACGACGAGCGCGACTTCGCCTTCGCGCAGAAGTACGGGCTACCCGTTAAAAAAGTTATTGAAAACAAGAACGGCGAAACGGTGCTGCCTTTCTGTGAAGACGGCATCTGCGTGAACAGCCTGCAATTCGACGGCAGGTTCGGCGAAGAGGCGCGCACCGCCATCACGAACCACCTTGCAAAGATCGGGAAGGGCGAGCGGAAGGTGAACTACCGCCTGCGCGACTGGCTGGTCTCGCGCCAGCGCTATTGGGGCGCGCCCATCCCCGTCATCTATTGCCCGCACTGCGGCACGGTGCCCGTCCCCTACAAAGACCTGCCCGTAAAGCTGCCCTACAACGTGCAGTTTGAGCCGGACGGAAAATCTCCGCTCGCAAAATGCGAAGAGTTCATGCACACGAAGTGCCCCGTCTGCGGCGCAGACGCCACACGCGAAGCGGACACGCTGGATACCTTTGTCTGCTCAAGCTGGTATTACCTGCGCTACCCCGACGCGCACAACACGAAGGCGCCCTTCGACCCGGAGATCGTAAACAAGATGCTCCCCGTCAACAAATACGTCGGCGGCGCGGAACATGCCTGCATGCACCTGCTGTACGCGCGCTTCTTCACCAAGGCGCTGCGCGATATGGGTTACCTGAACTTCGACGAGCCGTTCACCTCGCTCGTGCACCAGGGCGTGATCCTCGGGCCGGACGGCAACCGCATGTCTAAGAGCAAGGGCAACATCGTCTCTCCGGACGACTATGTTTCCGAATACGGATCGGACGTATTCCGCCTGTACCTGATGTTCGGCTTCTCCTATACGGAAGGCGGCCTGTGGAGCGACGACGGGATCAAATCCGCCGCAAAATTTTTAGACCGCGCCGAACGCATCCTCTGCAAGAGCAAGGAACTCAAAGGCACGGCGGAGCACGGCGAAGAGGAACGCAAGCTCAATTACGTGCGCAACTATTCCATCAAAATGATCACGCGCGACCTTGAAAACTTTTCGTTCAACACGGCGGTCGCGCGGCTGATGGAGTATGTGAACGCCATGTACAAATACGACACGAACGCCGTAAAAGACGCCGCCTTCTTTAAAGACTGCGCAAACGACCTTGTCCTGCTCATGGCGCCCTTTGCGCCGCACTTTGCCGAAGAGATGTGGGAAGTGCTCGGGAAAAAGTACTCTGTTTTCGACCAGCCTTTCCCCGTTTGCGACGAAAGCGCGCTCGTACAGCAGAGCACCGAATACGCCGTACAGGTCAACAGCAAGATCAAAACGAAATTGCAGATCCCTGCCGGGCTCTCCGAAGAAGAGATGCGCGCCCTCGCCCTTGCCGACGACGCCGTCCGCCCGCTGGTCGAAGGGAAACCGATCAAAAAATTCATCGTCGTGCCGAACAGGCTCATAAATATCATCGTTTAAACGAATACCGTGCAAGGAGCCGCCCGCATTTCCGCGGGCGGCTCCTTTGCTTATAATTCCCCTGCTCAACTGCCGCTTTTGCTCAGGATCCACCGTACAGAAAACGGCAGCCGCCTTCACGGCGGCTGCTGCGGTTTTATTCGATTTTGAACACGAGCGTACCGATGTCCGCATAGCGGAAATAGTCAAGGTAATACATCTCTTCCAGCGGCTGCTGCCGCTCGTAATAACCGGAGAGATCCACCATGAAATCGTAAACGGATCCCGAAAGCAGCTCTCGCCTGTCTTCCTTCCCGTCCATATCCGTTGCCGCAAAAACGGCTTCCAGATCATAGACGATATAGACGTAATCCTGCGAAGGCAGCGGCGCATCCGTTTCAGCCTCCGCAAGCCCGTCCAGGACGCTGATGTACTTTTCAACTTCCTCGGCGACATAGCTGATGCTCCCGAGCTCGTTCCTGACGGTGACGTACTCGCGCCCGTCACCATTGACAAAGAACAGCACGTCACCGTTGAAGGACTGCACGGAACCGTTTTCCAGCCGCTCCGCTTCGATGTACAGCCGCATCCCCTCCGTGTACATATGCCCGTTGTACATCCCCGATTCGCGGGAGACGAACACAGATTCCTCGGCGTCGAACAGGCTCACGCCCTGGTACAGCAACGTATTGTAGTCGTACCCGAACAGGTCGAGGATGGTAGGCAGGATATCAAAGGAATTGCAGAACTTTGTAAGTTTGCAGCAGCGTAAAAAGCTGTACCCGTCATCGGGCGCGTCATGCGAAAGGTCGTAATAGAACTGCCCGCTGTAAAAATCGCTTTGGGTCAGCCCGCTCTGTTCCATCATTTCGGGCGTAAGGTCGTCCTTTACGTACTGCACACCCTTATACAGATTGGTCTGCACCTCCAGATCCATATACTTGCCCGACCAGAAAAAGAACGGGATATTGTACAGTTTTAAGTTCCATACCTGATCTTCGGCTACATTTTTGAGCGAATACGACTGATCGGTGTAATAGCAGTTGTGGTCGGCATAGACGAAGAACGTCGTATTCGAAAGCTCTCCGCTTTCCGAAAGTTCATGCAGCAGCCTGTTCACACCCACATCCAGATCCATCAGCCCCGCCTGGTAGCGCTTATACCGAAGGTAGACGTCCGTCGGCGTTTCGGTGCGCTCGCCCGTTCCGATGTCCTGCTCGTATTTTTCCGCCGTCAAAGCGAACTTTTCATCGATGACGGACTCCTTCGACGGGTAATCGTTGATGCGTTCGTAATAGACCCCCAGCTCTTTTACGGTGCACTCCTCTTCGAACGCGGCTTTTTCCTCCTCCGTCCAATCGGCGGAATAATCGCCGTAGTTGATCAGATCGTTGTACGAGCCGTGGCTGATGAGCGTCATCATCTGGGTGTAGAACGCGCCGTCGCCCTCGTCCACACGGGTGAACTCGTCAAAATGCTGCGAGATCATCTCGCTGTCGCGGTCAAAATCATAGAAGCCCGTCTTATCGTAATAGCCGTTCATCTTTTCAAGCGTATCGGCAAACGATGCGTGCTCAAACCCGTATACGCCGCCGCCGAAGGTTTCGTTGCGGCTGTAATACTCCCGGTTGCCCGTATGGAAGTAGTTCGTGGTATACCCCGCCCGCTGCATGATGAACGGCAGCGCAAAAGCAAGGTCGTTATCCAACAAGTCGGAAACGGAATTCCTGTCCTCGGAGGGATAGCTGCCGAATACGGACATCGCCTCGGAATGATTCGTTTTGTCGCGCGTGATATAATTCGTCATGGCGACGCCGTTGTTTGCCAACGCGTACAGCGTGGGCGTGTACGTACGGTTCAGCCCGTACCACTCGCCGGATTCGATGACGATGAGCACGACGTTCTGCCCTTCCAGCATGCCCGTCAGAATTTTATCGTTTCCGTCATATGCCGAAAGATCGAGATCTTCCCTGCCCGAAGCAAAACTTCCGCCCGAAAAGTATGTATCCAGCTCCTCTACCTGCTCGGTGATATCCTCATCGGTCGGTTCCGATCCGCCGACGCTGGCGATAAAGTTGGCTACGTTTTTGTAATAAAAACTGAACGTGCCGAACTTTTTGAATGCCTTCGCCGAAATGAACTGCGTGTCGTACAGATACGAATCGTCCTTGTATATGTACATCGGATCGCTTGTATCCGCCCGCATGAAAGAACTTTTCGTGCCGAAATACAGGCACTCCGAAAGCCCCGAAACGAGCAGCGCCAAAAACAGTACCAGCACAACGGTGTTGCCGCGGTGCGCTTCTTTGACTTTGAAGCGGCGGCAAACGGCAATCAGGCACGCAAGCTCTGCAAGGATGAGCACAACAAAGACGCCGATCAGATAAAAGTTCAGATAGTCAATATTGAAGGCGCCCAATGCGTCGTCCGCAATGGCAACCATAGAGATGATGAACACAAAGCCGCTCATGTCATACAGCAGCTGGTTCACCACCGACAAAAGGCACTGCCCTGCCAGCAGCAGGACGATCACGCCCGCCTGCACCCTGAAAGACGGGATGATATAAACGACCGACGCTAAAAGCAGGATGCAGGCGATATCCAGCAGAACATACTCAGCCGCACCGCCGAACCCCATAAACAAAAACGTGATCGTTTCCGCCAAAAATGCGGCAACGAAATAGCTGCCGGCAAGCAGCAGCTTTTTCAGAAGCACACGCGTCATTCCTCCGCCTCCGCATTGCTGCCGAAGAATTCGTAATAGATCGCGCGGACGCATTTTTCGTAATCCGCGTTGTCGATGCCGACGATGATGTTGATCTCGCTCGACCCCTGGTCGATCATGCGCACGTTCACCCCCGCCTGCGAAAGCGCCGAAAACAGGCGCGCAGACGTACCCACGCTCGCCGTCATGCCGTGCCCGACCGTTGCAACGAGCGCAATGTCTTCCAGCACGCGGACATAATCGGGATGGACTGTCTCTTTGATCTGCCCGATCAGTTTATCGAGCACGCCGTCTGCAAGGTATTTGCTTTCAATGACGAGGGAGAGCGTATCGATGCCGGAGGGCATATGCTCGAAATTGATGCCGTCCTTTTCCAGTACGGAAAGCACTTTGCGCGCAAAACCGATCTCCGCGTTCATCAGCTGCTTTTCCAGGAAGATGACGGTGAAATCCTTTTTGCCCGCCACACCCGTCACCAGATTGCCGTGTTTTACGTACTTTTTGGAGGGCAGGATGAGCGTGCCCTCGTCCTCCGGGCGGAAGGTGTTTTTGATGCGGATGGGGATATCCCCTTTGCGCACGGGGTAAATGGCGTCTGCATGCAGCACGTTCGCCCCCATATACGAAAGCTCGCGCAGCTCTTTGAAAGAGATGACGGCGATCTTGTGCGGGTCGTTGACGATGCGCGGATCGCATGCAAGGAAGCCGCTGACGTCCGTCCAGTTTTCGTACAGTTCGGCGTTGACGCCGCGCGCGATGATGGAGCCGCTGATATCGCTGCCGCCGCGCGTAAACGTTTTGACGCAGCCCCACGCGTCCATTCCGTAAAACCCGGGGATGACGGCGTTTTTGCAGTGTTTGAGCCTGCGTTCGATCAGGCGGTAGGAACGCGCTTCATCAAACATGCCACGGTCGTTGAAATAGATGATCTCCTGCGCGTCCACAAATTCCCAGCCGAGCAGCGCCGCGATCAGACGCGCGTTGAGATATTCCCCGCGCGACGCCGTGAAGTCCGCGCTCTTGTTTTCAATGATCTGCTTTTCGCATTCGTCGAGAATGGAACCGATGTCGAAGCCCTCCATCCCCAATTCGCTCACGATGGAGAGGAAGCGCCTGCGCACGGGCGCGAAGGCGCGTTCGCAGCTGCCCGTTTCCGCCGCTTCGCGGTAGCACTCGTACAGCTGATCCGTGATCTTAACATCCCCCGAAAAGCGCTTGCCGGGCGCGGATACGACGGCAAAGCGCCGCGTTTCGTCGGCGCGGAGGATCTCCGCCGCGCGCCGTATATTGTTGCCGTCCGCCAAAGACGAGCCGCCGAATTTACAGACTTTTACGTGCATCACCGTATCTCCTTTGCTTCGAGATAATATCTCTTCTCGGCACTTTCCCCCATCGAAAACGTTTTGCGCGGCAGGCTGCCGTATTGCAGCACCCGCGGGAACAGTTCGGATTTATCCATTTTGGGCAGCAGCACGCCGACATAGTCGCCATGCTCCGCCGTGAGCGCCGCAAGTGCCTCCTCGCCGTGTACGTAATCGACGCTTCCGCCGTGCTCCGAAAGGTAAGCGGCGATGCGTTTATCCGTTTCGGCGACTGCTTCCGCCGCGCCTGCGGGGCTGCCGAGCGGCAGCTTTTTCCCGCCCGCATACAGCGCGACAGCACAGCCGAAGGGCTGCATGTACGCCGTGAACTTCTGCGCGTCCACACACTTCACAAGGCGGTGGATCGCCTCAAAATAGATCCCGTCGTCATACAAGTTTACCGCCTCGCACAGGCAGTAGCGCGCAGGGTGCGTTTCCCGCTCGCTTGGAGAGAGCTGCTCTTTCAGCTTGTCCCACGCCGCCTTGGCGGTCGCGAGCGAGTGGTTCCCGTCCCCGACCATGAACAGCATGCCGCCCCGTTCCAGCGCATAAAAAGCCTGTACGACCGGATCGGTATCGCGGATGAACCTGCCGCGCAGATGCCCGCCGCCCATGTTCAGGTCAAAATCGTAAACCACCTCCCTTGCCGCCCGTTCGGCAGCCGCGGTCACGGTATGCTGCGGATCGTCGTACAGCAGCATGATGTGCGGCAGTTCGAGCGGAGCGCCCTCACGGATCTTCAGGCGCGGCGGGATGCGTTCGACGATGGTCGCCTCGCTCGCGCGGACGGGCGCGGCGTCCTCATGGCGGTAGGAATACGCTTCGAGGTCGATCGCAAGCACGATGCCGCGGCGCAGCTTCACGAACGGCGTAGTACGTTCGGTCAGGATGAACCCCTGCGGCAGGCGGCGCAGCATGCCGCCCGCAAGATAGACGCGCATCGCCTCCTTGGCGGCGGCGATACGCGCGGAATAGTCTTTTTCCGTTTCCATGTACAGTTCGGGCAGGATCATGCGCAGCGTGGAAGGTTTATCCCCGACGTACGCATCGAGCTGTTCCCAATAGGCAGGATCGGATGTATGCTGGTCGCATGCAATGACCGCCCAGGCGGACAGATCAGTCCCCTCGGCGGGCAGCAGGATCGCAGGCACGGCAATGCAGTTGCTCTTCATTTTGTAAAAACCCGTATCAGCGGCTCAAAGCCCGTAATTTATGACGATAAAAATGCCGACCGCCAGCACAAGCGCAAGCAGTTTGATCGGTATATTGTCGATAAAGATGCCGGCGACCTTGCGCCAGAAGCTCTTTTCCCTCATGAGCGTTTCCTCCCGTCTGCACTCAGATCTTTCCAATAATAGTCGTTGAGCGTGCGTTTGAGCAGATCGTAATCGGCATAGCGCGAGATCTTGCCGCGCTGCGCAATGGTGATGATCCCCGTCTCTTCCGAAACGATGAACGCAATGACGTTGCTCGTTTCCGTGATGCCGATGCCCGCGCGGTGGCGCGTACCCAGCTCTTTGGGGATGTTCACGTTCTGCGTCAGGGGCAAAAAGCAGCCAGCCGCCTGGATCTTGTAATTGTTGATGATCATCGCCCCGTCATGCAGCGGCGCTTTGGGGAAAAAGACGCCTTCGATGAGCTGTGACGAGATCTTCGCGTCCAGCGATACGCCGCTTTCCAAAACCTGTGCGGGCATGTTGTCATTCGCGAGAATGATCAGCGCGCCGATGTTGTCTTTGGAAAGATTTTGCAGCGCCTTGATGATCTCGGAAACGTAGCGTTCCACCTCCTCACGCGAGGCGCCCGCCTGGTGCTCTTTGCGCTCGGCGGGGTTGTAGGATCCGAAATTCAGAAGATCGCGCTTGACCTCGACATTGAAAATGACAAGCATGATGAGGACGAGCAGCAGCGGCACAAGGATGAACAGCCAATTGTGCAGCTCCTCGTTCCCGATGAACACCACGCCCGCCGCCACGAGGATGAGCACGAACACGGCGATCAGCCAACGCGCACCGCTGAGCTTCAAAACGCGGAACACGTAATAAATGACCACGGCGAAGATCAGGATCTCCAACGCGTCAAACACGGTGAACCCGATGAAGATATCGGCGATCTTACTGAAAAACTCCTGCATAGCATTGCTCCGTAACACCGCCGCGCCGGACGCGCGGCTTTCAGGACGGGAATAAGAAATATATTACAAATATTTTACAGGAAAATACGCAAAAAGAAAAGCAAATCAACGCACTTAACCCGCATTATTTTCCGTGCCGCCGAAAAAAAGCCTCGCGTTCACGGCGGCGAGCGCACCTTGCGGGGTCAGCCTGCCGCTCTTGACGGCGCTCACCGCGCCGTACACGCTGAAATAAGCCTGCCCCGTGCGCGCAGCGCCCAGCATCCTCGCCTGGCGGCGGCTCATCTTCACGGCATACTCCTTCATCCCGAGCGCCTTCGCCGTTTCGGCGTCGCTTTTGCCGAGCGCCAGGATCTCGTACAGAGTGCGGAAGTAATTGCACAGGGCGTTGAGCACGCCCGCTTCGTCCATCCCCTTGCCCAAAAGCTCGTTCATGACCGAAAGATAGGCGGCATGGTTGCCGCGCCCGAGCGCATCCGTCATCTCGTAGATCTTGTACTCCGTATCGCGGTAGACGATCGCGTCCACATCCGCCGCGGTGACCGAGCCGCCCTCCCCCGAATACGCCAGCAGCTTTTCCGTTTCCGCCGCAATGCGCGACATGCTGCCGAGGCAATAGCGCATGACGCGTTCGCAGCACTCCGTATCGCACGCCACGCCGGCGCGGCGCATGCGCGTATAGATCCAACGCAGCACCGTCTCTTCATCGGCACGCGAACAGTCTACGCGCGTCACGTTCGGCGCCTTTTTCAGATCGAACCCCTTCGCCTTCCCCGCGCCGTTCACGATGAGCAGCACCGTCGTTTCGCTGGGGGCTTCAAAATAGGCTTTCAGATACGTTTCATACTCCCGTTCGGTGGGATACAGCCCCGTCACCTTCACGATGCGCTTTTCGCTGAGGAAGGGAAAGCTCTGCGCGGCGGCTATGAGCGAAGTAAGCTGCGCCCCTTTGAGCGCGTCGCCGTCAAACGCCGTATAGTTGAGCGACGGCTCGCGCAAAAACGCTTCGCACAGCATCTCTTCGCCGCGCTGTTTGAAATACTCTTCTTCGCCGTCGAACAGATAAATGGGCGCCGCGCCCTCTTTTAAACTGTCTTTGAACATGACGAACTTCATACGCTCACCCCGCTCCCGATACGGAAATTATACCACCGTTCCACAAAATTTGCAAGTCGCCCGTGTTGTAAATACTTGTTTTCTCATCCGTTTTACGGAAACAGATCTCCCGCTGCGGCGAAAAGGCGAGCGTGAGCTCGGCAGAACTTTCCTCCGTGATGAGCAGCTCTGCCTGCGGCAGCGGAGGAACGGGCTGCGCGCCCTCCGCCGCAACGGCGATGCGCGACCCGAAAACATCCAGAACAAGGATGTCCTCCGCAAAGAAATACGCCTGCGCGCAGCCGAAGGAAAAAGCGTCCGCCGCCAGCACATCGACCGTGCGGAACCAACCCTCGTCCAAAACAGACTGCGCGGGCACACAGAGCGTGCCGACCGAGGCATGCTCCAAGAGCACGGGCACCGCCGTGTTTGCGTCGCTTTCGTCGCCGAGGATCACCACGCGGTCGAGCGAGCGCACCCCTTCGCGCAAAAACAACCGCTCGACGAACTCCCCGTCCGGAACGCCCGCCGCGATCAGACAGGTCTGCCCGCCGCCCTGCAGCAGGAGCACATTGTTCGCCCCGTAATAGGAATGCAGCGACAGCCTGCCATCGTACCCGAACGCGTTGTTACGGAAGAGCATGCAGACGGTGAGCGCAAGACAGAGCGCACCCACAAGGACAGCGCGGGGCAAAGCGCGCAGGTTGATCTTGTCCGTAAACGCATACACCGCAGCGTAATAGAGCGCCGAAAGCCCTCCGAACGAAAACCCTGCGATGAGCAGAATATCAAATTCAAACAGCAGGATCGGCGTTACCGCCGCTTCGAGCATGTATCCCGGCACAAACAGCAGCACGCCCGCGGCAAAGGGCATCGCTGCCGCGAGCATCGCACAGACGAACAGCACCGCGTAGACGATGCCGATGACGGGGATGAATACAAGGTTGAGCACCAATCCGAGAACGGAGGCATAGCCGAAACAATCGAGCAGCAGCGGAAAAGTGCAGATCTGTGCAGACAGGCATACGGCAAACGCGGAACTTATCCGCTGCGGGAGAAAGCGGATGCGCGCGAACAGCCGCGTGAGCCGGCCGCCGAGCACGATGATCCCTGCCGCCGCGGCAACGGAGAGCTGAAACCCTGCCGAAAACAGATAGACGGGGTGGATCGCCATTACGGCGAGCGACGCAAGCGAAACGGAATTGAGCCTGTCATACGCGCAGCCCGCCGCATCCGCGACAGCAAGGACGAGACACATGACGAGCGCCCGCACGGAGGAAGGAGAAAAGCCGCAGATCCCCGCATAGAACACGAGTACGGCGGCGAGAACGGGAAGGCGCGCCCACCGGTTGAGCCGCACCTTCCGCAAAAAGAACGCCAATATCCCGTAAACGATGCCGATGTGCAGCCCGGAAACGGCAAAGATATGCGCGATCCCGCCGTAACGGAAATTTTGCAGCACGTCCTCGTCCATATAGCCGCTGTCGCCGAGCAGCATGGCGTAGGCAACGGGCGCCGTTTCTTCGCCGAGGTTTTCAAACAGAACACTGCGCACCCTGCCGCGCACGGCGTCGAACACGCCCGCACGCTCTTCCCCCGCCGCATAAACCTCGCTCGCCGTGGCGCGGTAGCGGATACCGCCGAGCACGGCGTTCGTGTTGATGCGCCCGTAAGACTGTGCGTCATACGTCGTAATGTCCGCTTCCGCATAGACGAGCATACCGATCCGCACATCCTGCGCCCGCGCATACAGCGCCAGCTTTTTCGCCGCGGCAATCTCTTCGCCGTCCTCCCCAATCAGGCTGACGTCGCGCAGCGTATACACCTCTCCGAAGCCCGCAACGCCTATTTCCTCCACGACGCCCACAACGGTATAATCCCCTTCCGCCGCAGGCGCGTTTTCAAACGCATCCAGGTGCAGAAACAACGAAACAGAACCCGCCGCATACACGGCGCACAGAAGCAGGGCGAACAGCATCTTCCCGCGGACGCGCCGTTTTTTAACAAACTTCCAATACAGGAACAGGGCGACGGCAGGCAAAAAGGCAAGCGTGAAAAACAGCGCATACAGCCCCAGAAGCCAAAAAAGAAGGATACCCAGCCCGAATGCGACGCAAAGCAACAGGACGGGACGGAAGTTCACGAACCTGTCGCCGTCGAACAGGCGGCGTATCCCCTTTTTGCGTGTTTCCATGATCTCTTCTTCCGCAGGCATGGCTCAGCTCAGGCTGATGCGGTCGCTGACCGAGCGCACAAAGTACGAGCGCTGTACCCCGAGCGCAACGCATTCGCCGATAAACTCCGTAAGTTTGTCGCCGGGGCGCGCCACTTTCAGCTCCGCAAAGATCAGCGGCAGCAGATCGGATACATACAGGCTGACGCGGTTTTCAAGCAATCCGCGCACAAGCGCTATGACTTCATAAGGCGTAAAATCATCTTCCGAACGGCGGATCGGCTCAACTTCCGTGCGGTAAAAATCATGTTCGAGGCAGCGATCCGACTTGCGCAGGTATGTTTTGCCGAGCAGGTGCTCTTCCTTGAACGCGCACAGCGCGATCAGCTTTTGCATGCGCTCTTCGACCTTAGAGCCGAACTTCTGGATGCCGAGCGAAGAGAGGCAGCGCCGCATCAGAAAACGATCGGAGATCGGCTCTTCCGCCGCGACGATGGCGCGCAGGCGCAGCAGGATCTCTGCGTCGTTTTCCCCGCCCGTTACAAACGCCGCCTGCTCCTGCCGCTGTTCGAGTTTCGCATAGCGGTAGTTTTTGCGGTATTTGAGCAGATGGTCGCGGCTGCCCTTTTCCAGCCCGCAGAGCCTGTCTAAAATGTCTTTGATCTTTTTGATCTCGCGCTTCGGGTTGTTGATAAAGTTGATGGTGAACAGCCGCACCACGTTCCAGTTGTTGAGTTTGAGCGTCTGCACTTGCAGCAAATTCCTGTCCTTGGCGCAGGAACGGCTGGCGGTAACGCCGTCGCACATCACGGCGAGCAGGAAGCGCTTTTTGTTGCGCGGGTCGATGACGGCGCAGTCGATCTTGAAATCGGAAACGCCCAGATCGTAGCGGCATTCGTAGCCGTATGCCTTCAATTCCTGCGCGATATACTTGCCGATGCCGCTCGCGGCGGGTTTCAGCTCCTCCGAACTTATGGCGAGCGTCGTTTTGCCCTTTTCGGCAAATTCAAGGAACGCTTTCAGCCCCGCAACGCCCTTGCTGTTCGTCTTTGCAAGGTTGATCATCGCCGACGTCATGGAGGAAAATACGATCATCTCCTCCCTTGCGCGGGAAACGGCGACGTTGAGGCGGCGCCAGCCGCCGACCTGGTTGAGCGGCCCGAAGTTGAGCGACACCCTGCCCGCGCGGTCAGGCCCGTAGCAGACGGAAAACAGGATGACGTCACGCTCGTCGCCCTGCACGTTTTCAAGATTTTTGACAAACAGCGGCTCTTCGCGCTCGTAAGCGGCGTCTTCAAGTTTGTTCTTTGCCAAAGCGTCCGTAAGGCGGCGCTCCACATAATCCTGCTGGGCGGTGCTGAACGTGACCACTCCGATGCTCGAATGGCTGAGCTTCGGGTCTTTGAGCCTGCGGACGACTTCGGCGACGAGCGCCTCCGCTTCCGCTTTGTTGCGCTTGGTAAAACCGCGGTCGTATACGCCGTCTTCCACGAGTGCGAGGCGCACTTTGCTTTCCAACGCGTCCGGCGAAGGGAACGTGCACAGCTTGTTGCCGTAGTACATGACGTTTGAGAAGGCGATCAGGCTCTCGTGCTTGCTCCTGTAGTGCCAATTCAGATGCTTTTCGGGCATGCCGAGGGCGAGGCAATCGTCCAGGATGCTTTCCAGATCCTCCGCGTCCAGATTCTCCTCATCCACATATCCGGAGCTGAAAAAGGACGTGGGCGGCAGCTGTTTCGGGTCGCCGACGATGACGGCGCTCTTCGCGCGCGCCAAAGCGCCGATCGCTTCGCTGGTCGGCAACTGCGAGGCTTCGTCGAACACCACAAGGTCGAACAGATCCGGCTCCGCCTGCAGGTACTGCGCCACCGTGATCGGGCTCATGAGCACGCAGGGAGCCAGCCGCGCAAACAGCCCGGAGATCTCCTGCAAAAACTCTTTGATGGTCATGCCGCGCATGTTTCCCTTTGCGATGCGCTGGAATGCAAGCACCTCTAAGCTGAGCGGCCCTTCCGTCGACGTGCTGGGCAGCTCCGCCGCGAGCGCATTGCGGATGTGCGCGCGGGAAAGCGCGGTGAACTGTTCGTCAAGCGAGCGGAACAGTTCGATCTTCTCTTCCAGCACGCTTGCCGAAAATTTGGACAATTCGGGGTCGGCGCCGATGTTCGTTTCCACGAAATTGCGGTACACGTTTTTACGGAAACTTGCAAGGATGTTATCCGACGTCGTCGCGCCCGTTTCCAACGAATCGGTGACGAAGGAAAGCCCTTCTTCATCCAGCTGCGCCGAGATCTTTTTGAACATGCACCACGCGGCGAGCATATCCACGTTGTCAATGAGCGCGCCCGCTTTGGACGTGAAATAATCCAGCAGGTCTTCGTCGCGGAACTTTTCCTGCTCGGCGCGGATGATGCCGCAGAAGGAGCGCATGCTCTCTTCAAAGCTGTTCACGGCGCGGCGCAGCCCCGTGAGCATGGGCAGGGCGAACCCGCCCGCCGAACGAATGCAGACGCTGTTGAAGCTGTCTGCATTGTAATCCATGAACACCCCTTCCGCCAGCGCGTGCAGGCGGCGGAGCTCCTCCAAAAATTCCTCCCGTCGGCGGAAATTGATCTTGCCGCCGCGGTCAAGAAAGTTCTGCGCCAAAGACGTATTGCCCTTTACGAGGCGAAGGTCTTCATAGATCTGCGCCACGATCCCGACGTACTTGATCTCGTCCGCGGGCGAAAGCTGCACGGAGGAGGCGCGGCGCAGGCGCTTGATCACGGTGTTGAGCACCTTGGAGCTGCGGAAATTTTCGCCCCAATTGTCCAGCTCCTGCTCTACGACCGCAGGGTCGGCGTCCAGCTCGATCAGCGTTTTGAACACCTTGAAATAGGTGCCGAACAGACGGTCAAGCCGCCTGTTCGCGTTGAAGAACACGTAAAATTCGCTCTCTTCGCAGGCAAAATATTTTTCGGCAGCGCCCGAAGCGAGCAAGTCGATCAGCTGAACGAGCGTGCCCATCTTTTTCTGCGTGAACGAACTAATGCGCTGCCTGTAATGATCGAGGAACAGGCTGAGGTAGTTTTTCAGATGCTTGATCTCGGCAAGCAGCACCTCTGCGGCGACGAGCACCCGCCCGCGCACCTGCGTATCGTATTCGCTGATGTTCACATTGTCAAACGGCGAACGGTACACCCCGCCGCACTGCTTGGCGGCAGCCGAAACTTCAAGCAAAAGGCGCTCGTAATTTTCCAGCTTTTCGCGGGTAAGGCTGTCGTAGAAAGTGCTTTCAATGTCAAGAACATCGGGGGCGTTCCTGTTTTTCAGATAGATCAGGATGCCCTCATACACCGAAACGCCCAGGCGGCGCTTGCGGTGCAGCGCTTCGACGGGCGCATTGAGCGCTTTGCGCACCTCGTCGATCTGCTCCGCCTTTTCGGCAAAGGAAGGGCTGTCCGCTTCGGATGCGAGCGCGAGCGTGCTTTCAAGGCTCTTTAAAAGCTGCGCCTTGTCCGCCTTGCCCGAATGCAGTTCAAGGCAAAAATCGCCCAGCCCGATGGAATCCAGCCGCTTTTTTACGACGGAGAGCGCCGCCTGCTTTTCGGCGACGAACAGAACGCGCTTGCCCCTGCCGAGGCAGTTGGCGATGATGTTGGTGATCGTCTGGCTCTTGCCCGTTCCGGGCGGCCCGTGCAGCACGAACGAAGTGCCGTTTGCAGCCTCTGCAATGGCGGCAAACTGCGACGCGTCCGCCGTGAGCGGGGTAAGCACTTCGAGCGGGCTGTATTCGTCCTCCGCCTTGTCCTCAAAAACGCGGTTTTCGATTTCGAGGCGGTTTTCGAGCAGCGAACGCACGATCGGGTTTTTGCGGAATTTATCGATGTTACGGCGGACGTCGTTCCACATCGCATAGCGCGCAAACGAGAAGTTTGCAAGATACACGTCCTCGGTCACATCCCAGCGGCGCATGTTGAGGATCTCCGCCTTGACCATGGCGAGGATCTCCGAAATGCGCAGCCCGCGCGCGCTTTCCAGCCCGCGGATATCGATCTTGAATTCGCGCAGCAGAAATTCGAGCAGCGTGCTGTTGCATTGCAGTTCCTCTTCGGCGAAGGCAACGGAATACCCCTTGCCGCCCTTGCTGCGCACGATGCGCACGGGCGCGAGCACGAGCGGCGCATAGCGCGCTTCGCCCCCTTCGCGCTCATACCATTTCAAAAAGCCGAAGGCGAAAAAGAGCACGTTCGCGCCAGCCTCTTCCTCTGCCGTTTTTGCCTTGCGCAAAAGGTAACGGATGACGTCGTTCGCCTCTTCCCGCTCCGAACAGGTGCGCAGGCGCTTGTTTTTCAGCTCTACACCGATCAGTTCCGCCAAAGGCGCAAAGCCGCCCTCTCCCGCAAACGCATCCACGTTTTGCAGCGAACCGCGCACGTCGCTCGTCTTTTCCAGCACGGTGAACGGCTCGCCCGAAGCAAGGCTTTCATACGTGGCGTTCACGTCGGCAGACATGATGTGCAGCACGTTTTTGGCGGGATTGAAATTGAGCAGCGAATTTTTGAGGGACAGGTCGAGCAGGCGGCGCTCCCACTGTTTGTTTTTGGTCGCCTTCCCGTCCAGGCTCAGTTTGCGCGCGCCCGTGAGCGCCGCAGGCGCGCTGCTCAGGTCGGTATCCTCTTCGCCGAGAAGTTCATACCCCTTTATCCCGCGCACTTTCAGCGGCAGCGGCGCAAGCCGCACGATGCGGCAGCGCTTTACGTCTACCACCGTGTCGAACCAGCCGCCCGAAAGTTTTTGCGCAAAGTGCTTTTCCGCCGTGGCGTAGTTGACGTTCCGCCCCGCAAACAGTTCGTCGGTATCGAACATGCTCACGTTGTTGATGCCGTCGGCAATGTATTTTTGCAGAAGCACCACGTCGTCGCCCGCGCTTTCGGCAAAACAGTTGTCGTACAGCCACGCGCCGCAGGCAATGCCCCGCTCGCCCACCGCCAGCACGGGATGCAGCCCCGCGCATTCGAGGCAGCTTGCGGCAAAGAGCGCCATTTCAAACGACGTGCACACCTTGTTTTTCAGGATGGCGGTGATATCGCCGACCGGCACGGGATCGTTGCAGTTGAAATCGGCGGCGGAGCGCTCCACCGATTGCCGCTTGACCGCCGCGAACACAGCCGCGCAGATCTGGCGGATCTTGTTCTTGTCCCCCTCCTGATAGCCGCGCCATTCGCAGGGAACGCCCCACTTTTGCAGCTGCTTGCCCGCCTCGTCGAGCACGCGCAGGCAATCCGCCACTTTGGGGCGCACGAAGCACGCCAAAAGCTCGGCGTTCCCGCTCCTGCCGCACCAATAGTCAAATGGCAGCACGGTAACCTGCTGCGCGCACTCGGCAACGGTCTCCTTTCCGTGCAGAACTTTTACGCGGACGGTGACGGGCGTAACGGCGGAAAGCTCGGTCAGATACAGCGGCGAAACGATGTTCTGCGCCGCCACTTCAACGGTGCTTTCAAAGGGCACCTCTTCCAGCTGTTTGGAAAAGGGCAGCAGAAAGCCTTCCGCCCCTTCGATGACGACTTCCAGCCCCTCCGCCGCCTCCGCGCCCGCGTTCGTGAGCTGCAAAGACGTGAACAGCGGCACGCGGTTGTAATAGTCCGCATACCCGTAGAACTGCTGCGCGGAAACGCTCAGCGCGATTGTCTCCTTTAATGTGTTCTTTGCCGATCTCTTTCCTGCCATACCACACCAGCACCCGCTTTTTTCATTCCTCAACATTATACCGCAACTTGCCGCATTTGGCAAGCGCTTGCAGAAATCGGCGCGGATTTTTGCGCCATCCCGCGGTACGGTTTATCGCCCCGCCGCCCGCTTTTTATACGGCGCACCGCGCCGATAAAAAAGGGCCGCCCGTTCAGAGCCGCCCTTCGTCTACGATCTTTACGATCTCTTCATAGCTGTACGCGACAGCAGAGGGAACGGCGCCCGCCGCCTCCTTTCGCTGCGGGTCGTACCAGATACAGGGGATCCCCGCCGCGTTCGCGCCCGCGATATCCGACGTGAGCGAATCGCCGATCACAAGGCAGCGCCCCGCCCCGACGCCCGCCGAAGCGAGCACATGTGCAAAAAAACGGGGATCGGGTTTTGCAAAACCGATCTCGTCCGAAACATAAATGCCCGCAAACAAGGAACGGATGCCGAGCGCGTCAAGCCTGCCGTACTGCGCCTGCGGCGTGCCGTTGGTGATGAGCAGCACGCTCCCGCGCCGCCGCAGCTCCCGCAAAAACGCCTCCGCGCCCGGCAGAAGATACCCCGTGCCGCACAGTTTGGTGAAGTACACTTCGTTCGCCCGCTCCGCATCCGCACAGATGCCGCGCTGCGCGAAAAAGCGCTCAAAGCGCAGCGTGTGCAGCCGTTTTTTGGTGACCGCGCCCTGCTCGTACTCCCGCCAGACCCCGTCGTTTATGCGCTTGTAGAGCGCAAAATCCTCTTCCCTGTACGGAAGCGAGAGCGCCTGCATCATGAACCGCAGGCTTTCGCGCGAAGAGCGGATAAAATCAAGAACGGTCTCGTCCGCATCCAGCAAAAAAAAGTCGCGCAAGGTTCAGCCCTCCTCCTTTTCATCCACCACAGCCAGCTCTTTGAGCGCGCGGGTATAGGCAATGTACTTTTCATGCTTGGTCATATGCAGCGGGGCAACGGCGACGCAGGTGAATTCCAGCCCCTTCGACTCATAGACCGTCATCAGATTGATCTTCGACTTTGACAACCTGCCCGTATCGGCAAGCACGTTGTAGCTTTTGCGGCGGTACCGCGCAAGCTCGCTTTCGGGCACGATGACCGCCTTCAACCCTTTCTTGTCACGGAAAAAGGCGCTGATGCCGCGCATGCCGATGTGCCGCACGGGCGGCCCGTCAAACCCGACCGAGCGCATGGGGATATCCAGCGAATCGGCGACGAACTCCACGATCTGGTTTGTGTTGCGGTAATTGCAGTCCAGCGTGTACAGCCCGCCGCCCGGCACGCTGTTCCAATCGGAAATGCCGCGGAACGGCGTCACGTTCTGCGCCAGGTCGCCGTAAATATTGAAAGCGGCGTCGGGATTGATGCCTTTGAGCAGCCTGTACTCCCCTGCGGAAACATCCTGCCCCTCGTCCACGAACACAAGCCCGTAACGCGGTTGCAGCCTTCCGCCGAGCAGGTGCAGCACGAGGCAGAGGGCATATGCGTCGCAGCGGTACAGCCCCTTCCCCAACCCGAGCGCGTTCTTTGCCCTGCGGACGGTCTCTTTATAAAAAAGGCGCGCAAGTTCGGTATGCGTGCCGCACTTGCCGATGCGCACGAAATATTTGTTCCCGCGCATCGTTTCAAACAATTCGCAGAACCCCGTAAAGAGCGAAGCGACCTCTTCGACGCACCTGCTTGCGGCGGCGATCTCTTCCAACAGCTTGCCGCGCGCCGCAATGCGGTCGGGATACGTTTCCGTTTCCACCCCGCCGCGCACGATTTTATAGCGGCGCAGATCGGCGATCTCCTTTTCCACCGTCTGCGAAAGGGTGCCGAGATCGGTGAGCGCGCCGCCCGTGACCTGCCCGTGCGCCCTTACAAGAAAACTGCCTGCGCGGTAAAATGCGAGCACGCCGCGGTAAAACGCGTTGTAGTTCCCCGCAGGGCTGCCCGCAAGGCAGCCCGAAAGAAATTCTTCCGCGGCGGTAACTTCGTTCATCATCTCGCGGAAAGGCTTGGTATAGTACAGCCCGCCCTCTGCGCGCTCTTTGATCTCGCCGAGCACGGCGCGCCGCACGCGCGTGCTCATGTTGCGCAGCCGCGAAAACAGCTCTGCCTGCCGCTGCAAATCGCGCACCGCCATAGCGATCGCGTCCGCGCATTCACGGCTCAGGAACATCCCCGCCACGCCGTCGTAGATCTTGCGCAGGCGGTTCAGCGTATCGCCGTAAAATTCCTCGGAGTAGATATAGCGCGCGTATGCTTCGGGCGGTTTTGCCGCAAGCGCTTCCCTGCCGCCGAGCACGACGCCCTCGTTTTCAAGCAGCTGCAAAAAGTACCCGTCGATGGTCGTCGTCTTGATCTTTTCCAATTCAAGCACCTGCGAAAGCTCGTCGATGAATGCATTGAAAGAATCGCTCGGGGTGATGACAAGCACGTCGCGCGGTTTCAGGTCTTCATTGTTGTACAGCAAAAAGCTGAGGCGGTGCAGCAGGATCATCGTTTTGCCGCTGCCCGCACAACCCTGCAAAACAAAGCTGTCGCGCTCGGGTTTTGTGATGATCTCGTACTGCTTTTCCTGAATGGTCTCAATGATGTCGGAAATGCCCGCCTGTTCTTTGCGCGTTTTCAGGATCTCTTTCAGGTACGGGTCGAAGATGATCTCTTCGTCCCGCCCGGCGATCTCTTCCTTCGTCAGATAGTCGCGCACGCTGAGGTATTCGTTTTTGAAGTCGTAAAACTTTCCGTTCGCCGTGCGCAGGGCGCGGCGCAACACGAGCTTGTATTCGTACTCGTTGATCGTGAACGCGATCTGGCTCTTCTGATAATATTTCCGCGCAAGCGGCGCGCGCCAGTCCACGATCTCAAGATTGATATCGCCGCGCTTGCCGATGTAATAGCTGTTGTACCCTTCGCGCGGATCCGAAAGATCCATGCGCGCAAAGTACGGCTCGGTAAAAAAGCCCCTGTACCCCTCAATCTCCTTCCGCCACGCGCGGATATCGGCAATGTGCGCAAGGATCTCGCGGTAGCTTTCGGCGGAAAACTCGCCCTTCCGCAGAGCGGCGATCTCTTCCTGCGCCTCCTTGATCTTGAGTTTGCGCCGGTTGATGTAGCAGACCTTTAACAGCAGCATGACGCAGCGCACGCGCCCGTCTTCGTACGCGCGCTGCTTCTGCTCATCCAAAAGGTCGAGGAAAAACGCCTTGTCCGGCTCTTTATGCGGTTTGATCCGCTCATGCAGTTGTTGAAACGTCGCGTCCCCCATATCCTCACCGTGCGCCGCAAAACACCGACGCAAAAAGTGCTATCGCCTTAGTATACCACATCCCGCGCAAAAAAGAAATACCTTTGCCGAAATTTCGCAAAGGTATTTTTTAAGGTTCGGTATTGCCCGCTTTTTATGAAAGTGCCGCAAGGTATGTTTCGGCTTCCGCGCGCGAACCGAAGACAAAGACCTTTTTTCCGCCCGCAAAGCGCCGCAGCAGCGAATAGATCTGCGGAAGCTGCTTTTGCGGGAACTCTTCGATCCATTGACGGAACTCCGCGTCGAACTCCGTTTCCTGCCACGGCAGATCTTCGCGCACCGTGCCGATGCGCGCCGCCGCGCCCGCAAGGCAGACTTCAAGCGGATAATCGAGCAGGAACACGGTATCGCACGCCGCAAGGCGGCGCGCAAGCGTCCGCATGTAATTTCCGTCGATGATCCAACTCTCTCCGCGCAGGATCGCGCCCAGCTTTTCGTCAAACTCCTCTTCGGAGACAGTCGTCTTATCGGGCTTATGCCAGATCGTATCCAGATAATGGAGCGGCAGCCCCGTTTTGCCGTGCAGGGCGCGCGCAAAAACGCTTTTTCCCGCCCCGGGGCAGCCGATCACAAGAACTTTCCGCATCCCTCCGGCAGGCATTGAAGCGCGCCTTACTCCCACTCGATCGTTCCGCAGGGCTTGGGCGTGAGGTCGTACAGAACGCGGTTGACGCCCGCAACTTCCTTGGTGATGCGGTCGGTGATATGCTGCAAGAGCGCAAACGGAACATCCTCCACCGTCGCCGTCATGGCGTCAACGGTGTTCACCGCGCGGATGATGACGGGGTATTCAAAGGTGCGCAGACCGCCCTTTACGCCGACAGACCTGAAATCGGGCACGACCGTGAAATACTGCCAGACTTTGCCCGCAAGCCCGTTTTTGGCGAACTCTTCGCGCAGGATCGCATCCGACTCGCGCACGCATTCAAGGCGCGCGCGCGTGATCGCGCCGAGGCAGCGCACGCCCAGCCCCGGGCCGGGGAACGGCTGGCGGTAGACCATCTCGTCGGGCAGCCCGAGCGCCTTGCCTACGACGCGCACCTCGTCCTTGAACAGGAATTTAAGCGGTTCGACCAGCTCAAATTTAAGATCTTCGGGCAAGCCGCCCACGTTGTGATGCGCTTTGACGGGGCCGCTTTCCAAAATGTCCGGATAGATGGTGCCCTGCGCAAGGAACTCGATGCCGTCCTGCTTGCGCGCCTCTTCTTCAAACACGCGGATGAACTCCGCACCGATGATCTTGCGCTTCTTTTCCGGCTCGGAAACGCCCGCAAGTTTGTTCAAAAAGCGGTCGACCGCGTCCACATAGATGAGGTTGGCGTTCATCCTGTTGCGGAACACTTCGATGACCTGCTCGGGCTCACCTTTGCGCAGCAGCCCGTGGTTGACATGCACGCACACAAGGTTTTTGCCGATCGCCTTGATCAGCAGCGCCGCCACGACGGACGAATCTACCCCGCCCGAAAGGGCAAGCAGGACTTTTTTGTCCCCCACCTGCGCCTTGACCGCAGCGACCTGCTCGTCGATGAACTTGCCTGCAAGCTCCGCGTTGTTGATGCGCTCCATGTTTTCGGGGCGCTTGTTGTTTTCCATATGTGTTACCTCCGTATCGGGATCTGTAAAATTTTCCGCGTCAAACTCTTACGGCGCGCTCACTCCCATTCAATGGTCGCGGGCGGCTTCGACGTGATGTCGTATACGATGCGGTTGACGTGCGACACCTCGTTCGTGATGCGGCTGGAAACCGCTTCAAGCACCTCAAACGGGATGCGCGCCCAATCCGCCGTCATGGCGTCCACACTCGTCACGGCACGCAGGGCTATGACGTTTTCATAGGTGCGGAAATCGCCCTGCACGCCCACCGTTCTGCAATCGGTCATGACGGCAAAATACTGCCAGATCTGTTTCTCCAGCCCCGCTTTTGCCACTTCGTCGCGGAAAATAAAGTCCGCTTCGCGCAGCGTTTCCAGCTTTTGACGGGTGACTTCGCCCATGATGCGGATGGCGAGCGCAGGTCCCGGGCAAGGCTGCCGCCACACAACGTGATCGGGCAGCCCCAGCTCCGTGCCCAGCCTGCGCACCTCGTCTTTGAACAGGTCGCGCAGCGGCTCGATGATCTCTTTAAAATCGACCACGGAGGGCAGCCCGCCTACATTGTGATGGCTTTTGATGACGGCGCTTTTGCCTTTGCCGCTCTCGATCACGTCGGGATAGATCGTGCCCTGTACAAGAAAGTCGACGGCGCCGATCTTCTTTGCCTCGGCTTCAAAAACTTTGATAAACTCCGCGCCGATGATCTTGCGCTTTTGTTCCGGCTCGGTGACGCCTGCAAGT
>CASDPE010000002.1 GCA_949282395.1 uncultured Bacillota bacterium | reverse complement strand
CTCTTGCACGCGCTCGGTTTCAACCGCCCGCGCGCGTATTTCCGTAGGTCTGTTTCAGGCAGGTATACACGCCCGCCGTCCAGCCCATCATCTCGGGGGTGGCGTATTCGTTCGCGCTCTGCGTGTTCCCGTCCAGCGCGTTGTACTTTTCCCAAAGTTTCCCCGTCTCTTCGTAATTCTTTTCGATCAGCGCGATGTACTTGTGCGCCAGCCGCGCCGCCGCGGCGGAGTACCCGTAGTTTTCGCACCCGACGACGGCGGCATACATGCAGGGCGCCCACACGTTCGGGTACCCCCACTGGTATCGCTCTTCCGATTTTTCGGCGGTGAAAATACCGTACGGCGCCTCCAGCTTTTCCAAAAGGAGCGAAAGCCCCTCTCCGCTCTCCGCAACGCCCATAAAATACGGCCAGAACATGGCGGCGCTGTACACGGAGGAGCGTTTCCGCTCCGTAAAATCGTAGTCGCGGTACGTTTTGCTCTCCGGGTCATAGCAAAGCGCCCCGATCCGCTGTTTCCGCCGCAGGGCACGCGCCTCCCACGCTGCCCCGTCCGAAAGCGCAAGTTCGCGCTCCGTCTTTGCAAACAGCACCTCATAGCGGTACAGGTTGCTGTTGAGGTCGACGGGGTTGAACTGCGCACACCTTCCGCCGAACCGCGTGGTGAAATCCCACCCCGACTCCGCCTCGGCAAGCAGGTTCCTGCCGCCCTCCTCGGGGTCCGAAAAGGGCGAACGCACCCGCGTGCGGAGGCCGGCATAGCTTTTGGCGCACTCCTCCGCCGTGTTGTCGGCAAAATGGCGGTTCAGCCCGCTCTCCGTCATGCGCGCCCGCTCCCAGAATGTGTATTCCTTTTGCAGAACGGGATACGCAGCGGCGAGGAACGCCCTGTCCGCAGCCGCGGCGTATACGTCCCACACCATCATCGCGAGGTACGGTGGCTGGCTTCTGCCGAGAAAGACAGTGAGATTGCCGTTCGGCATGTACCCGAATTTTTCGACAAGGTACAGCATGTTCCTGCAATTATCCTTTGCAAGCTGCACTTCCCCCGCCGCGATCAGCCCTTTGTTCGTAAAATAGGTGTCCCAATAATAAATTTCGTTGAACATGCCGTCCGCACAGGGCACGGTATACGGGTACGGCAGCCCGATCCGTATCCCCTCGTCCAGCGGGGCGTACCGCACCGTCTCTTTCCACTTCTGCGCAAGATATGTTTCGATCGTCTGCATCCTTTTCCTCCGAAAACCCGACCCGTCCTTTGCCGCGCTTTTACACAGGCGTCGGCAGCCAGCTTGCCCGTAAGCAGCGGACCTCCGGATAGTACTCGAAACTCCTGCCGCACAGCCGGTCGCGGCTGCGAAAGATCGGCGCTCATCGCCATAGCGACCACTTTGTTGATTCGTCTGCATACGCCCTTTTGCAGCCACTTTTCCCTCCGCACCGATCCTTCCCGTGCGGTCTGCAGACGGACGGAAAAGGCAGCCGCGCCGTACCACCCTTATCATATAGCATACCACGTTTTCGGGCGGCTGTCAATACTTTGCCGAACGTTGACAAACGCGCGCGGATGCGGTATACTCATGGTGAAAAATTTTTAAAAATTTTTCGGATCTCACCAACAAAACGGCACCTTAAATTGTTATACAATTGCGGAGAGGTATGAACACGGACAAACTTGAGCGGAAGATCGCCGCGTTCAGAGCGGGCGACGGGCGCGCGTTCGACTACATTTACGAGCACACGCACAAGCCCGTATACTTTGCGATCCTGTACATCGTAAAAAACAAAGCGGACGCCGAAGACCTGTTGCAGGAGACCTTTGTGCGCGCGCTGCGCTCGCTCGAAGGGTATACGGCGGGCACGAACTTCACGGGCTGGCTGGTGCAGATCGGCAAGCGCCTGGCGTACAACCACGCCGCCCACGCCGCGCGGGAAGTGGCGACAGACTTCAACGAACAGGCGTGGAAATGGGGCGCGCACGAGCACGAACTGCCCTACCTGTTCGAATTGGCGCAGCAGGTGCTCGCCGAAGACGAGTACGAGATCCTGATGCTCTGCCAGACGGCGGGGTACAAGCGAAGGGAAGTCGCCGCCATGCTGAACATGCCCATCGGCACGGTGACGTGGAAGAACAACGAAGCGCTGAAAAAGCTGCGGAAAATTTTAGAAAAGGAGGGCGACGCATGAACGATCTGAAAAAAATGCTGAAAACGCAGGCGAAAGACGCGCTGCCCGACCCTTCCGTAAAAGAGCGGGTGCGCAGCGGGCTGGGCATCGCTCCCGCCCCTGCCGAAGAGCAGGCGTACGCGCACGGCGGCACGCGCAGCGTAAGCAAAAAGAAGTGGCTGCCCGTGCTGGCGGCGGGGCTTGCGCTCGTGCTGGCGCTGTGCATCCTGCTGCCCGTGCTGCTTTCGGGCGGCGGCAGCAGTGCCCTGCCCCCCACGCTCTCTGCCGCGGGCGACTTCTACGCATACAGTGCGGCGTCGGCAGGCGCGCTGCTTTCGCAGAGCGGCGGGCAGGCGGGCACGAAGCTGCGCAGGTCACTCACCGCGGCGCAGCAGCAGGAGATCGAAGATACGACGGACGAATACATGCGACTGATCGAAAGCCTGCTTTCGGACGGGTCGATCACGCACGAAGCCGTTGCCGTGCCCGAAAAATACGCGCAGTACAGCTACGCCATGAAGATCACCAGCCGCGGCATTGCAGGCGGCACGTTCACCTATACCCTATATTACAGCGAGGCGCTGACGGGGGAAGAGACGGACGGCGACGAAACGGAGCGCGCGTATGACATAACGGGCGTGCTCGCCGTAGACGGCACCGATTACCCCGTGCGCGGCGGCAAGGAACAGGAGGAAGAAAGCGAGGGCGGCGAGAGCGAGAGCGAAAGCGAGCTTTGGTTCGAAGCGTACACGGGCGAAAATTCTTACCTGCGCATCGAGCAGGAGGAAGAGACGGAGAGCGAAGAGGGCGAAACGGAGACCGAACGCACCCACCGCCTGCGCGTGTTCGAGGACGGGCGCTGCGTCGAAGATACGACCATCGACTACGAAGAAGAGGACGGCGAAGCAGAGATCAAGCTGACCATCCTGCGCGGCGAACGGCGCGACGTGCTGCAATGCAAGCGCGACAGGCGCGCAGACGCGCTGCTGTACGCCGAAGCGGACTTCGGCGGCATACAGGCGACCTTCCGCATCTACATCGAAAACGGCGCCTACCGCTACGAATTCACCGACGAAGATTGAGTTTTTAAGCAACTTCATTTGTCCGACACACTGCGCCCTGCGCGGCAACGCCGCGCAGGGCGCAGATCTTTATCCGTTTGCTGAAACACGCGGCTTTTGGGTTGCAGAACCGCGCGGCGAATGCCGCACGGCAAACCAAAAGCCCGCTGCCATACGGCAACAGGCTATAAGCCTGGTTTCGCGGATAAAAATGCCGCCGCCCAAACCGAGCAGAAGGGTTGCAGATTGCGTGGCGCAGAGAGAGGGATTCTACGTAACACAACATATATGACTTTTTTAAAAATGCTACCTCTGTATATAGTATGTTTTCAATTTTAGTAACATTTTAGACACATTTTAGACAAGAGTTCGACCGTCAGAAATCTGCTCTTTAAACTGCTTCACATAGTTGAACCGGATCATGAGTTTCGCACAAATTTTGCGGCGGACAAAGTCCTGCCCCGAGACCGCGCCCGTGTACAGCCCGAGCGCGATCTGGACGATCTTGATAAGTGACCGATAGATCAGGACGGCGTCGAACGTAAATTCTGGCGTGATGTACGATGTGGCGATCAGCCCGAACGCAAGGATGCTCAACCCCTTTGTCAAAAGGATGGAGGCAACGTCGCGCCCCTCGTGTGCAGCGGGGTCGTCCTCTTCTTTGGCTTTCCCCTCCGCGCCCGAAAAGATCACGCCGTACGACCAGCGCACAAACTTCACCCGCGCATAGTCCACTTCCTCGGGCGCGCGCTCGATCTTCTTTTTCCAGAACGCTGCTTTATCCTCGGCGCGTTTTTTCAGCGCGCACAAAAGCCTGTACGCCGCGCCGTGCGGCGCCTGCTGCCTGTCCTGCGCCCGTATTTCCCTACGCCTGATACGGAAGCCGAGGCGGGCGGCACGGTCGTCACAGCGCGCCTTCTTCGCGTTCAACGCGGCAAGATACGCAACGAGCTTACGTTTGCGGTTGTCTTCTTGTATGTATTCTTTGAACGTGCCGTTCAGGTTCTGCGCGTTGAGCGAGAGGAACGCTTCCTGCAGCGACGCCGTCAGCATTTTATACCGCTCGTTGCGTTCACGCTCTTTGTCTTTTGCGATCGTGCGTTCGACAAACAGCAGGATGATGACCGCGCTCTGCATCGTGACCATGTTGATCCAATAGGTGACGTCGGTAAAGAGCGTGGTGGAGAACTCCGCCGAAACAAAGTCCACCAGCACGGTGCAGCCTGTAACGGCGAGCATGAGCAGCACGAGCGCGAGCGTTTTGACCCGCGAGCCCGAAACCTTTTTCTCATCCGCCATATCACACCTCCCGTGCGGCGAAGAACCCGAACACGAACCCGATGACCATGCTCGCCGCGCACAGCCCGAACGTGCCGCTCAGCTTCACCGCCGCGCTTTCCAGCACCAGCGCAAGCACGTACATGCCCGCAACGAATAACAGCGGCATAACGTAAGAGAGGAGCGCTTCCATGCTCCTCTCCGTCCGCAGCGCCTTGCGCAGGGTTTCTTTTTTGTCTTTGTCTGTCTCCACTTTCAGGTCTGCCTCGTGCTGCGCGGCGCGGTCGCTCATGCGCTTCAAATACCTGTTCAGGAACACGGCTTTGAGCACGAAAAAGATGACGACGAGCAAAAGGATCCCCGTCACGGAGATCTTGAACCCCGTCGTCCCCGCGCCCCACGTGGAGTAGTTCCATATGATGAGCGCGGCGGGAACGGCAGCGACGAACAACACTTCCAAAACCGTAAAAACGATCTTCTTTTTTGTCATGGTCGGCTCCTCAGATCGCAATGGCGGAAGGCGTTCCCGCAGGCTTTGCGGCGGGCTTTGCTTCGTTATTTTTCGCTTCCACGCGCACTTTCATGACAGGCTTTTCGGCGCGCGCCGCCGAGGCTTCGAGCGTTTCCCCCGCTGCCGTCAGCTCGGCACGTTCTGCCGTATCCAGCAGCTTCGACTTGCTCACCGCCTTTGCCGTCAGCGCGCTCACCTTGCGCATGCTGTCTACCGCCTGTTTCACGTCCTTGATCTCGACGGTGACCTCCCCGAGCACTTCGTCCAGCTTCTCTTCCACCACTGCGGAAATATCCACATCCAACGTGCTGCCCGTGATCGCCTGCACCACGTTCTGCGTGACGCGCTCCGTCACCTCCGCAACGATCTTATTCACGTCAAACTTGCCCGTGATCCTGTTCGCCACGATCTTTGCCACGAGCGACGCGACAAAGCTCATAATGAGTGCGCCGACGCCGCTGCCGAGCACCGCCGTGATGACGGTGCCCCACTCTGCCCAGAATGCCTGCAATGCTTCCATGTTTTTTCTCCTTTTTCAGTTTTCAAAAATGTCTATGTTTTTCTCCACGACCGAAAGCCGCGTTTCCAGCTCCGCGACCGTGTTTTGCAGCGCGGCAAGCCGCGCCGCTGCCTCCGTGCGCCACGCTTTTGCGGCGCTTGCCTCTTCCTTCAACGCAGCGATCTCTTCCGTCAGGGCGGCGATCTCGGGGTCTGCGGAAAGGCTCCCCTGCACGTCCGTCACGAGCAGCGGTTCGATCGGGTAGCGCTTGGCTTCTATCCCGTTTACAAAGTGTGACACGTAAGCATTGAACTTGCCCGCCGAAAGCAGTTTTGCGGGAACGGTGACCCTGTTCTTTTCGGGCGTGACCGTCTGCCGCATGACCTGCTTTCCGTCGCTGAACGCGAAGAAAAGAAATTCGCCGCTGCGTGAAGGGATATTGTTTACGGCGATCTCCAGATCCCCGAGCGCAAACGCGCCCCTGTCATTGTACAGGCAAAGCCCGTGTTCTTTCAGTGTTACCGTTCTCATGCTTTGTTCTCCTTTGTCATCTTTTCTTCCAGCGCGGCGATGCGCTTTTGCTGCGCGCGCAGGGCGGAGACGAGGAAGGGCACGAGCGCGGTATAGCCCACATGCAGCTGCGATTCCACTCCTTCGGGGATGGTTTCGCCCGCCGCGCGCAGATCGTGCAGGCTGTCGCACACGAGGTTGGCGATCTCTCCGCCGAACACCTGTTCCATCTTCGCCTGCACGTCCTGCGCGGACAGCCCCGCGCGGCGGCGGCTGCCCTTCTTCGTGCCCGCCGCATGCGCCTCCTTATCATACGGCGCAAGCCCGTATTTGCGGTGCAGCTCCTTCGCGCCCGCGTGCTCCTCTTCCGTATACTCGTACAGCCCGCGCGGGTTGCGCACATAGCTGAACGTGCGCAGCGACGTCACGAATTCCAGGCTCTTTTCGTCGTCGAAGTCGGCGAGGTCGGCTTTGTCGCGCTCGTCCGAGCGCGCCTGCAGCGTGCCGTAATAGTAGACGTAGCTGTTCCCGCTCCCGCCCAGCTGCATCGTGTTTGCCGCCGTCGCCGCGGCGTTATAGCCGAACGCCGACGCGCCCGACACGGTGGCGCTGCCCGCGCTTGCCGACGTACCCACCGCCACACACAGCGCGCCCGCATTCGACAGCGCGCCGACCGCCACGCCGTTCGCGCCGTTTGCGTCCTCGCCGACAGCGACGCCCCCTTCGCCCGCCTCCGCATCGTTGCCCACCGCCACCGAATAGCTGTAAAAGGGCGCCGAGCCCGTGCGCAGGCAGATGTTCGGGTTTTCCGCAGGCGTGCCGTCCCCGGTGAAATAGACTGCGGAATACAGCCCGAGCTCTTCGCCCGGCATCAGCCGCTTTGCGCGCTCCACCGCCACAGCCTGCTCCCCGCCGGACAGCGTTTTCAGCTCGTAATAGCTGTTCTTGTACATCGCCTGCACTTCCTCCGCCGTCAACGCGAAGGGGCACAGCACCAGCCGCTGCACCTGCATGGCGGGGTTGCCCCATTGCAGCAGCCCCGTGCTGCAGCCGAGCAGGAAGTAGTCCATCGCGGCGATCTTCTCCAACACGTTCGTGCGGTACGCCGTGTTCGCCCCGTTCGCCGTGTACGGGTACGACGCCTGCTGCGCGCCGTTGCGGTAGACCGTGATGGCGCTGCCCGTCACCGTCAGCACGTACAGCGACGGCTCCGTCAGGTCGAGCACCGCCCCGCCCGTGATGTCAAAGTACGTTTCGCCGAGGTTGCCCGCGCCGTTCGCGTTGAAACGGACGCCCGTTCCGCTGCCCGTCACCGCAAAAAAGTCGAACGCGGAATCGGCGCTGTCCGCCGCGTCGCAGAAGCCGAACATGCTCTCAAAATCGTTGATGAGGCTGCCCGTCACCGTGCCGTAAAACGCGACCGTGATGCCGCGGCTTTCCAGCCCGTACCCCTTGAACGGGTTCGCGACCGCTGCCGTGCCCCTGTCCGCAAAGAGCCCCTGCGCGATCTGCAGCCCGTCCGCGCCGAACGCGGGCGCGGGAGCCGTTCCCCCGCCGCCCGTCACGATCCAGCCCGAAGGCGAGAAGGACGGATCCGTGAAGTTGTACGCAACGACGTTCTGCCCGAAGCTCGCTTCGGGCACCGCCAGCTTGTACGTGTACACGCTCGCGCCCGTGCGCATGCCCTCGGGCAGCGCCTCGCCCTCGTTCCGGAAGGCGAAGACGGACGACAGCCCCGCTTCCAGCTGCGCGGGCGTGACGCTGTTTGCGCCCTCCGCCGCGCCGATGTTCGCGCGCGCCTGCGCCTGCTGCTCCGCCGTGAGCTGCTGCGCCGTGTAATGCACGGCGTTCGGGTCGTTTGCGCTGTCGGCTGTTGCCGCGTTCCCTGCGCTTGCGGCATGCGTCGCTTCTTTTACGGTCGTCCCGTTTGTTTCAAAAATACCCGAAATGGCTTTCCCCGCGATCTCCCCTGTAACATTTTCCGCCTGTTCCGCTTTCAGCGGGGGAGTTGTTCCGTCCAAAATGTCTTGCACCTGTTCGGCGGTCGCAGGCGGTACGATATCGGCATGCCCGAGCGCTACCCAACCGCCATACCACGCATAGAGTACGAACAAAGAATCGCTTGACTTAGAAACAACTGCATATAAAACATTCTCATCTCCCTGCATGGGCAGCTGCGAAACAAACACGATGCTTTTATTGAGCATGCTCTGAAAATTGTTTGCCGTATCCTCCGCATCCTGTGCCGATTGCGCCGCATCCTGTGCAAAACCTTCCGCCGCTGCTTGGGCGGCTTTGATCTTCGCAAAAAAGTCATCGGTGATCGTGTTGAAGTTCACGACTTCCGCCCAATACGCGGAGTTGACGGCACCGTCGACATACGGAGCATTGTTCGTGTTATCCGCAACGACGGACTTCACAAACGCGCCGTATTGCCCGATATCGGGATAGAACGTGATCTCGTTCGCGCCGTACGTATATGTACTGTTCCACGCATAGACGGCACGGGAAGCGTAATACCCGTTGTGCAGATCGCTCTGTAAACTGCCGATCAAGGAAAGCAGCTGCGAATACACATCGTCGCTCGGCTCATCGGGCAGCACGGCGGGAACGCCGCGCCCGACGGTAAAGTTTGCAGCCGACGAAGCGACGACCTTCCCCTGCACCGAATAAAAGAAAAATTGTGCGATGACCGTGCCGTACAGCGCCGTGATGTTGTTCGGCAGGTCATACGACCACCCCGAATATACGTTGCCCTGCGCGTCCGTTATCCCGCCGACCGCGCCTTGCGGCACCATGGGTGCAGGCGCGACGGCGACCCCGTTCGGCAGCTGAAACGCGACCGACGCCGAAAGGTTTTCCGCAAACGGCGCGATCAGGTATACCGTGTTCGCGTTTGCCCCGCCCTGATAGACGGGTGCGGGAACGCTTTTTATGACCGTGCCGTCATTCCCCACAAAAAAGATCATGTTCAGTCCTCCTTCGGGACAATGCCCGTAAGCTCCGTAAATTCTGCGTTCAGCGAATCGCTGTGCGAAAGCTCGTCCGCGATCTTCTCACGTGTCGCCGCTTCCAATCCCGCCAGGTATTCCAGCGCTTCGGGGACGCCCGCAAACGCCGCCTGCGCCCGCGCTATGGCGCAAAGCTGCTCGGTGTACCCGTCTACCGCTTCCGCCTCTCTGCGGTCGTTCTGCGCGATGATACGCGCAAGCCCGTACCCTGCTTTGAGCTGTTCTACCGTAAATCCGTCCATGCTTGTCTGTTGAAAACCTCCCGTTTTTTTGTAAAATATACGGCAGGGAAAGCCATCCCCGCCGTGATATCCATGTTCTGCGCGAGAAGCACGTCGCCGCCCTTGACTTCCGTCTGTTGGTATACGTTCCCCTCTTCGTCCTCGACCGTCTGCGTTTCGCCGTCCGTCTGCTGCGTGCAGATCGCCCATGCCTTGCCGCTCACGGCAAAGTTGCCCGCCTTCACATAAAACTGCCCGTTCCCCGCGCCTGCGTCATAGAGGGTTATGTCGTACGCCGTCGCGTTTGACAGGTCGATATCGGCAAACCCCTCCACATGGTCGATGAACTTGTTCAGCGGCTCCTGAAAGACGTACAGCTTTGCCGCAAGCGAACTGTCCACCCCGCGCACGGCGGGGCAATACGCCGCCAATGCCGAGCCGATGATCAGCCCCTTGCGGTTGGAAACAAAATCGATCTGTACGTTGCATTGCAGCTTTTCGCGGTTGTCCTTGCGCAGGACGATCGGCTCCGTTCCCGATAACGTTGATATGTAGGCTGTTTGCGAAGCCCCCAACGATTGTCCTTGTGCGCCCGGAAGGGCTTTACCGATCTCGTTTTGACTATCCTCATCAGCCGGCGTGGTTGCATCATCCAATACGGCAAATTGATAGTAATAAATTTTTCCGTAATAATCTGTATATTGATAGTTGTTTTGGAAGTACCCCGACACATACGAATTACCTTCCCCTGTGTTCGCATACGTCGAAGTCGCCCCCGCAGAGTAGTTATCTTCATACTCCCATGAAAACGAAATGCTGTTTCCGAACGCCGAGGAAATAACAGGCAAGATCACCTCGCCGAATGCTTCCGACAAAAGCCCCGCCCCGCTGTACGATGTGCCAAACGCATACACGGCTGACAATGGTTTGTAGTTCCCCGACTGCGTGAAGGTCGCCCGCACCGCGTCCATCATGCTCCCGAGCAAAAAGCCGCCCTCGTCCTCTTCTTCCTCGTCGCCCACGACGATATACTCCTTCCACAGCGTGTTGCGCTCCAGGGCTTGTCCCTGTGACACTTCGGAAAACCGCTTTGTCGAAGATATGCCGATGTACTTTGAAAGCCTGTTGAAGTCTTTGGAAAGCCCGATCGTGCACTTGATGTACGTCGGCAGAAACTCCACCGAAACGGCGCTTATGTAGTAATCGTCGTTGTACAGCGTGCCCGCCTTCGGGATCTGCGGCAGCCGCGCCAGATTGTACGTTTTGGAAAGTTCGATGTTCCCCGTCCGTGCAATGGCGCCTTTCAGGTTCTCGCCGTAGTAGCGGCTTTCGATGACGTTCGCCTGCTGGTTGTAGATGAGCGCCGCGCCGTATGGGAAGTCCTGATAGTTTACCTTGCTCTGCCCCACGCGCGCGTTGTAGAACGGCGTGTACGTCACGCGGAACGCGAGAAGCGGATACCATCCGATATAGTACCCGTTGCTGTCCCGTATCCCCGAGATCGTAAGGTCTGCTTCACCTGTCGCTTCACGCAAAATGTTCAAAATAGCATAATTCTCGAACGAAGAATCAACCGGATGCTCTTGCTTGAAGTTCAGCGCCGTGATGTTCTTTTGCCCCTGCGTGTACATCAGCCCGTACGCTTTGGAATACGGGTATTCCGATTCATACGAGGATAACTGCGAATTGTAGATCGAACTTTCAAACACATACGCCGTAATATCTGTAATCGGCGGCAAGACATTGCTGCCGTCTTCTTGGATATAACCGACCTCCACCTTTTCAATGGAGTAGATCGGGAACTGCGTGGCGATGAGCATGTTCCCTTCCTCGATACGCGTATATAACGTTTCCGTCCGTACCGTCTTATACCCGCTTGCATACGGCTCTACAATGACGCCCGCATATTTATCGAGCTGGTTTACGAGATTCTCCGCATTCGTATCGAGGTACGAAGCATAGCTGTCGATCACCTGCGAGGCGGTCTTTGTGATGTACTTGCGCGCGTATATCCCGCTGCGCTCGGTGCTGCCGTATTCGTCAAAGGAAATTTCATAGTACCAATTCCCGTCGCTTGCCTTGACCGCCGTAGCGCGCGGCTCGCCGTGTACGATGCCGCCCACCTGCTGCAAACATTCACGCAAGGTCGATTTTGTGAATGAGAACTGCGGCGCGAGGATCGTGTCAAACCTGTTTGCCTGGCTGTTCCGAAACTCCTGCCCCTGCATGATCTCCCCCGTCACGGGATCGACGCCTTGCAGGTAGAACCTCGGCTTCTGCCCCCGCCGCAACGGCTCCGCTATGTCAAAAAGACGATTACACACATCCGTGATCGTCCATTTTTTGAGAGGGTTTTTGTTTTCGACTACGGCAAACTCGTAGGTAGCGGATGTTGTATGAAATTCGCCCGCAGATAACCATGAACTAATTTTATATACAACTGTATACGTATGTCCGTTCACAAGATCAACGGTAACTCCTATATCCTCCCCTTTTACATCACTGATTCCTGTTATGTTGTTAGAGGAAAACTCATATTCGTTGTAAAAAATCTGATTCCCATTGTCGTAAACAGTTTGATAATAATAATTAATAAATGTTCTGCCGGGGCTTGCAACGTTATGATAATAATACGGAAAAATCGTATGAGCCGAAACAAATTCAAAATTCTGCGGCGGTAATGGAGTTTTATAGTTGCTTGGCGTTGTCGGGGTGAAATAGGACATCTTTTTTCTCCTGTTTTTATTGAAAATTTCTACAACATATGATATACTTACCTCAATAGGAGGCAAATATGAAAAAGAAGTTATATTTGATCAACATAATCCTAATCGTTTCCATTTCTCTTTTATCGCTTGCAATTGCAATTTACGGACTTTACTATATGGGTTATAGTGTAAATTGGTATCTCTCAAACAAAGATATTATTGATGAATTACCATATGGCAGACAAGCTAATATCTCTGAAATCACGCAGTATACCGTTTACTCTGCTTTCCTTTTAATTATTTTTGCTTGCTTTTTAACTGTGCTACTTATCTCGATAAAGCAACGCAAAAATCAATCTGCGTTGCCCGGAATAAAAGAGGTCATAGTATATGACATTCTTCCTCTAATCGGGGTTATCTTAGGGATCGTATGCGCCGCTCATTGGACACCCTGGCTCGCTGAATATATTTATTCATTAAAAGGCTCTTCTGTAAAATGGCAAGAAGAAGTTGGTACTGTTCTTTTGTTCCTATACAGTTTCACAGGCATATTCACCGCCGTTTTCGGGGCAGCCGTCGTCGTGCTGAACAATATCCTTTTCACAAAGGTATTTGATACGATCCGCACAAAACTTATTCAATGGAAAAACCGTTCAGACGAAGCTAACGCCTTACGCAAAGCACAACATAAAGCTGAAAAAATCGCAAAACTCGAAGAGAACTTAGATTCCTCAAAATTGGCAGAACGCGTTGCTCAGTTGGAAAAAGAATTGGAAGAATTGAAAAGGAACGGTAAGTAACCGTTCCTTTTTATTCTTCATCAACAACATCGGGAACAATAACGTTCGATTCCTTAATATAATTTCTTCCTATATCATTCGTAAACGTGCAGGTATCCACCACAATGCATTCGAGGATCTTTGTAAGTTCGATCAGAGCCAGCTCGTGGTCGAACAGCCCTTTGCCGTTGGGGACTTCCGTCACGCTGTCATTCGCGACGACAAACTGCTTGACATCTGTATGCGTCTTGTTGACGGTCTGCTTCCAATACAGCTCGTTTTTAAGATGTATTTCCACAGGGGTAAGCGGCGGAAAGACTTTCTTTTTTGACCGACGAAGCGTAATGATCGTCTCGTCCAACTGTTCATCGAGGAAGTTTCCCCACTTGAGCGGCATAACAACGTAATGCGTGTAGTTTATCCCGTTGATATAGACCGCTGCACTGTTCCTAACTGCCATAAAAAACCTCCTGCAAGAGTTTTCTTAAATTACTTGAAAATTTTATTAGAGCGTGCTAAGATATAAAAAAGGAGTATTGCATGAAAAAGTTTATAACTTTAAACATCATCATTGTTGTTATCTTCTGTTTATGCGTTGCCTTGTTTGGTTTTATGGTTGATGCAACCAACCAAATATGGATAAATTATCAAATAATTAGCGATGCATCACAACATGTGCCAGGGATTGAAGGCTCTTTGGAACTTGCGAAAGATGGTTTAACGAAAAATATAATCTTCTCCATTATCAGCGGATTGGCTATCATTGGAACAGCAACCGTCTTTATCCTCATCAACCCGCAGATTTTCCGCAAGGGGGCGGGTGAGTGAAGTCAAGACAAAACTTGCC
Organism: uncultured Bacillota bacterium; assembly: GCA_949282395.1. Lineage (GTDB taxonomy): Bacteria > Bacillota > Clostridia > Christensenellales > Borkfalkiaceae > Borkfalkia. Next base: position 26,023 of record CASDPE010000002.1, on the reverse strand, counting down.
ACACAGCAGGAACAGGTACAGGCAGAGAGAGCGCGCATCAAAGAAGAGCGCAAGGCGGCGAAAATAGCAAAGCTGGAGCAAGAGCTGGAAACATTGAAAAAGAACGGTGAATAGCCGTCCTTTTTTGGCACGCATACTTTACATCCGCTGCTGCATAGTATATAATGGAAGAAGAGAGAACACGTGAAACTGAAAATTTTTATAAAAACCATTGACAAAGTTTAACTTTTATGCTATTCTAAATTTGCGAAAAGGAGATTCCTCTTATTTCGCTTGGCTTGTTCGAAAGTTCTGGGCCACCGTAAGCGGGGATATTTCCCCGCTATTTTTATTTACTCAGGATAGCATGTGATGAAGGAACTGAGCATTTTTATTGATGAATCCGGTGATTTTGGAGAAACTGACAACACCTCTCCTTACTATCTCGTAACAATGGTTTTCCACAATCAAGCAAACAGCATTTCCCAACATGTTTTAGATTTAGAAAACGCATTAGAACGACATGGATATAACAATTTCCTTATTCACGCCGGACCGATCATCCGCCGAGAGCGTGAATACCTTACAATGAATATTGACGAGCGAAGAACAATCTTTTTCAAAATGCTTGCCTTCTATAAGCATGCCCCTATTAAACACTCCACAATTATCGTTAATAAAAGAGAAACAAGCGGTATTTTTCAATTAACTGCACGGCTTTCTAAACAACTGAATTCCATCATCCAAACAAATCTTACCTATTTTCAATCCTTTGATAAAGTAATTGTCTACTATGATAACGGGCAGCAACAGCTTAATTTAATTATCAATACGATTTTGAACACCGCTTTGAACGATGTAGACTTTCGTAAAGCAACACCGAGCCAATACAGGCTGTTGCAGGTTGCCGATTTCGTTTGCACGTTAGAATTATTAAAACTCAAACGCGCAGAAAAACGTTTGAGTAAAAGCGAAGAAGCTTTCTTCTACAAACCAAATGAATTAAAAAAGACCTTTATAAAGGCTCTTGATGAAAAAAGACTATAGTCGGTATCATTATGGAAAAAGAAACGATCGTGAATATTGAGTTTACGCCGAATGAAGAAAAAATCATTCGGTCTTATGCAGCAGCACATAACATGTCGATTTCGGATTATGTTGTTCAAATCATAAAAGAAAAAATTGCAACTCTCGAAAAAACGGTCGAGGTAGAAGTTTGGCTGCCTGCGTGGTTGGATAAAAAAGCTACCGAGCAAAATATTGACCTATCTGCGGTTTTGCAGGACGCTTTAAAACAGATCGTAGGCTGACGGAAAGGACGGCTCCGCGCCGTCCTTTTTCATGCCCAAAAATAGAACAGCCAAAGCACGAGCGCGAATTTTGCTCCCCTCTTCATTGGTTGTTGCTCCTGCGCCCCGAAACGCCCGCGCGGGTGGACGCGAACCCGATGGAGATGCTTTCAAGGTTCTGCTCCGTTTCAAGCCTTGCCGCGTTCTGCGCCCAGCCGATGAACTTCATGACGTAAGAAATGCCGACCCCGACGGCAGCGACCGCCGCGCCGACGAACCCGCCGACGGCTGCGCCCATGGCAATGGAGCCGACGGCGCTCAACGCCTGCGAGCCTTCGTTATACGCGAATTGCAGCTTTTGCGAATACTCCGCCGCGCCCGTTCGCAGGTTCACGGTGGAAAGCTCGTATGAAATAACGCTTTCCGCGATCTGCTTTATGCCCGTATACGCCATGACTTTTTTACCCGCGCCGATCACGTCTTTTGCCGTGATAGCGCCCCCGCCTCCACCCGAAGAGGGCGAAGCGGTCTGTGAAGTACCGCCGTCGGGATTGCTCTGCGCGACGGGCGTCTTTTTCTCCTCTTCGGAAGGGAGTTCGATGCGGATGATCGCAACTTCTGCCATTTACTCCACCTCCTCAAAGGTATAGCCTGCCGCCGTGACGGTGACATGCGAAGACGTTATCAAATACAGGCGGTATTCGTCCGAATCTTCGTCATACACGATATCGCGTTCGGACAGGGAGACCGTCTGCTGCACGCCAGCCGCCGTCTCGTACGCCTTGCCCGCGATATACGCGAGGCACGCGCCCGATACGGAAAATGAAAGCGACGCTACATCGGACGAGGCGAGCACGAAATACCCGACCTGAAAGCCGCTCGGCACGTTGATGAGTTCCATATCATCCTGCACCTCGGCGAGGCGGAAAGTCACGGACGCGATCGTCACGCCCTGCATGCCGCCCGTGGCACGGGTAAACGACACAAGGTACAGCGCAGAATCCGCATCGGCGGCGCTCCCCCATTTGATCTTCAAAAAATGCGCCGTGTTCGGGTCGCCGTGCAGAAGATACGAAACGGCAAACGCAGAAGAATCGTACACCGTGTTCGTGGGAACGGACACCTCCGCCGCAAACGCCGAAGACGTTGTAATGACCTTGGAAACGTCCGACCCGCTGTACACGTCGGGCGCGAGCACGCCCGTTCTGTCGGGAGTAAACGATTGGAACGGGAGCGGTTCGCCGTCCAGCTCCACGGCAATATTCAGCGAGATGATGCCGCCCTGTACGATGTTCGCTTCGATATACACCGTGACGGGGATATGGTCGTCCAGCCACGCGTCGAGGTTGATGTCCTGCGGGACGGATACGCCCGCGACCAGCCCGACGCCGTAGTTCACACCGCTCTCGTCCTGCATTTCAAAAGCCTGATACTTTTGGAAATACCCCGAAAGGATGCCCGTGATATACTGCACGAACCAGTACTGCCCGTCCTTGATGCGTGCAAGGTCACCCGCCGTCTGCGCCGCCGTCGTTTTGGGCGGGTCAACGGGCACGTCAAAAGTGAGCGTCAGGTTGTTCACGCCCATGATAAGGCGGTTTGCCGTGATCGAACTTGCCGAAACGCGCACATTGCCCGTGATGCAAGTGTAGACGTCGTTCCCCTGGCGGAACGCCTTTTTGCGTTCGCCCGCGTCCGCCCAGAGCTTGAAGCTCAGGTTTTCGTAATCGAGCAGCGCGTTCAGGTCTGCTTCAAATTCGTTCAGAAGCTGCTGTGTTGTGATCATCGCTTTATTTTCCCTCCGAGCTTTGCGGCGAGCCGCCGCGCAAATTCTTCCTGAAACCGTTCGACCCAGCCCTCGTTCGGGTTCTTTTTTCCGTGCCAGCGCGGGGAAAGCCACGGATATTCGGTGTACGGAAAGTACGGGGCAATGCTGTCATCGACATACACGAGAACGGCATCCGCCTCTTCCCGATAGTTGAGCGCGTTGTTTGCCATGTTCCCCGTCAGGTGCGGCACATATGCCGCGCGCATCTCTTCCACGGTGCTTGCCGCCGCCTGTACGATCTCCTGCCGCGTCATTTCACACCCCACACGTTATCGACCGCCACAAGCCGCAATACGAGCTCTGCGGAGAGCGGCGTGCCGAGCAGGCGCATCGCCTGTTTTTCCGCTGCCTGGTAATCGATCTCGACTTGCAGCACCTTGAACAGCTGCCCGCTGGCGAGCAGGATATAGCTTTTGTTCACGACGGGCTTGATCGCATCGTTCGTGCGGATCGCGACCGAACCGTCCTCACCCTGGATATTGGCAAACAGGCGCCTGTACGTTGTGGAATACGGGTTCACGTACTCGTAATTGAAATGCACGCCACCGCCGTCCGCGTCGGGGCGTTCGGCATAAAAGATCGCCTCCGGCGTGAAACGCGGCTTCGGGTTCAGAACATCCAATGCGTCGTAGATCATCACAGCACCCCCGTGTACAGAAGCGAGATGCCGAGCCCGGGGATGACGTTCCCGAGCACGCTCTCCGCAAGTTTATCGATCGCCTTGCCGCGCTCCGCGTCGTCTGTGGATAAGTACAGATTCCCCACGTTCATGATGTACACAGCCTGATAGAGCATCGCCCTGAAGATGACGGGGCGCACCTGCGGGCATTGGGCGATAAAGCAGTCCTGCGCGGCGTTGTTCGTGTTGTGCTCGTGGATGAACTGATAGATCATGTCGCTTGCGGTATGTACGAGCGTGGAAATGACGGCTTCTGGCGTGACCGCCGCCGTTTCGGAAAGCCGCGCACGGATGTTGATACCACGGTCTATGAGCGCCTTTTCCGTGATGACGTATTGCCCCGTGAGCTTGTCGAAGACCATATATTCATCGTCGAACGGATATGTTTTTTCGTCGGGCATAAAATTTTCTCCTTTGGGGTTGACTTTTTCGGTTTTTGGAGTATAATAGAAGTAGAATCAGTCTTTGACAGCAGAAAGTCGCCGTAGCTGCTAAATAATGATGGTTCCTCTTTGAGGCAGGCGCCCATCCAAAGACAAACTTAAAGCACCGTATCGCACGGTGCTTTATTTTTTATCGCCTTTTTCCTCTTCGGAAAGCTGTTAAAACATAGGTGATTTTATTTTTGTGATACTCAGGAGCGATGACCGTGCGATATTGTACACTATCTTCTTTATAAGCAAAAATAAAATTCCCACGATCGTTTTTTTGCTTAAATTCGCCTTTTTCTATTGCAACAGACAAATGCTCCATTATCTCCTGAGCATGCCCCTCTTTTTCACCATCTCTTTGCTTTACAATGTGCTGCAAACCAAGAGAATCATTCCCCCACAGCAGGTCAATATCGCCTATGTCGTCGCGGTGAAAAGCCCCTTTGACATGCCCGCGCTTCTCCTGCATGAGTTTATCCACAGCCCGCTGCCCTTTATAGCCTTTGAACTCTTCCCCTAAAAGTTCGTCTATCGACGGGCTTTTCTCTTCAACTACGCCTGCCGCTGCATTCTCATTGCCCCGCTGTCTTTCGTTCCCTTGGGCAACGATCTTATCATAGCTTTCGTTTTGACGGTATTCCGTTCCGTTTCCATTAAAGCGCCCGCGATCGTCGCGCGGGTGCTTTGTTTCGTCCCATTCCATGGCGGGCTCCTTTTCGTTTTTTTGGAAAGGGGCTCGGTAAAGCCCGAACCCCTCAGAGAGCTGTTTAGCCCGCAGCACGCGAAGCCTTGCCACGGACGAAGAGCGCGTTGGTCGATGCCGTGACGGGGTTGGTGAACGTCTTGGCGAAGATGGGAACGACCGAAAGCGGATCCCAGCATTCGCAGCCGAAGCGGTACTTGGGCTGCAGGCGGATGCCCTGCCCGTTCGGGCAAGGGATATCCTTGATGCGGTTGTTGAACGCAAGCGCGCGCCCCGTACCGATACCCGAAACGACCACGCCGACGAGGTCGTTGAGCGCGCCTGCGGTCATGCCGAGGTACGCCTCGACCAGCGACCAAACGACGTTGGACGCGCAGTAGACGGGCATGTTGTCGATCTCGCCGAGGTAGCCCGTAGTTGCGACCTTCGGGCGGGATTCGGTATCCGCGCCGCCTTTGCGCAGCACGTCAAACACGCCGACGCCGCCGTACAGACCGATCATGCCTTTGAGCACGGACGCCTTGACGGACGGGCGGATGATGACCGCGCGCTGATCGTCGGGATACGCGTCGATGCCCTGATCGGAATTGCCGTCGTCCAGATGCGCGCCCGCGTCCACGATGCAGTCGATGTACGTACCGTTCGAAGCGAGGGTGACCCAGTTGCTGTCTACCGCGTCATCCAGCTCCGTCGCCGCCGCATTGGAGTTCTTTTTGTCGAACCCCGCAACGTTGTTGAAGTTTTTGGCGAGCATCGCCGCGATGGATACAGCGTTGATGTTGCGGTTCACAAGCCCCGCAAGGTTCTGTGCTTCGCCGCTGGCAAGATCGATGGAAACCATATCCTGCGCGTTCGTAGGGATATCGATGACGCGGTCGATGGTTTGCAGGATCTGGATCCCGTAGGCTTCCGTCGAAGAAGTCTGCGCGTCCTCGCTGTTGAACCATGCACCGTTCGTCGTTGCGCCGATCTCGCGCGCGTCGTTGGGCAGCGGTTTCTGGCGCAGCACCTGGATCTCGGCTGCGTCGGTATCCTCGGAATACTGTTCCGTCACCGCTTCGCCCGGTTTGAGCATGATGCCCTGGAAAATGTTCTCCTTTACCGCGGGGGAAAGGATACGCCGCAATGTGATGTCGTTTACATAGGGCGTAGAGATGTCTGCAAAAAGATTTGCCATTGTGTATTACTCCTTTTCGATAGATTTTTTAAAGATACCTGCGGGCGTTTGCACCCGCATACCCGCGCATGACTTCCGCCATGCGGCTGCCGTCATCACCCGAAGAGGGCACGGACGGCGCCGACCCGAAATCCTGGTCGTTGTCCTGCTTCACGCGGTCAGAAAGCGCCTCTTCCAGCGCCGCGATCTTCGCTTCCGCCGCTTCAATACGGGAAGCAAGCGCCTGCAAAACCTCCGTTTTGTCTTCTTCGCCCTCTTCCGCTGCTGCATCCTCGCTTACGGCTGCCTCTTCTCCCGCGCCTTCTTCGGCGGGCGCCTCGGCGCCTTCGCTCTCTTCGATCTGTTCCTGTACAGGCTGCGGTGCTTCGCTGCCGTCGGGCGCTCCCTGCCCTGCGGTGCTCTCTTCCCCGCTCTCCTGTTCAGGCTGATCTGCCGTGCCGTTCTCTTCCCCTTTTTCCGCCATATCCGTTTCTGCCTCGGCGATCTGCGCTTCGTCCTCCGCACCGGGCGTTTTCAGCCCGTCAAGGACTTTTGCTTTTTCCTCGTCGGAAAGCGCGGCAAAAAGTTTGAGCACGTCCTCTGCCGTCTTTTTCCCGAAAACCATGTTGATAACTCCTTTTTCGATTTTGGTTTATAGCTATAAAGTGACTAAGTTGCGCCTTTGCTGTATCAACGCCCTTGTTTGCACCCTTTCTGCACGGCGACCGTGTACTGAATGCGGGTCATAACAGTCTGCGCGCGGTTTACCGTTCCCCGCCAACGCAAAACGCAGAGGACGACGACCGCCGCTCTGCGCTTTTCTGTATACTTAAACGGCACGTCTGCCGTAAAAGCCCTATATGATTTGTACCCGCGACGGGTAATACGCGCGGTTGTTCTGCTTAGAAAACGCTATGTATGCGTTGTTCGCAGCGGTCGCCCTCTTTTTTGCGTCGAGATACCGCTCCCTGTCAAGGTTCTTACTTTCGACCGCGACCGTTTGCCACTTCCGCACTTCCCGTTCCAGCCTGCGCTGCTCTATGGTGATCGCATACTCCCTGCGCTCCGCCTCCGCGTCCGGCTTCGGAAAGCGGTAGCCCTTCTTGTACTCCACAAGATAATGGCGGCAGTTGAACCCGAGCAGCCCGTTTTTATACGTCTTACCCGCCTTGGTCGTGTAGAACACGTCCGTCGCCTCTTCCAGCGGCACATACGCGCGCCCGTCGTCCGTCGTACCGCGTGTTCCGTCCAAAGAAAACACGCGCCCTTGCCACGGGCGGCAGCGCTCCGAACAATCTGCATGAGCCGAACAGATGACCAGCTTTGTGCCTTTGTCTCTGAACTCCTGCAGCTTCCTTTGGTGGTCGTCGTACCGCACTTCCATTTCCGCGCGGTTTCGGAGCGTGTTCCTGCCGCTCACATCGCCCGGATCGAGCGCCTGCTGCTTTGCAAGCCTGTCGAGCGCGGGCTTCACATTGTCGCGCATGTAGCTTTGCATATACTTTTGCATGGCGTTCCCGAGGATACGCGACCCCGCGTACACATCGCCGCCCGCATCCCCCGCCGAAGCCGCTCCGCCGCCCGGCGTGCCGAAAGCCATATCAGCGCCGCGCTCCGCCGCGCTGCTTGCGCCATATGGAACGATATGCTTTTCTTCGAGAACTTGCACAGCCCGGACCCTTTGCGCCTTTGTGGGCTTGATCCCGCGCCCTGAAAGCGTTCTGCCCTGCAAAAGGAAAATGGCGGAAAGCGTGGCAAGCTGCCAGCCGAAGGAGCGGCGAAGCTCCTGATACTGCCTGTTGTAGAATTGCAGCAGGCTGCGGCGGGCGGCTTCCGCAAGCGCGGGGATCTTTATCTGCTGTTCTGCCTCGGCGATATATCGATAAATTTTTTTGTCGATCTCAGCCTTCGGTTTTCTGCGGAAATACTCTTCCTTCACCGTCTGCCTGATCTTCGTTTCCGCTTCTTCCAAAGCTATTGCCTGTAAGTTCAGCGGTCGGTTCGCTGTTGCCATTTAAATACTCCGCGTATTGCGCCTCCGAATCGATATAATCCGGCATGCCGCCGTCCCTGTCCTGCTGTATGCGCTCCCACTCTTCTGCCTGCTGATACTCATCGTCGTCCTGGCGGAACATCTGCGCCGCCGTCTGCCTGGAAACAAACCCGCCCGCAAGCGCCGTTGCGAGCATCTCCGTCCGCGTGTACGGGTTTGTGAGCCCCGTTTCCGACCAGCGGATCACCACATCGTCCGTAAAGCCTTGCGAAAGCGTCACGAGCTTCAGGATACGGTTGACGGGCTTTTCCAATATCTCGCGCTTGTCTTCGACAAAGAGCGCAGTCTCGCTCTCTTCCGTCGAAATTTCGCGCGCGGTGCGCGTGCCCGTCGTATCGTTCAAAAACGAAGCGATCGTGGAAAGGTTCATCCCCGTGCTCATAGCGATGTTCTGCACGATCATGTCGCGTATCTCTTTCCAGGACGAAGACCGCAGGTCAAACTGCACGGGCGTGGGCACGTTTTTGTTTTCACTGCCGCCGCCCATCGTTTCGTACGAAGTGAAAAGCATGGAATCCCAGCCGCTGTTCTGCGACGCGACCTTCGGGCTTTGCATCGGCTTCGGCAAAAGCACGCGCCCCCTGCCGAGGTACATATCCGTATTGAACGCCGACCAGTAATAATCGTAGCTCTGCAAATACGGCATGATGTTTACGAGCAAGCTGTCGCCGAACGGCAATTCGGGGATAGCCGAAACGCAGTCCGTCCAGTTGACGAGCTCGGCGCCGAGACTTTCATGGAACGGGAGCGGGATAGGCTTGTTGAGCGCGATCCCGTCAAACGCCTTGACGATACGGCGGCGCACGCTGTCCTTCAGCTGCCGCAGGTCGACCTTCCGCGAACTGTCTACGGCGTAATCCATGGAGCTGACGACGCTCCCCGAAGAATACCGGATCTCGTATTCGACGAGCGGCTTGTTTTTGGTGACTCTGCCGTCCGCTTCCCTGTAATCGCCGAAATAGCGGTGCTCGACGACGTAATAGCTTTCAAACGATGCCTTGTCCCGCTTCCCGTTGTAGAGCTTTGTAAAATCGCGGATAAAGCAAACCAGGTCAACGATCTGTCCGTTGAACCCGACAACGGGGTAAAAGGAATCGAAGCGCAGCGCCTTCGGGATGAGCTTCCCGCCCTGTTTATCCAGCTTTAACAGGCTCGTTCCCGCAGCCGCCGCGAATGTGACCGCTTTTTTCAGCTCGCGCGGAAAGTTTACGGCATCCGACCACTCACTTGTGATATACGCAAGCGCCTTGTTGATGATATACTTCCCGTCTTCGCCTTTCTGCGGCGTTTCCTTGTTCTTGTTTTTGAAGTAAATATGCCCGCCGATGACTTTTTTTGCAGTTCCGTTCACCAGCGCCGCCGCGAGCTTTGTAGAGAAGATGCCCTGATCCGCATTGTGAAAGTACGGCACCCAGCCGTCATACCACCACAGGTAATTTTCGACCCAGCGCAGCATATACTCGCGGTATTCGCTCGCGATGTTCGCATAATAAAGCGAACGGTTCACCATGGAATACTGCCAATATGTGTTGAACGCCGTCATGTTCTGCCAATTGGCGAAAGAATTATTGAATTGTACGTTCTGCCGTTCTTCCATTTAAAACCTCTCCCGTTCATCCGGCGTGACCCAAAGGTTGTCCGGATTGTTGTAATAAGCGCACAGCGCATAGCGGAACGCGTCGGCACAGTCGTTCGGGACGTCGGGATCGTATTTTTCGTTGCTCTTGTCCCACGTCATAAGTTCCAGATCGATCACGAGCTGGCTCGTCCCTTCCGTAAACCCGCCGCGCACATAGTTGTAATACCCGCCGAAATCGAGGATGCAGACCGCCATGCGCGAAAAGGCGTTGTTCACAACGTCGGTCGTGAACAGGATATCCTTTTTCGTGAATTTATTGACGTTGAAATAATCGGGCAAATGGTATTGCAGCGTAAGGCAAAGGTCTGCCGCCGCACAGTCCACCGCCGTGTACAGCTTTATCCTGCCGTAGTCCAGCCTGTACTTTTTCTTGATGTCTTCAAAGTACCGCAACATAAAAGGAACGAGCTGCTCGTTGGAGAGCTGCCCGTTCACTTTCGGATCATGATAAAACATTTCGATCGCGACCGCCTGCCCCGTGTCCATGACCGCGAGCGGCTGAATGACCGTGGCGTCGTTCGTGTTCGCACCGTCCACCCCGAAGATCATGTATTCGACATAATGCTTGCCGAACCTCTTCGCGTATTCGTCGGGCGTCAGGAAGTGCTTTTCCCGTTTGAACAGCGGAAAGACAAGCCCCTCCGCCTTTACCCAGTTCCCGAGGATCCATTTATCGAAATAGATCGTGCCCCTGTATTCGTTTTCCAGCGCGCGCACAAACCCTTCGTCCAGGTACGGATTGTCATACAGGGTAAAGTGCTCGGCGTAGCACTCCACATCGGGTTTGTCGATGAATTGCTTTACGAAGTGCGACGGGCTTTCGGGGTTGCAGGTCGCGTCGCAGCAGGCGTTCGGTTTGTCAAGACGGCTTTTCAGCATCTGAAAGAAATTTTCGGGAAAGGTCGTCAGTTCGTCGCAATACGCATACCCCAGCCCGACGCCCTGGATCTTCGTGATCGCGCGCTCGTCGTTCGCGCCTACAACGTAGCACTTCTTTCCGAACAGGCGCACCTCGCGCTTGTCGATGATCTTGCTGATGTGCTTTTCCCCGAAGAGCTCGCGCATTTCATCGAACACGTTGCGGTCGAGCGTGTTGATCGTCTTTCCCGCAAAAAGGATATTGTCGTTCCAATGTTCCCGCAAATGCTTCAACGCAAGGAAATAGCTCACCCTCGTCTTTCCGCTCCGCGTCGCCCCGTATAAGATGTTCCAGCGCTTATCCGCTTTTTTGATGACCTGCACCTGCTTCGGTGAGAGAATGCTCATTTCAGCTCTTTCAGCCCCTCCACGATCTTATCCAGCGCCGCCTTTTCGTTCCTGTCTTCCGTCCCCCTCGTCTGCGCAAACACCTCGGAAAGAATTTTCAACGCGCCCATCTTGTCACGCAGGCTCGCTTTTTCAATATCCTCTTCCGACGCCTTCAACAGCTTCTGCATCAGGCTCTGCGCCGTGCTCTTCTGCTCGTCTAAAAATTCGAGCATGGAGCGCGTGTTCTCTTCTTTTTTATCTGATAGCTTTTGAACACTTTTTTCGCTGCTCAATAGCTTTGCTATTGCGTTCTGCGAAACATGATATTTTTCCGCAAGCTGCCGCTGGCTTATGCCGCCGTTAACATATTCAGCGATTATCTGCTTTCGCTGACGGTCTGTTAGCTTTGCCACATAATCGCCTCCTCTTGTTTTTTGGCATGAAAAAAGCACCAAGCCGTACGGCGCGGTGCTGTGTTTTATGGGTTATTTATTTCTCTACGATTTCAAACATTTGCGGAGGGTAAGTATAATCTTCTCCACTCTCGTCTACTATGCGATACCACCCATGTTTTACAGTTTCCAAAACCTCATATTCTTTCCCGGGGAGTAAGTCGGTACATGTAATAACAAAAGCCCCTTCCCTTTCTTCTTTCGGTAGCGCATTAAATTGACTTTCCGCTTTACGGAACTCTTCTTTTACAACAACTTTCATTTTATCTTCGCTTTGATCTCCCTTTTTTCCGGATCGGCTCCTTGATACCAATGTAATTCCACCGCCTCTTCTTCGCCATTCTCCATCACGATCGTTCCAACACCTTTTACTTTCATCCAATCTTCTGCTTTCCCACCATACGTTCGAACAAGACGTTCAACATCGCGTATCGGCATTTTAGTACCCTTTCCCGCAAATACCTGAATATCTTGCAGCTTTGACCCTTCTGCAAAATGAGCTACCGTCCCGTCCGGCATTGAGATGTCATAATTACGCCATTTTGCACTTAGCGATCTGGGGATGATCTCATCCGGGAGAGAGTACGAATCTGCCATCTCGTTCCCGACGATCGATTCATAACTTGCGTTTTGGCGAAAAGAGCGTACTCTCTTCGCCTGCTCCGCAAAGTCGTTGCGCGAATCGTATGCGCCTTGCCCGCCGTTTTTATCCGTAAATTTTCCGCTTTCGTCACGCGGGTGATCGCCTCCCCGGAACATTCGCTTTTCTCCACAAGAAAAGCGCTACCATTGTAACACAGTTTCCCCGTGCTGTCAATGGTAACGCCTGAATTTGCCACCCGCCCCGAAAGGCGGGCTTTTCAGAGGTAGTTGATGAACATGCCGCTCGCGCGGTCTCTGTGGACATCTTTCAACGGTACCATTATAGCACAGGATTCAAGGCAAAAAGTGCAAGGGTTTTGCACTTTTAAAACAGTTGGTACTCTTTTGCCCATTGATAGGCTGTTTGCCGTATCTCGTCAAGCCAATAAAAGTAAGTTCGGCGCTCTATCCCTATCTCTGTACAGATGCGGTAAACGCCTTTGCACTCTATGTACTTTTTCCGCATGAGCTCGTCCTTTTTCTCCCAGCGAAATTTCGTGAGAGTGTGCTCAAACACAAGGCACCACCGCCAAAGCCGCTCTGCCTCGCTCACCTCCGACACGATGCGCCGTTCCTGCCCGTTCTGATGCGAACTCTTTACCCGCACGCCTCCGTAATCTACGCCGAACCCGTCAAAAGCGTGCGAGGCGACATATTCTGCCGCCTGTTTCTTGTTGCCCCTGTAATTGTAAAATTCCCGATCGATCGCACGCTTTTGCTGTTTGGTCATCCCTTCCTCTCCTTTTTTTTGAACTTGGGGCAAGTTCCTCCCTCGGGAAGAAAGACTGCATAGCCTTTCCCCTCATTCCCGCTGTAATTTCTTGTTCCGCTTGCAAAACAGTATCCATAGATCACAGCGCCGTCTGCCCGTTCCCGCGGTTCTCGCAAAGGGGAATAATGTTCACACCACTCGCATCCTTTCTCTTGTCCTTTCAAAAATGAAAGCTGTATTCCGTTCATTTCTTTTCTCCTTTCCTTTCCTCCGCGAGTTCTTTTTCGGCTGTTTCTAAATATTTTTGAACACAGCCCGCATAATTGTTTACATGCCTTGCTTCTAAGTCCTCATCGCACGCATATCTGAACGGACACTCATTACAACTGCATACAAGCGCAAATCGTTTTAACGCCCTTTCCGCAACTTCCGCGCGGTGTTCTGCCTCTTTCAGTTCTTCTGCGCCCTCTTCCATGGTGCGGGTGAGATTATCAACATCTCTTTGCAGAACTTCGCACTTTACCTCTAAATCGCTTGTATCTCCAATCCCCGCCTCGATAAGGGCGTCGGCTAAACCATTTGCCATCCTTTCAATTTCGCACGGAAACCAACATCTTTCGCAGGCGTTTTCTTCATTGCAAGAAACACGGCTCCCCTTTAAGACAGGAAACAGAATTTCCACAATCTTCTTTTTCAGCTTGCCGTTCGTCATTATTCCTGCACCTCCTTGTAGGCTTTCTTTGCCTCGTCGATGTAGTTCTCTATCATTCTCGACAATTCGTCGAGCCTGTCCTCCATAAACGCAAAGTCGTTGAGCTGCTCTTTGTAGGCGTTCAGTTTCTGCGTCCTGTAATACTCCGCCACCTCGTCAAGCTCCACGATTTCAACGGTTTGAGGACAGTTTTCACGACCGTTGAACTCCTCCACGAGCGCGGCAATGTCCTCATCGGTCTTTCCGCGCGCTTTGAGCAGCTCATAGTCATCGCCTGCGTCTCTCACGATCTGCTTTGTCTCTTTGTCCCTGTAAATGATGACTTTCATGCCGTCCTCCTATATCCACCGCACCTCTGTTGTCCCCGTGTAGCCCTTTTGCCACACAAACCACGCATACGCGACGGCGGAACCGCCGCCCTCCCGCATACGGTCAAACTCTGCGTTTTTGGCGCATAGAACGCGCTCGGAAAAGACGTAAACGCTGCGGGGGGGGTGCCCCTAAACAGCTCTATGTAACGTCGTTTCCCCTCCAAGAATGTGAGTTTGAGAAACATATAGCACTTGCAACCCTCGGGCAGAAGTTCCAACGCTTTGAGCACAAATTCCGTCGCGTACTTGTACGGCGGGTTTGTCAGAATATCATGCTCGAACGAGAACAGCTTGCCCTCCTGTTTGAGGAAGTCCAAGACTAAATGCTGCTTTGCGTAACCCCTGTTCTTGATGTCGCTGTTGAACACGTCGTAGCCGCGCTCCGTGAGTCTCTCGGAAAGATGTCCGCCGCCGCAGGCGCACTCCCAAATAAAACGGCGCGGTTTTTCGACCTCCAAGAGCTTGTCAATCGCTATCGGATCGGTGGCGTAGTAATCGTCCGCCTCCCTCTCGTTCTCCGTGTGATTACTCGCCCCGAGGGTTTTCCATATTGAGTTGTGGTTACCCGTCCAATCTTTCATGCGTCTTCCTCAAATCTTGTCGAACATATCAAGTTGTACGAACTTGCTTTTTACCTTGCGTTTGGGTATGTAGCCGTTTTCAAAGCGTTGCGCGAGAAGTGCAAGCGTTACGCCGCGCGGTTTGAAAGTGTTGTGGCTGTACGGCTCCATCTCAAGCAGACGGTTGTAAAGGTCGGGGTAGTTCTTCCAAAGGCTCCACAAGTCCGCCATACATTGTTTCGGACAAAACCAACAGCCGCCGCGAAAGATACCGTCAACACCGTACATCGGAGAAAGCAAATCGTACTTCTTGCAAATCGCCATCGCGTCTTGTTCGGTAAGGTTTTGCTCGACGAGTAGAGAGCGGTAGCGAACGCCCGTCTCTTCCATTTCCTTTATCTTTCTCGCCCATCTGTTCGGCTCGTCTGCGGCTATGCCGAGAAAGTCTACGGGATTTTCCTTTTTGAATTTTGCCTTATAGCGGTCTATTGCTTGTTTTTTCAACATTTTTTGACACCAAGATTGAATTGGGTAAGGAAAAGAATATATGTCGCCGATATGATTGCCTTTCTGTTTCTTCGTCCAAAACTGTGTTTCAAATCCTACCCCGCTATACGCATGGTCAACGGTTATTCCGAAAAGTTCTTTTAGCCGCTTCTCTGCCGTTGGAATCCACTCTGCCATTATCGGGTGTTCGCCGCTTATCTCGTCGTTGAACTTAATGTCAACATACAGCACGCGGTCAATCAGTATTCCCTGTTCGGCGGCAAGAATAAGTGTTGCCATACTGTCTTTGCCGAACGATTGTGAAAAGATGTTCATTTACGCGATTGCCTCGCTCTTATGCTTTAGAATGAGATTAAATCGTCCGTCCCGCCGCCGCCCGCGAAGTTATCCACGACAAGCTCTCTGAACAAATTATCCCTGTACATCCTTCTCTTCCTCCTTCTTCCTCTCGTACTTCTCCGCCGAAAAATATTTGCAACTCTCGTGCTTATCCTTACAACGGTCGGCGCACCTCTCTTTGCAGAACGCACAGCACAGCGCCTTATCCGCGCAGGCGTTCGGGATAAGGCATTTCATGCTTCCTTTATCTCCAACGTTTTTATGTGTGACAGCCTAAAACATATATTTGCCACAACGTACTTTTTAGGCTCATAGAAAAAGCCGTTGCCAAGTTCTAATATTCCCTCGAACACGAAATCATCCATAAGTGTTACCTTGACCTTTTGTCCCGCATAACTTTCCAAAAGTTCCCGCGTCAGTTTGCTTTTGCCGATTTTCATTTCAACACTCCTCAGAACGGTATATCCGGAAAATCGTCGTCGAACGGTTCGGGTGCGGGCTTCCTTTTCTGCGCGGATACGGGAGCACCAGATTCCCCGTCGCCGCCTTTCGGCGTGAGGAATTCTACTTCATCGGCGATCACGTCCACGCCCGTCTGCTTCTGCCCGTCCCTGTCCTCGTATTGCCTGATCTGAACGGCGCCGCTCACGGCGACCTTGTTCCCTTTCT
The DNA here is from genome assembly GCA_949282395.1 of uncultured Bacillota bacterium. GTDB lineage: Bacteria > Bacillota > Clostridia > Christensenellales > Borkfalkiaceae > Borkfalkia. The sequence goes on along the minus strand of CASDPE010000002.1, from coordinate 10,054 downwards.
TGCAATACCGCGCAACCGATTCCGCCAGCCCGCGCCACGCCGTCACATTGAAAAAGTCTGTCCCCTGTTCTCCGTCTCCCGTCCTGCGGCGGTTGACCGCCACACTGAACCGGCACACCGCTGTTCCGCTGTTCGTCTCCGCAAGCTCGGGATCGCGCGTAAGATTGCCGATCAAAAATACTTTGTTCATACCTTCCCTCCGCAATAGTTCTTGATCTCCTCGATCGCCGCGTCCGCGCCGTGGCACACCGCCGCGCGGTAGCCGACGCTGTTCAGGTACTCCACCCACGCCTTTTGCTGCTCCGTCGGCTTCGACTTACGATCGCGTTTCAGCTCGATAAACAGCCCGTGGAAGCCCGAAGCGGGCACGGGGATAAACAGGTCGGGGAACCCTTTCGCCAGCCCCATGCGCTTCATCTGCGCCGCATACGCCGCGCTCCGCTTGCCTTCGTTCGGAATGTGTGCTACGGGAATGCGGGATAATTCGCAGAACTGCACGACCGCTTCCTGCTCTCCGTTCTCTGTCCTCTGCATCGCTTCTGCTCTCCGTAAGGTCTCACGCCGCTGTTCGACGTACCCGTAAAGGCGATCGTAAACCGCCCCGATCTCTTCCGCCGTCCTCATGTCACACCCCGAACGGGCACGTCCCGTCATCATCCAGCCGTTCCAGACGCACATTCACCGTATCGGCGCCGAACAAAAGCGCGAACTTCTCTTCGCCGCCCGTCGCTTCCGCAAGCCGCCCGCACAGCTCCTCGCTCAAAGAATACAGATCGCGCAGCAGGTAGTTTCCCGTCAGGATCGTCAGGCGCCCGTTATACAGCCGCGCATCGACAATCTCCTTCGCAAGGCGCAAGTCCTCGTCCGTGGGCAAAGCCCCCTTCGGCTGCCAAAGCAGGTCATCGAGCAAAAGCAGCGGCGTACGCTTCAAACCGTTCATCTGCTTTTCGTATCCCGCGTCCTGCTTGTGGTATTTCAGCCATTCCGATTCCGTGCGCCAATTCACGAACGTGCCGTGCATGCCCATGCGCACTTTTTCGGCAAAAGCGGAAACGGCAAGATGCGTCTTGCCCGCGCCCGTCCTGCCGCCGAGGTACAGGAACGGATACCGGCGCTGCCGCAGCCAATCCTTGCACCTGCCGAGCGCCGCGCGCTGCCATTCGTGCGAAAGCGTATACCGCGTGAAGGTACAGCGGCGCAAAAGCGCGCTGTATTCGCTGTCGGCAAGCGTCTGCTTCGCCCGCCGCGCTTCCATGCACGAACATTCTTCGGCGTATTCGTCCCCGCCCTCCGAAAGCCCGTACAGTAAGCCCTTGTTCCTGCATTTCGGGCAGTCCCCGCCTTCCAGCTTTCCGTACGCCGCGTTTTCGCAGTAGATCGTGTATTCACGGAATTCCTTCCGCGTCATCTCGAATACGGGCTTCCCGATCATCACCTCTTCCCGATCCATGAGGTGCGCCTTGTAATACGCGCGCATTTCGTCCGTCGCCGTACCGTTTATGCACGCTTTGATCAGCCGTCCGCGCTTTGTTTCAGGTAACACTGCCGCTGCCATGTGCCGCTCCTTTCCGCCGTGTTAGGCGGTCATATTCTTCCTTCTTCGCCTCTTGCCCGTCCGCATCCGCGCCTCGGTTCCTTCGTGGCGGCTTCTCGAAATCGTCATAATACCCTTCGAGGATCTTCCCCGCATGGCTGATGTAAAACGTCAGCGATTTCTGCTGTTGAAGGTACGCCGATTTTTCTATCCGCTCCGAAACAGCCGCCCAGTCGATACCCGCCGCCTTCCCCGCCGAATAGTTGTCCATCCCGCCCGCGTTGATCCCCCAGCGGCGGATGAAACTTTCAAGGGCGGTGGTGTCCTCGCGCGCACGCGCGCTTTCCCCCTTTCTCCTTTTACTTTTCTGTAAATCCTGATAAGGATTTACATATTCTTTTACATTAGGGGTTGTTTCAGGGGTTGTTTTTTCGGTATCTTTTTCATAGGGGTAAGGGGTTGTTTCAGGGGGTGGGTCAGGGGTTGTTTTTTTCGCGTTCGTGTTTCCGACAGGCGCACCGCCCAAAACACCGCTTTCTGCCCCTTTTTTGCCGTTTTCATAACGTTTTTGGTTCGCTTTCAGCTGTGGAAAGACCGAACGCCATACCGCATCCTGCTGCGGATCGGCGCTGAAATCGGTCTCTTTTTGGAACGCTGCATAGTGATAGATCGCTTCATAGATCGCAAGCCTTTTTTTGCTCGGTAAAAGCTCTATAAGAGCACCAAAACTGGTATAGAAAATGAAACTTTCACGCACCTTTTTCTACCTCTTTAAACCGTATATTTTGAGTATCGTTCTGTCTGCGGTCACGCCGCCGTCCAGGTGATATTTTCCGCAAAAACCCTGTTTGCCGAGCGTGTGCATTTCGGTATGATGCGCACGGCACAGGCTTATCACTTCGCGCCCGAGATGTTGCACCTTATCGCGGTCATTGCCCATACCGACAGCATCCACGTGGTGCAGTTCCGCACGCCGCCCGCAAACCGCGCATTTGCGGTGGATCACGCACATGTACGTGTAATGCGCTATGTCATCCACATAGCCGATGAGCGGAAAATTGAGCGGTACGTCATTCTCGATAATGAACTTCACGAGGAAGCGCTGAAACTCCGCCACAAGGCTCATCGGCGCGTTGGAAAGGCTGAAAATCTTATCCGCAAGAGTATCGATCTGTTCAGCCCAAAACTCCATTTTAAACGCCTGTTTTACATCCTCGGAAGAGCTTCCCGACCAGTCCGCGATCGCCTTTATGAGCGCGTAACACATGCGCCTTTGCTTGTCCGAAAGCGGACGGCTGTCGATCGGGTCTATGTACACCTCTTTCACCTTACGGTGAACAAGCATTCCCGCGTCCAGCCTTGCCTCGATGACCGCCTTCCCGTCCTCCCGGATGTCCGTCAATACGCCTTTATACATCGAACGGCATATCCTCGTCGCTCTCTTCTTTCTCCCGTCCGTCCAAAATCGCCTCGATGTACGGGTGCAGTGCAGAATACGTATCGCTCTTCAATGCTTTGACGAGCCACTCGTTGGAAAGCTCGCCGAGCCTGTACTTTCTGCCGCCTTTTTCGAACATCTTGTCACACGCCTGCTCATACGTCGGTTTCGGCGATCCTGCGGGCGCTTGTGCCTCGGTCGCCTTCTGTTTCGCGGGAACCGTTTTCGCGGCTCCTACGCCCGGTTTCGCGGGCTGTACGCCTTTTTCGTCGCTGTCCGCGTCCTTTGTATCGTCGATATCGAACAGCCCGTTCAGGGCGTATTTGCGGGCATACGAGCTGGCAGCGCCCGTGACCTGACTCCCGTCCATCCCCTTCTTTTCCGCCTCTTCGCGGGCGTATGCTTTCACAGACTGGATCAGCTCTCCCGTTTCGCAGTCATACAGGCTCGCGTTTGCACGGACATAATATCTGTCTCCGACCTGCACGACCTCGTCCGACAACGTGAGGCACGCCTTTTCTCTTGCGCACAACGGCTTTACCGCTTCAAGTATATCCTCACAGTTCCGATAGTTGTATTTGCCAAAGGAATTGTACTGCGATTTCGGCGCTTTCAGATCGCGCTGAATGTTCAAAAGTTTGATCATCACTTCACCTCCAAATATTTGATGTCTCCGCCGCTGTCAGGGTCGCTGATCTTGATTCCGTTCCAAACGGCTTCCTCGTAGATCATTTCTCCGATCTTCTGCTGCAACGACTTCGCGCTCGCAAAATCATGATTGACCTCGCAAAAATGGCAGTCGTTCAAAAGCTCCTTCAATGCCTTGATAAACTTCTTTTTCATCTCTTGCCTCACTTGATCTGGATACTGACTGCGCTTTCCAAGTGCGCTCCTTCCACGGTTTTGCCGGACAAGATCGCTTCTTTTATTGCAGTCTTGTCGACTTCAAGTTTTACACGCCAATATTCCTTAGGGATATCCGCTTCGTTATCGATCTTGACCGAAGGCGGGTTCTTCTTATAGCTGATCCGCGCGCTTACGCTCTCTGCCCGCTCGATCCCTGTCTTTTTACAGAAGGTGTCGATCGCACGCTTCAGCGTTTCCGCCTTCCCTTCCAACCCTTTGCGGATATCGGCAAGCCGCTTTTCTTCTTCCTTATACATGGCGACCTGCATCTGCGCTTCGCGGTAAAGCGTGGCGGCGTTGAGCGCAACGTCCGTCGCCTCACCCTGCATGGCGCAGAGCGCGTTCACGATCTCTGCATCGACCTCGCCCGTCTCCATGTCCGTCGTCTCGAACATGAGGCGCTCCAGCGGCTCATACGCCGCACCGAGGCGGTACATGCTCCGCTCCACTCTCTGAATGTCGTTCAAAACCGTTCCTCCCATCCCTCTGCGGGATACCTGTCCCATTCGTCTGTTTCCGCGCGCAGGTCGCGCTCATGCTCGCAATACGCGAGATACCGTTCCTCTTCCGTTTCGTCGTATTCGTCGGGGCTTATACCCACCCACGGCGCTTGCAGACGGTCATTCGTGCCTACCATACTTCTTGCACACCTCCTTCCAAAACGCGCACCAAAATTCTGTGACGGCAGCGCGCACGGCGGGCGAGCTTACCACCTGCCGCGCTTCGTCCTCGAACTTCTCCATGCCTTCACTGTCCACCACCGCGCTCAAATACCGCGCCGCTTCTTCGATCTTGTCAGGCATCCTTCCACCTCCGCTCCCTCACCACGTTTTCCCGCAGCAAGGGCATTTATTTTTGTTGTGATATAAGTCCAATGCTTGGTGACAAATCGGGCACATCCCTTCTTTCAGAGCCGTATACTCCCGTAATTCCAATGTCTTGGTTTCTGTCCAATCGTCCCATTCTCCGCCGTGATAAAATCCTGCCACCCAAATTTCTTCGGGCAAATGGTTTTGGTACAGATATTCTTGCGCTTCTGCCAACGTCGGCTGGCGCAGGGAACCCGTGATCTTCAAAATTCTGTATGCACCCGTCACGGGTTCCCATTCGATCTCATGCGTCAATTTCTGCTTCGGCATATTTATGCTTTATCCTTGCCCTCTTCGTACACATACCCTTCCGGTACGCTTTGCGTTACGCTGATATAGCACTCATGGTATACTTCGCGTTCAACATATTCCACCTTGAACGTCGCGTCCTTCCATCCCGTATCCTTGCTGCCCGTTCCTTCCTGCGCATAGATGTTTCGGATCTCGCCGTGTCTGCCGCTCGTCATCATCTTTTCCTGAAAAGAATGGATCGCTCGGATCATCAGCCTTTCCAACGGTACGTTTTTCATCCTTCTACCTCCGTTTATTTTTCGTCCTTGCCTACACCAAGCCGCCCGAAAGCAGCTCTTCATCCAGCAAGGCATATCGCTCTGTCTTGATCCCGTAATAGTCGAAATAATCCTGCACATGGATCTTTCCACGGGTTCCGAGCCTGTCGTACTTCCGCTTTATGTTCCGCATCGTCCGCGCAGCTTCCTGATACCCGAGCCCCAAAAGCTCCTGCAGGTCTGCGATCGATAAATACTCTTTACTGAAAATCGCTTCTCGTTTTTCGTATGTCATGGTACGCCTCACGCAAGATTTTTAAAACACAGCTTGCACATTGAAAACTGATAATGTATAATGGTCTCACTCACACAAAAGGAGCTCAACCGATGAATACTCCCAAACAGAGCAATTCACAAAACCCTTTAAAAGAAAGCATGTATAACATCAAGATTGCGGGGGCACCAGAACATAACGCTCTCATTGACGAGCGGACACGACAACGCCTTCAACTATCCGAAAATATAGCGCTCCGCAACGAGCTCAAAGCCATAAATGAGAGTCTGCAAGAACAGTTAAAGGACGCCAAAAAATCAGCAAAATATGCCAACTTACGCTCGTGGTTATCGGTCGGAATCGCCGCCGCCTCTTTGGTTATCTCTTTTCTTGCTCTTTTTCTCTGATTTGTCTACATACCTATCAATCAGATTAGAAAGTGCAAGCCCGAAAGATATCCCGCTTAAAAGAACTGATATAAGACACAACACCAACTTAACAACGCTTACGGTTATCATTCCTAACCCCTCGCCCCGCAGCGGGGGCTTTTTTATTTGCTTGTGTGTCTTTACACAATATCCTTGACTTCGCAGTCCAAAGCGTCCGCGAGCTTTTCAAGCGTTTCCGTCCGCGGAGCGCTGAACCCGCTTTCATAAAAGTACACGGTGTTGCTCGACTTCCCGATCTTCTTCGCAAGCTCGATTTGTGTCATACCCTTACGGATACGCATGATTTTCAAATTGATCATCGGCTTATACTTCTTCATGGATACCTCCTTGACTTCTATTGATTACAATGATAAAATACTAAAAATACTATCGAGGAGCAAAATGAATATGCAAAATGATAATTATAAAAAATTAACATTTAAACTACTGAAACAAGATGCCGTTCGACTTTACACGCAAGAAAATAAATCGCTTGACGAAGTGAAGGAAATCATGTTGCAATGGGACTTGGACGGCAATGAATTTCATGAAATCATGACCGTGCTTTATGGTATCAAACCGAATACCCGCGCAGATACATAAAGTCCTCTTACCGTATCGTCGAACCACTCGACGTCCTTATCCTTCTCCAAGTACTTTACACGGTAAACTTTTTTTACAGGCGCTCTGTTAACGATCTCACAGGAAACATCTTCAACCGGAATATTGTTCCGCTGCGAAAAGTATGTTTTTACCGCCAGCATATACTGCTCATCCGTCAATTCATCTTTGTTTAAGTCCATTCCTCTTTGCTCCCCTTCCCCGCCTTATGGCGGGGTTTTCTTTTAAGATTTGTTAGCGCTTGATTTGTCAAGCGCTCCCCGCTATAATTTCAATATTTTTCTATATCTCTATTATAGCGGGGACGAAACCATTTGTTTTAATGGTTTATTTGCGATGATTATACCATTAAGTTAAATGGTTGTCAAGTATTTTTTTGAAATTTATTGTTTTTTTTAATGGTTTTATATATAATGAATTTACTATATTTAGGGGTAGACTTATGGAAAGATTAGAAATTTGGCGGAGTCGAAAAAAGGAGCTTGGCTTAACGAACAAGCAAATTGCTGAAAAAGCAAACCTACCTTTACGAACAGTAGAGCAAATCATGTGCGGCACTGTTAAATCTCCCCGCCTTGACAGTGTCGAAGCCATCGAGCGGGCTTTGGGGATAAATGAAAAAAGCTCCCCTGCCGAACAGGAGAGCGTAAAAATACCTGATTCTTTAAAGCCGTACCAGTACGCCTTTTTCGAAGGTATGGACGGTCTTTCCGACGAAAGCATTAAGGATATTTTGAAATACGTTGACTTTGTAAAATCGAAAGAAGATAAAGAAAAAAAATAAACGTGACAATATTTGTCAACTATTTTATGATATACTGCTTGCATCAACGGGGAGGAAAAACAGATGGAAACAAAATTACAGCTTTTCAAAAACAGTAAAATACGTACGGCATGGAACGCCGACGAAGAAGAGTGGTACTTTTCGGTCGTCGATGTAGTACAAGCGCTGACAGACAGCCCTGACTATCAAACATCACGGAAATATTGGAATAAATTAAAGCAACGCCTATCCGAAGAGGGTAATGAAACGGTGACAAATTGTCACCAGTTGAAATTATTGGCAGCCGATGGGAAAATGCGTATGACGGATGTACTGAATACGCAAGGGCTTTTGCGCCTTATTCAGTCTATCCCCTCCCCCAAAGCGGAACCGTTCAAGCTGTGGCTGGCGCAGGTCGGCAGCGAACGGCTGGACGAGATTGCCGACCCCGAAAAGGCGATCCTGCGCGGCGCCGATTACTACCGCGCCAAGGGATATTCGGAAGGCTGGATCAACCAACGCTTGCAGACGATCGAGATGCGCAAAAAGCTGACGGACGAATGGAAGGAACGCGGCATATCGGACGGAAAGGAATTTGCCATTTTAACAAACGACATGACAAGGGCGTGGAGCGGCATGACCGTGCGCGAGTACAAAGACATGAAGGGGCTCACCAAAGAGAACCTGCGCGACAACATGACAGACATCGAGCTGGTGCTGAACATGCTGGCGGAAGTCACCACGACGCGCCTTTCACAAAAAGAAAAGCCCGAATCCTTTGAAGGCAGCCGCGAAGTCGCCAGACGCGGCGGCAACGTCGCCAAAAACGCCCGCGACAACTATGAAAAAGAAACAGGGGAAACCGCCGTAACTCCTTTAAACGCAACAAAGAAAGAATTACTGGATACAACAAACCGGGACGATCAATGAATTTAGCGGAATTGTACGGCTATGCGGAAAAACGAGGCATAACGGTCACCTCCTGGAAGATCGATAACCGCAAAGCATGCGTAATAAAAATGAACCGTGACTATCATGTGCTCATGAACGACCGCCTACTCGAAAGCGAACGGGACGAGCGTATCGTCCTTGCACATGAGATCGGGCATTGCCGCAGCGACCGCCTCTATTATTTGCAGGATTACTGTAATCCCCTATATCAGGCAAACATAGCAAAGGCGGAACGCAAAGCCGACTATGAAGCCTGCCGCCTTTTGGTCAGTCCCGATGAACTAAAAACAGCGCTTCGGGAAAACGATACCGAATACGCTGCCGCCGAAAGTCTTGATTTAGATTTGAGCACCTTGCGGCGCGTAGTAGATTACTACCAAACGAAAGGAATACTGTAAGAAAGTTAGACAAGAAAAGCAATTTGCAAATTTTGCAAATTACAAAAAAGACAAAAAGAAAAGCAATAACAATTAGTAATAACTTATAGAGGAACTTATGCCAGCTGCCGAATTTTACATATCGTCAACAAAATACAGCCTGCAAGAGCGGATGACGCGGCGCGGCAAAGTCTATGACGTCGTTTTCCGCATCGTCACTTTGGACGGAATAGAAAAACAGAAGAAACTCTCCGGTTTCTCCAGCAAGACCCTGGCAAAACAGGGATACACCGACTTTGTCACATCCAAGTGCGAACTGGTCAAAAACAACCCGATAAAGAAAAAAGACCCGACCAAGCAGGCTCTGCTCGTCGGGGATCTTGTCCGTGAATACCTTGCCAGCCTTTCAAATTTGAACAAGGCAAGCTCGGTCTACGGCAAGCAAAAAATATTTAAAAAGTTTGTTCTGCCCTACTTTGAAAAGACCAAAGCCAAAGATCTTACAAAAGAAGTACTATACCGCTGGCAGGATGGGCTATGGAACACAAAAAATGATCGGAGCGGGAACTTTTATTCTTATAAATACCTGTCCACCGTGCGGGCGTTCTTCCTGACCTTTCTCGGTTGGTGCGAAAGCCGCTACGGGATCAAAAACAATTTTACCGAAGTCATCAAGCCTAAAAAACGTGTGCAGAAAACAAAGATGCAGATCTGGACGCGCGAAGACTTTGAACAATTTATCGCCGTTGTAGATGATCCTGTGTACCATGCGTTCTTTACTTTGCTGTTTTTTACAGGTCGCCGAAAAGGTGAGATCTTTGCGCTTGCGCCCGAAGATATCAGACAAGGAAGCATTGTATTCGATAAGTCGGTAACGCGGAAAACATTCAGCGGCACACCCTACGAAGTTACATCGACAAAAGCAGAAAAGGAACAGGAAACACCGATTTGCCGCGCCGTACAGGAAGAACTGAAACGCTATAAAGGTGATGCCCCGTTCTTCTTTGGCGGCGAGCACCCCATTGCCGATAATACACTGCGGCGCGTATTCCGTAATTATTGCTTTAAAGCAGGGATACAGCCGATACGCATACATGATCTCCGCCACTCTTTTGTGTCCATGCTGATCCACCTCGGCGCAAACTTCATGGTCGTAGCCGAACTTATCGGCGATACCGTCGATCAAGTCATTAAAACATATGGGCATTTATATGAGAGTGATAAGCGTGCGGTAATTGATCGGATATAATTAGTAACAATTTTAGTAACAAAATGCACCAAACCCCAGCAAAATACAATATACTTTTCATAAAACAAGCCCCTGTTTTATCAATAATCTTGATAAAACAGGGACTTATTACAATGTGGCGCAGAGAGAGGGATT
>CASDPE010000001.1 GCA_949282395.1 uncultured Bacillota bacterium | reverse complement strand
AGAAGGACGAAATCATCGAACGCTTAGTTGATCTGCTCTATAACCTGCAGTACGAGGAAAATACTCTTCTGCCAAAGCTGGAAAGTCAACTCGCCGAAAAGACAAAAGAGATAGACAACATCGTAACGGCAATTCAAAAAGGTGTAGCTTCGGATGCTCTTCTTCAAAGGCTCAACGAGCTTGAGGAAAATAAAAGAGCGTTAGAAGATGAAATAAAAAAAGAACAGGCGGAACGGCCGCTGTTCTCCAAAGATCAGTTCAGGATGGCGCTTTATAACTTCCGTAAAATTGATACGACTACCAAGGAAGGCAAAGCAAAACTGATCGATACATTCATCGACAGAATTTATTTGTACGATGACCATATAAAAATCATCTATAATATAAACGGCAAGGATGGAGAAATTTCCCTTGACGAGTTGGAAAGTTCGAAAGGGCCACAAAGTGGTCAGCCAAACGTAACCTAATCCGAACCACTTTGGATTAGGTTTTTTTGATGTCCTAAAACTTCGTTTAAGGCACAAAATCGGGCGTAGGACAGCAAGAAACACGTCGAACGGGGTTCCCCCTTAATTCATATATTTGGCTGTTAAATCTTCATTTCAAAGACGGCCTGAATAACGACAGGCTCCGACCTGTGCGGATCTTTATAAGTGATTTTAATATTCTCCGTATAAAAGGTAAAGCCCCGACTTTCGTCAGGGCTTATTTTTATGGGACTGTTAAAGTAGATTTCAATTTTATCGTCGTACAAGATGATCTCTTTTATCAGGCAGTCGATTAAAAGTTTCGGTTCTGCTTTGAGCGCGTCGGTGTAGAATTTGCGCACCGTGCTTTCGGGCAACTGTACGGCGAGCTTGCTTTTCTCTATGAGTATCTGCCGCTCTAATTCTTCCTGTTTGCTTTCAAGTTCGTGCAGCCGTTTATTGGTCGTATTGGAGATGATACCCTGTTCAATAGCTGCCATTAAGTTATTCAAAGCGGTATCCGTCTGGCGTTTCTCTTTGAGTATCATGTTCAATGCGGAAGCTTCCTTTGCTTGTAATTCCTGTATCTGCATAAGATTGGCAACGATAGCGTTCATAATTTGCGGACGGTTCAATTCGGAAACGATTTTATCGAGTACGAGTTTTTCCAAAATGTCTTTGCGAATAATAGACTTTTTGCAACGGTTATGCTTTCTGCCCAAACACTTATAATAGTATTTCTTTTCGCCGTTTTGGGAAGTACCGCACTCTGCGTTGACGGACTGACCGCAATATCCGCATCTGAGTTTGTTGTGGAGAAGATATACGACCTGCACACTGCGTTTGCCGTAATGGTTTTTCTGTACTTTGGCGCGCACTTTTTCAAAAATGTCGGTAGGAACGATCTGTGGGAACATGTTCTCTATGATTTGTCCGTTAAAATGATAGATGCCCGCGTACTTTTCGTTTTTCAATATATTATAAACGGTGCTGCGGACGAACGGCTTTCCCTTATAGGTAACGCCTCTGCGGTCGAGTTCGAGGAGGATATTTTTTACATACACGCCTATGGAATACTGCTCGAAGATAAAGCGCACCACTTCGGCGCGTTCTTCGTCGATGACGAGTTTTTTATCTTGTTTCTTGTACCCGTAGAGGATATGCCCGCCCGTGTAGTTTCCTTTCAGGCGCGTTTCGTTCATGCCGCGACGAACCTTTTGGGATAGTTCTGCGGAATAGTATTCAGCGTAGCCTTCCAGCATGCTTTCAAAGATGATGCCTTCGGGCGAGTCGGGGATAAGTTCGGTCGCGGAGATGACTTTTACGCCGTTGTCGCGCAGGGTCTTTTTGTATATTGCCGTTTCGTACTTGTTCCGTGAAAAGCGGTCAAACTTGTAAACCAGCACATAGTCCCACTCCCGCTTCGCACTGTCTTTGATCATGCGCTGAAAATCGGGGCGGTTGTCGTTCGTGCCCGTCATGGCTCGGTCGATATAATTGGCGACGATGAGTATGCCGTTTCGTTCGGCATATTCCTGGCAAACGCGCATTTGCCCTTCGATGGATTGCTCCGTTTGGTTTTCACTGGAATAGCGAAGATAATTTACTGCTGTTTTCACTGATCAAAACTCCTGTTGCTGCCGTTTCGGAACGCGCATTCGACCGAACAATAAAGTGGGTTTCGGCTTTATGCGGCGTTCGATTTTTCGGCGTCGTTCAATTCTTTTATTTTTTCTAACAGTGCAGAATAAAAGGCATGTGCCCCGTTGTCCGAAAGAGGGGGAACATATAGCTTGTTTTCTGTCGTTGTCATAATGGTCTGTTCTTTCAATGTTCTCCCTCCCGATATGTGGTTTATTTACGGAGCAGGCTTTTCTTGTCAGTAGCCGGACGGATTTTCAGCCATTCTTTAATCGGTAAACTTTTATCAAACTTTCTGATTTCTTCAAAAGAATACTTGACAGGTTGTTTCGGCAGTTCTTTTGAAACACGGAAATAAAATGCAACTTTCACAGCAAAGCCTCCTTTTGTTCGATGGCGATTATGATCCGTTTGCCTGCAAAGTTCAGTTTTAGCATATATTCTATATATTTGCGGGGTTCTTTGAAAAAGCGTGAATGGTCGAGAATAATGACCGTTTCCCAGCTTGAATTTATATCTTTGAGAAGCCTTTGCAGGGCGGGGCGTTTTGCCGACATGCCTGATGCATTGTTGTCTGCAAAGATACGGACGACGGTATAGCCGTTGTCGTCGGCGAATTTTTTGCAGAGAACGATTTGAGTGCGGAGCGAATCTTCGTTGAAAGAAGCGCTCCTTGCGTAGATGACTGCGTTTTTCATAGGAATTGTGACCTCCGAGATTTTTCATGTATTTATCATAGCAGAAAAAGAAAAGGAATGTTAGAACATTGTCTTGACCAATTCCTGCCCAAAACCAAACCGAAACCCGGCTAAAACCCAACATCAATCTGCGAAAAGGAAAAAATTCTTTTTCCGAACACCGAAAAAACACCGGAAAAAGACGGAGCCGTCAAGGAAAGGCGAATTTGGGAGAAACGGCAATGAAAGACCGCCGCAGAAAAAATTCTTGCGTGAGAATAAAGCAAGAGAGCCGAGCAAAAATTTGCTCGGCTCTGTGTGTTTTAAGCGAGAATTTTTTCCCTTTACGGCGCAGGCTTTTTCTGGTAGGCTGTAAGCCAAAAAAGGAAGGGGAAAAGGAAGAAACGCAGAAAGAGGTTGGGTTCGGGTAGGGGAAAGGCCGGAAATCGACGGGAAAGCGGTCAGGGAGGTGTTTTGACAATTTTACTGCGCTAAAATAAAAGAAAAAACGGAGGAGTAGAAAAGATGCAGGAGATCGAAGTAAAAGAAAATTCATTGAAAGTAAAGGTATTCATCAGCGGAACACCCGAATTAAAAAATATCCTGAAAGAAAAAGCGGAGAGTATCCTCGCCGCTTTGGAGTTGGAGATTTCGAATAGGATTTCGGGGGAGTGTTGAAGAAGCAAATGAAGACGGAGATGATTGTAAATGGCGGTGTAAATGATATTTATTCCGAAAATGCTTCGCTATGCTGAATTTCAAAAAATTTGTTGTTGATTTCATTGCGGTAATTTTTGGGCGTGGTGTTCATTATTTTTACAAATTCTTTGTAGAGAGACGAGTATGTTTTATATCCGACTTTGAACGCAATTTGTTCTATTGGCATGTTGATTGATTCCATAATGGATATACAATTTTTAATGCGTACCTCATTTACATATTGCTTGATACTTTTATTGAAAGTTTTTTTGAACAATGATTGTAAATAGGTAACAGAAATATTTACAGCCTTAAGTTTTCTTTTGAATTTTTCTCCAAGTAGTCGGAGTTATGCCGAATTGTTTACGGAAGTTGTTAGTAAAACTATTTTGTGAATCGTAGCCAAGTTCGTTGCTAATGTATACAATGGAAAAGTCGGAACAAGCCAATAATGATAATGAATAGTTAATACGTATTTCTGTAAGGTACGATTCCAATGTTTGACCGATATATTTGTGAAATTCTCTACATAAATGTTCGCGGCTGAACCCTGAATATTTTGCCAATTCGCTGATTCTTAACGATATATTGTTGGGATTATTCAAATAAATCAAAAAATTTTGTAACCAACTAGGGTAATTTGTGGCTTCATGATTGATTTGACGGGCAAGATAATCGGATAAGAGTTCAAAAAGGATACAAGTATGGAGGCTTTCACAGTCAGAGATGTTCAGATTTTTCTTAGTGAATAAAAGTAGGTTCTTTTCCAATGTTTGTATACGTTGTGCGGATATATTGAAATAAGCGGGAGTATCAGGTGTAAGCAATTCATCGAATAGAGTCGGAGATAAAAAATCACAAATTTTATGCATTTTTTCGATTTGAATGTAAATATCTCTATGTAAATGTAACTGATTTGGCAAGACATCAATAGTATGCCAATCTCCCGGTCGCATGATTACAACATTTCCGGGAATAAGCATTTGTGAACAATGATTTACGGTATTTTTAATTTTTCCGTTAAGTTGAATCAAAATTTCGAAAGAAGTGTGCAAATGTTTTGAGGAAATTTGATTCCAAAGTTTTGTATAGTTGAAGGAGTACAAAGTATCTTGTAGGGCAGTGGATGAATTATTCATGAACCTATTATAGCATATAAGTACTGTTGAAGACAAGCATATATCACAATTTTGTGATTTTTTGTCACAAAACAGGATGAAATCGCTTGATGCTATATGCTATAATACAAATATAGCGATATATTCTCAGTAGTTGAGAACAAATCTAATGAGAGGTCTAGGAAAATGAGTCGAAGGAACAAAATCAAAGGTTTAATGTTAATAGTGATTTTGGCATTGATTTCGGTATTTGCTGTTGCATGCAACAACAAAAGTGTTGAGAGCATAACGATTACTGGTTTACCAGAGAACAATATTGCTACAATCACCGATACAAATAATACTTTGCAACTCGGAATCACGAGCGGTAATGAAGGTGTGCAATGGAAGTCTGGAGATGAAGACGTTGCCACAATCGACGAAAGCGGTAAAATTACATTAATAGACAGCGGCGCTGTGGTAATTACGGCGACGCTTAAAAGCAATTCGCAAATCAAGGCCGAAGCGTTGATTACGGTAAAAGACGAGCGGACGATCACCGATACAATTATTTTATCGGGTATGCCGGAAACGAATATGGCAGAATATACGGACGGTTCGTTGCAACTTTCGGCTGAATGTTCAAATGCTTCGGCTATACTGGTATGGGTTTCATCCGATGAAACCGTTGCTACCGTAGACAGTAACGGCTTGGTTTCGTTTACCGGAGGCGGAAGTACGGATATTACTGTATATAAAAAAGGACAAAGGGCTGTAAAAGCTACGGCAACACTTAGGGTTGTGCTTAATGTGGAAAGCATAACTATAAACGATGTGGGCGGAGAAGAAATTGTTGCAGGATATGATTATCGGCTAAATGAACCGTATAGCTATTCCTTAGGGGTGGAGTATTATCCTTGGAATGCCGATGATTTTGAATTAGAGTGGAGCATAGATAATACGAGTGTAGCCGAAATAGACAAAAACGGTGTATTGACAGGTAAGGGAAGCGGAAAAGTAACTGTTACGGCGAAAGTAAAAGGCAGCGATGTTCAGGCGGAAAAAGAATTTAATGTTGTAAAAGTCAATGACAAAGCCGAAGATTTTTCATATGCGGTAGCTAACAGATATTTTGTAAACGGTGTTTGCACCGATGCATGGCTGGATTATACGGGACCTAAAGTTACTACACACAATACTGATATTTTTATTGATACGTACGACACAGACAAAAAAATGCTCGTTGTAGAAAAAAATACTGATTTTAAGCATTGGTCGCACGTATGTTTGGGCTCTTGGAATTTAACGCCAGGCAAATATGTTTTAACGGTCGACTTGGAAGTAATCGAGGGTGAATTCCAGGGCAGGATTAACGGCGCGCAATATAAAAACACGCCGGCTGAGTACGAGTACGGAATACGCTCTGATATAATCGGCGGATTAGATTTTGGCAAACTTTCGGATATCGAGCCGACGGGTACAAAGTATAAAATTGCGTTCGAAATCAACCAAAGTTATAAGAATTTTGGGATAGAGTTATATGATGATAACGGAACTGCGGAGCCGTATACGCTGTATATTAAGTCGTTTTCGCTTGATTTGGTGGATTTTGCGGTAGAGACTGATATTTATTCCGACGGAGTGCTTATTATGGGGGAGACATACAAATTTTTCCCCGGCGAAATAGAAGGATGCGAATATCAATATCAATTTACCGGGAACGGTACAAGTAACAATGAAATCATAGAGCTGAAAAACGGTATATTGACGCCTAAGAGAGTAGGTGATGGCGTAAAACTTACGGTATCCACCGTGTATAACGGAAAAACCCTTAGTAAAGAATACAATCTTTCTGTCATTGCAGATCCGTTTACTGAAAATGAAGACGATTATTCTTATGCAATCGATGTGGCACAACGAGGCGAACTTGTTTATGACGTAAGACGCACCAGCGTTTATCTCAGAACATTTAACTGGAAGGCTTCCATAGAAGAATATAACGGCGGAAAGACTTTGAAGTTTACGCATGATTATATCGCGTCGTGGGAGGGCTCTGTGCAGTTTATGCTCGGAGATATAAAGAAAGGGACATATTCGGTTTCATTTACATTGCATGGCGATGATATAGGGGAATGGGGAAAGTTCCAAGGACAGATATATCCTATTATATGGAATGAAAATTATGAAACTACATTTAGCGACAAGGCATATGTACGGGGAAAGGCTCCGTATGGTGATATTTATCAAGGCGTAAAGAATGGGAATACGTACACTTACACTATAACGATTCAGGAGGATATAAAGAATTTCGGCATAGAGCTTTGTGGCGCAACAACAGTTGATTATACAATATATCTTGATGCATTCAAGTTTGAGAAGTTACCCGCCGTAACTGGCGTAGAAATACAGACGGATTTGAAAACTACGATAAAGACGGGCGAACAAGCAAATCTGAATGTAAGCGTAACATACGAAGGCGGAGCAAGCAAAGGACAAGAATATACGGCAGAGTGGAAAACGAGCGGCGAGGGAACGGTTCGTATAGCGGAAGACGGAACGCTGACTGCCGTAGCGCCCGGAAGCGTAACTATTGAACTTAACGTAGTTTGCGCGGACGGAAAGACATTCCAAAAAACTCTTACCGTTACGGTAGAAGTAGGCGAAATATCTATTGAAACGGATATGTATGATGACGGCTTACTTGTGAAAGGCGAAGAATATAGCTTTATTCCCGAAAAGTTTACGGATGAAAGCGTATTCGAATATTCGTACAGTGCAGACGGAATAGTAAAAGTAGAAAACGGCAAACTCACGGCACTTAAAGCCGGCGACGTAACGGTAACAGTAACCGAAACCGTTACGGGCGCAAAGAAAGAAATATCGATAAAGGTCAAAGAGTACGGCGGTTGGGAAGACGCGAACTATGCAGATGCAACAAACGCGAAGAACCGCGTGGAAAGCGGCACTTGCATTTACGACGTAGAGCGTACTAACGTATATCTCAGAACGTTTAATATGACCGCTGCGGTAGAGGATTACAACAGCGGAAAGACGTTGAAACTTGCGCAAGATTATCAAACGACGTGGGCAGGTTCAGTGTTGTTTATGCTTGGTGACGTAAAGAAAGGTACTTATGCGGTATCGTTTACATTGCATGGTAGCGATATAGGCAATTGGAATAAGTTCCAAGGCTATATATATCCGATAACGTGGAATGCAAATTATGAAACCACGTTTAGTGCAGAAGCATATAGCCGTCGCGGAACAACGCCGTATGGCAATATATTTGATGCGAATTGTGTAAAACAAGGAAATACTTACACGTACACGATAACGATTACAGAAGATATAAACAATTTCGGTATAGAGCTTTGCGGCGGCGTACCGATGGGATATACCTTCTATTTGGACGCATTTAAATTTGAAAAATTGCCTGTCGTTACAGGCGTGGAAATGAACGTGACTCTGACGGACAACAAGATGCAAACGGGAGATAAAGTCGATCTTGCCGAAACCGTAACGTATGCCGAAGGAGCGACGAAAGGCGAAAATTATATCGCCGAGTGGAGCGTTGAAAACGGAACGGGGACAGCCCGTATTGAAAGCGGTAAATTGGTTGCGGTATCGGCAGGTAACGTAACGCTTAAATTGCACGTTGTGTCAGCAAGTGGCGCCGAGTTTGATAAGAGCTTGAATATTACGATAGAACTCGGTGAAGTAATCGTAGAACACGATATGTATGAGGACAGAATTCTCGTCAAAGACAAAGAATATAAGTTTGAACCGCAAAATTTTAGCGATGATAGCGTGTTTGAATATACATACAGCGCTGAGAACATCGTAAAAGTGGAAAACGGAAAGCTTATTGCTATTGGGGTGGGCGATGTAACTCTTACAGTAACTGAAACCGTTACAGGCGCAACGAAAGAGTTTAAATTGCAAGTCGTTGATTTTTCAGGTAATAAAGACGAGGATTATCGATATGCGGTAAATCCGACACAGCACGGCGATTTCTTTGATATAGAGCGTACAAACGTATATCTTCGTACTTTTAATATGAATATATCGGTAAATGAAAATAAATTGACGCTCACAAAAAATTACGTGCCTGCGGGTGGTGCGTCCGTATTCTTCTATCTTGGCAACGTAGAGGCGGGGCGATACCGGTTAACTGTTGAACTCGGCGGCGACTTAACGTGGGATTGCTTTAAGGGGTATCTATATGCTCTCAATTGGGAAGCGGGATGGCAAACAACCTTTAGCGATCAGGCATATAAAAAGGGCGAAAGTCCTTACGGAAATATCCACGAGCCCGGTTTCTGTTTATACAGCGGAAGCGGAAATTCCACGACTGACGGAACATATACCATGTATATTGATATTGCCTCCGCTCAAACGGATTTCGGGTTGATGCTGGAAACATGGGAAACGGAGAATAAGTCGTTTACCATTATTTTGGAGTCGTTTGCTTTTGAAAGAGAAGATCTTACAAAGCAGATGAATTTCGACGGCGCCGCTATTTACAATTACAGTATAGATAACTATGGTTCGGGTATTACCGTTGTAGGAAAAGACGGTAGTATGGTAGTTACGAAAGCTGCGACAAGTGCGGCGGTATCGCAAGAAGATAACGCATTGCAGGTGGTAACACCTACGAATTGGTCGGAGATTGCGCTTTGTTTCGGAACAGTTAAAGCCGGCACATACTTGTTGGAACTGAAGATCGAGGCGGTAGATATGACGGGTAACTATTGGTTTTCGGGAATTGTTTACAGCGGAACTTGCGTGAACGGAAAAATTACGTATGACGGAACTATCGGATTGATAAGCGAAAATGCGGCGGAAGTTACGCATGTGTCAAATTCGAAAACCGTTCAATTGCAGATAGAGGTTACGGAAGATATTGAAAATTTTGCGTTGATTCTTGCCTCAAAAGGTGATTGCGGGCAAGCCGTGAATATTCAATTGTCGGACATATCGCTTCAGACTCAGGTAAGTGAAGTTTAACGCGCGGAGAAAAAACAATGAATAATTCATTAACCGATAGTAAACCTTGCGAGGGAGGCAAAAAGAAACCTCGGGAACACCGCGTAATTCTTGCCGTACTGTGCGTAATATTTTGTTTATATGCTGCAACGCTAATTTTTCCATTTTTGTGGCTTATATATAATTCCTTAAAAAACAAGATTGAGTTTTCGGTAAATCCTTGGGCAATTCCAACCGAGCTTATTAATTCTTTGGCTAATTACGGTAAGATTTTTTCGGAATTCAATTTGGGCTCCATGTTCTTAAATTCCGTGCTTTTATCGGTTGCCATGCCGTTAATTAATTTGTTTTTTTGCGCATGTACTGCCTATGCGTATGCCATGCATGATTTTAAAGGCAAACAGATATTGTACTGGGTGGCTATGATTCCCATGTTGGTAAATATTACGGGGACCTTACCTTCACAATACAACTTGTACGTAAAACTCGGCATATACGATAGTATACCGGGAATACTTTTGACTGCTACAAACGGTTTCGGTTTTCCTTTTTTGTTGTTCAGTAGTGTATTCCAAACTGTTTCGCGAACATATCACGAGGCAGCCGAAATTGACGGTGCAGGAAATTGGCGCATATTTTTACAAATATATTTTCCGCAACTTTCTGCGGTATTTGGCGCACAATGGTTACTCGGATTTATCGGTATTTGGAACGACTATATGACGCCATATCTTTATTTACCGTCGCATCAAACTCTATCTGTGGGAATTTATGACATTTCTTTGAAAGTTTCCCTAGGATTTTCTGAGTTTTCTGGTGACTATCCCAAACTTTTTGCAGCCATGATTATAACTATTATTCCGGTTATAGCGCTATTTGCGGCGTTCCAAAAGAAAATTATGAGTTTCAGTATGGGTGGCGGCATCAAAGAATAAAAAATATACTTTTCAAAAAATATATAAGGTGGTAATAAATATGTCAAAAATCAAAAAATTATTGTCCGCTGTTCTTGCTGTAATACTGTCTTTTTCGGTAGTAATGAGTGTGACAGGGTGCGCAACGACAGGCAGAACGCAAAAGGGTGTTCTCACGATTCAATATTTTGAAGGCGGATACGGTACGGAATGGCTTGAATACGCAGCAAAAAAATATCAGGAAGAAAACCCGGGATTTCAGTATAAACTGATTCCTGACTCTACAATTACCAATCAGGTATATACGTATCTGAAATCCGGACAAAATCTTGCCGATATTTATATGACGCAAGGTTCTACCGCTTGGGTGGAATGGGTATCTCTCGGGTATATCGAAAATCTAGAATCTGTGTATGAAGCCGAGGTAGACACTTCTTCCGGCAAGCGGAAAATCAAAGATTATCTTGATCCGGACGTTATGAAAAAGAATTATTCGCAGCGCATTTACGGGCAAGGTTCGCATTATCCGTGGATGTTGCCTTGGGCGAGTCCCGTAATATCTTTTGCTTATAATGAAACCATATTGCTATCTACAAAGCATACTGTACAACCGGTAGGGGGGGATTTTAAGATTGGAGAATACTGGACGCAGCCACCCCAAACGGTAAACGAACTTGTTGCATATTGTAGCGACATACTTGCACGAAATGACGGAATTAAACCGTTTTCACTTCCTTTTGCAGACGGTATGCACTGGCTTGAATACTTTATGTCGGTTTGGTGGGCGCAATACCAAGGTGTTTACGAAGAGAATTTGCAGACAGTAAAGGAGGGTGATGGCTCCTACTACGACTTTTATAACTTTGAAAGCGCAGAAGTATGGAAACAAGTCGGAATCCAAAAAGCCATCGACCAATGGCGTACTCTTATTATAGATGAAAAGGGCGACTGGAAGAATACCGTTGACAATATTACTGAGCATAGTGTACAAGAAGCCGAAAAGATTTTCGCTCGCGGCGAAAGTGCGCTTGTGCTTGCAGGCTCGTTCAGTTACAGAGAGATGCAACAGTACGTTACTAATGACGAATATGTTTTCAAAATGATGAGTATGCCGCTTTTTGATGACGGAACCAAGGCGATGAAAAATGAAGACGGTACAACTGCGAATATCAATTACTCTATGAACGATGAAACAATTTTTATTCCTTCCGGTGCCGTAAATAAGGATTTGGCCAAAGAATTCCTCATTTATTTGTGCAGCGAAGAAATGCTGTTGGATTTTACAAAAAGAACGGGAACAATGCGCCCGTTTGATTACAATCCGCTTGAATTGTTGCCTGATTACGAGTGGGACACGTATACAAAAAGTTATCTCGATTTATATTTTGAATCGGATATTCTTCTTTCCAATTATCCGGCAAATAAAAAACTGGACGAGATTTCTCCCATATATCTCTATAAACGCCCTACCATGTTCGGCAGAACGACCACTGCTTCTGTAATTAACGATATGCGCACGATGACGGGAGAGGAGATCATGGTCGGCGAGGACAACCCTAATAACGTATATTCGGTTACAAAAAAATATTTTAATACTTGGAAAACAGAACTCGGTATAGAATAGGTGAGCCGCATGGATACGGAAATTTCCTCGAAGAAGAAAAGATTTAAGATTAATCGTACGGCACGTAAGTATATTTTTATCGCGTCACTTATCATCATTCCTGTAATTAATTTTGCTATTTTTTGGGTGTATGTAAATTTTGATACGATATTACTTACGTTTAAGCGATTTGACGTGCCAACGGCATCGTATGTATGGCGCGGTTTCGACGGCTATATTTCGGTTTTTAAATCCATGATTTTAGGCGGCGATCCTGGTGAATTTAATGCTTTTATCAATAGTTTTCGTGCGATATTGATTAACATTATAATACTCCCCGTGTCTTTTGTCATTGCATACAGTTTCTATAAAAAAATACGTTTTCGTAAATTTTTTCAGGTAGTATTTTTCTTGCCGAATATCATTTCTTTGGTGGTTCTTTGCATGATGGTCCGGCATATGTTCAGTTCGGATTTCGGGCCGATAGCTTTGTTTATTGAAAAAATTACAGGGCATCCCACCAATTGGCTTGGATTCGACTCCGATAAAATGTGGACCATAATCACCATGTTTTGTATTTGGGCAGGATTAGGCGGTAATACCGTGGTTTTATGCGGTGCTATGCAACGCACTCCCGAGGATATTATCGAAGCTGCTCGATTAGACGGAATCGGATTTTTTAGAGAGGCATGGTCAATCGTGTTACCGCTCGTAATGCCCACAATGGGGGTATTTTTTATCAATGTATTTACGAGCGTATTAAGTTTTACCATGCAGCCAATGCTTATTGCTATAAATCCGGGCATAGATAATAAGTTTATGACGGTAGGGTGGTATATCTTTGCAAGTGTTGATACGGGCGGTTCCGGTAATATGATACAGGCTGCGACAATCGGAATGACTCTTTCGGTACTCATGTTACCGATTATCATTGCAGTACGTTTGCTTGTAAAAAAATTTACGCCTGACGTACAGTTTTAAGAGGGGTAAAGCATGAAAAATATTTCTCGAATTAATACTATAAAGAGATTTTCAGTATTCGGTTTGATTGCGTTATGTCTTGCAATGATGTTGGCGTTAAGCGTATGCCTTTTTTCAGCAAGTCAAAAAGCAAACGCGGCCGAGGTGCAAACGGATATTTTTTCCGAGGATTTTGACGGAAGTACGTTTTCGGAACTGTGGAAGGATCCTGTGAACGCCGAATTACAGACCGGCGAATATTCGTTGCGCTACGATGGAAACAATGGTAGATGGGGGGCTTGTATCAGTCCCATGTCGCATAAAATTACCGGAGATACCGAGATTTCGTTCGATCTTCAAGTGAGCGGCGGAGGCTGGATTGCGTTTGTATTCGGATTGCCTCGATATAATAGTTCTATGGAATATGGAGATGTCGGAACTTGGTTCTTTTCGGACGTTACACGTCTTATGGATGATAAAAAAGGTACCAGCGGCGGCCCTTCCGATACAACGATGGACGACTATGCTAAATTTGATGTTTCGCCTTGGGAATTCAGTAAAGCTTCAATACGTTATGTGTTGACAAAGAAAGATGAACCTCGCGAGAGCGATGGTGCTACAATGTATAAACTCGACCTATATATGTATGAGGCCGGTGAAAATTGCCCGTCAACTCCGCAAGCAACGTATGATAATTTAGAGTGCGACGGTTACTATGGTTTTTCTTCCATGGGTAACGTTAAAATGACTGTTACTAATTTTGCGGTGCAGGAAAACGGTAAAAAAGTGTTCGAAGACAATTTTACGCAAAGTGCGTTTATGTTTGATAACGTAAACGTCCCGAACGCGAAGTGGGCGGTAACATATTTCGATTCATCGATGCTTGCTTTGGGTCCCACGGCGAATGTAAAAATTGTTACGGGAAAAGAAGACGGCAGTATAACTAATTCGAGAAGTATTACGCGTGATGTACGGGTAGACAAACAGTTTATGTTTTCGGTGGAAGCGGGGCTGTCGGATATTTCCGATGCTACTGTTTTCGGTATGGAGTTTGGGAACGGGGAATTTTTTGCAGGATTGGAAAAAACAGGTCAGGGGGAATATCGGGCTGTTACGGTAGCGAGTGGAAAAGTTACTGAAACGACTGCGTCTAATAGTATATCGGATAGCGGCAATGTTACAATTGTGTTTGAGGGGTATCACGATGGTAAAATAAAAATTACAGTAGATGATACCGTGTATGAGCTGAAAGGCGGCGATTTTGCCGGTGTATTTAAAGTCGGCACAAAACATATCGGAGAGGCGGAAACCCAAGCAGGCTATGTAGTATTCGACAACGCGTATATGCAAAGTTATTCGTATGATTCAATACCGGATGCACAAGATCAAGCAATTAATTTTAAAGGAGTGCGAACGTATGAAGAATCAGGTGAAACATTGTATCAATACTATGTGAACGAAAACAAGTGGTTGATGAAGGGGTGTACGAGTCCGCTATATAAAGTAGGCGAAGAAAGAAACTTCGTGCAATTTTCTGAAAGCGATGTAAATACGTTGTTCGGACCAAAACAAAAATATAGCGAATTTATTTGTCGGTTCTCTATAACTGTTACTGATGATACAGCTAAAAACGATACGGCAATTCTGTTTTCTTTCGGACGGAAAATTGTTTCAGGCGCTGCTTGGGATACCCCGTATCTTGTATTTACCAAAAAAACGCAAGGTATGGAAATTGCGGGGGGCGGCGGTGTGTCTGGAGAAGCGTCTACGGGCGAAATCTCGTTTTGGAATAACCGGGACTCGGAAAATGATTTAATATCTTACAATGTCATGATCGTGGTAATCGAAGGCGAGATAGAAGTTTATTTTGCGCCGAGCGACGCCCCTGCTTCCGAGATGAGCGTTTTACGCGGGTTATTCACATATAATGACACGGAAGGTTATATGGCTGTTGCGGGGCACAATGGCGCATCTTTCCGTATAGGTAGTTTTGCCGTAACCAATATTAATGCGGAAAACACGAATTCCGTGCAAGATTTAACGAAAAATGCCGATGTGCAAGAGATAGGAGAAAGTTTGTTGCTTTCCGGCGGAGCTGCGGCTACGACGAAAGATAGCTTTGACGAATTTATTATGTATGTAAAAGTAAAGCCGGTGGTAAACGGCAGGCTTGATGTCATGTTGCCAAACGGATGTGGCATTACAGTGTCGGAAGGAAGAGTACACGGAAAGGGAATTAAGGAGATTTACTCTGACACTCGAACAGAGGATATGTTGCGCGGAGAGTCAGGCATCTTGTGCATACGGGTACAAAATAATCGTCTTTTTGTTGGATGGGCTGCCTCAAACGAACCAATAAAACTTATAACTGAATTTGTTGCAGAATTTGAGTTGCCTAAAAATATCGATCGTGGCGAATTAATTTTTTCGTCGGGTGACGGCTCGGCGATTTTACTTGAAGCAGTAAGCGTATACTCGTTAGATGCCGAGATTGAGATTGCAACACAAGACTATGATCCTGACCTTATTGATGATATAGATATAGTAAAACCTGAGCTCGGAGAAGAAAATCAATCGGGAGAGACGGGATGCGGTAGTGTTGTGAAAGCTGTAAGCATCTCTGTCGCAAGCCTTATACTTGTGATAGCCGCATTGGTTATTGTCGTGGTATGTCGTAGAAGAAAGAGGACAGGAAAATGAAAAGAAAGTTTATAACAATCTTATTGGCATTAAGTTGTCTGTTTGTAGGGTGCTTGAGTGGTTGCAATTCAACACGTCAAACAAACAATAGGGAGAAAATTCCAACAACCACGGATGTATTAACTATTGATCAAGATAAATATTTATTTGGGTTGTGTGAATTGTCATCGGATATAAACGGCGGTGTAGATGTAGAAGTCGATAATGATTTTATTATAGGGAACGTTAAGGCACTCGGGGTAAAAAGCATGCGCGTATGGATGCATTTGCACAATATTATTCGCAGAGCCCCTGACTCGGACGAGATAAGCATTTTGCAGGGTACCGCTGATCTGTACCATGATTATTTTGCAAAACTGAAAGCAGCCGGTGTTGAGCGTATTCTTGTCATGAATCACTCCTTTATATATCCGGTAGGATGCCCTAATTCCGATGTACAGTGCGTACCGCATCCTATAGATGATCGTGACATGTATATTCGATTTTTAAAACTCTATGAAAAATGTTACGAGTTACTTGCTACCGAATTTCCAGAAATTACCTATTGGGAACCTGGTAACGAATTCGATATGGTTGACGGAACATTTTTACACCCGATCGGTTGGACAGCGGGAAGTTCTAATGTTTTTACTTCAAGCGAAGCTGCAAGAATTACTGCTGATTTATGCTGGTATGCAAATAGAGGTTTACAAAAAGTAGATAAAAAGAATGTAACAGTATTTCCCGGCATGACAATGTCTCCAACTACGGCTACTTATTTGGAAGAAACATATCAATGGATTGAATCCAAAAAAATTCCTACGGGAGAAGAATATTCGGATACAAATACTTGGAATTATTTTCAGATTTGTGCATGGCATCCGTACCCGAGTTCAACGGTCGAGGCCGCGGCAGATACTTGTGAAACATTGTATAATGTAATGAAAGACCATGGCGATGGAGATAAAAAGGTATGGATAACGGAAACAGGATTCAGTGAAGATCGTTTTGGCTATGACCAAGATCGTATAGACGCGCTATATAAGGATTTATTAGACATAACAAAAAGCAGGTTAAAATTCGTGGAAACGCTGTTCTTGTTCCGTATGACCGACTGCTATACTACGCCAATCAGCGATTATGAAGATCATTTTGGTTTGTTCTATGCACCGGGCGATCCCATCAATAAGGGTAAGCCGAAGCCGTATACCGAAACGATTTACAAATGGTTCTACGGCGAAAATGCGGATACATCCGGGCTATACTGGTATTCAACACCGCAGGAAGAGTAACATTCTGTATCAAACTTATTGAAACAAGAAGGACTTGCGGGTACATCGCAATGCGGCGATGTGCCCGCAACTAATGTATAAAGTGAAAGGGAATTATAAAACTATGGAAAATAAAAACCAAAAAGCGGTAGATGAACTCTTTGCAAATCCGCCCGCAAAATACCGCGGTGCGCCTTTTTGGGCGTGGAACACCGATTTAAGGGAAGAAGAACTGTTGTGGCAAATCGACCGATTAAAAGAAATGGGCTTTGGCGGATTTTTTATGCATACGCGCAGCGGCATGAGTACCGAATATTTGGGCGAAGAGTTTATGCGTCTTGTTCGTGTTTGTAATCGCCGTGCGCGTGAAAACGGCATGTTCTCATATTTGTACGACGAAGACCGCTGGCCGAGCGGAGCTGCGGGTGGTTATGTAACACAATATAAAGAATTTCGACAAAAGATGATTGTGTTGTCTCGTTCCGATCCAGACAAAATGATGCGTGAACATCAAAGTGACGAACGGGATCCGGAATTTCTTGCGGCCTATGATATTTTGTTTGACGGACACGGAAAAATCAAAACATATCAAGTGATCTCCAAGCAGGAAGAAACGCTCGGAGAAAAGTGGTATGCATATGCACTTCTCGCAGAAAAATCTGGAATATTCAACGGTTTCACATATCTCGATACAATGAACGGTGATGCGGTGGAAAAGTTTATCGAGGTAACGCATGAGGCGTATAAACGCGAATTGGGAGAGGAGTTTGGTAAATCCGTACCTGCAATTTTTACAGACGAACCGAGTTATTATGTTATGTCGTTTAAGGCATCCGCCCGCGACGGAAAGGACGCCATATATCCTTGGACGCAAGCATTCCGTTCTTCGTTTGAACAACGTTTTGGGTATGATATAGTTGCGCATATGCCAGAAGTGGTTTGGGATAAAAGTGATGATAAACCAAATACGGATCGTTACCGATTCTTTATGCATGCAACGGAGCTGTTTGCACAAAATTTTAGCGACAGGATAGGTAAATGGTGCCATAAAAATAGCATTGCTTTTACAGGGCATTATATGGAAGAGCCATGGCTGTATACGCAAATGCGAGCGATAGGTGAAGCGATGAGGCATTATCGGGAATTCGATATTCCTGGAATCGATATGCTTTGTAATCGCAAGGAGTTTACTACAGCAAAGCAAGCGCAATCAATCGCGCACCAGTACGGCAGAAATAAAATGATGAGCGAAGAATATGGCGTTACCGGTTGGGACTATGATTTTCGCGGTCATAAATTTCAGGGCGATTGGCAGGCGGCGCTCGGCGTAACGCTCCGTGTTCCGCATTTGTCTTGGGTAAGTATGCGCGGGTCGGCAAAACGAGATTATCCCGCAAGCATCAGTTACCAGTCGAGTTGGTTTAAGGAATACGGTTACATAGAAGATCATTTTGCGCGGTTGAATACGGCACTCATGCGGGGTAAACCATTGGTAAACGTTGCAGTAATGCATCCGATCGAAAGTGCGTGGTTAATCGGCGGCGTGCG
Source organism: uncultured Bacillota bacterium (assembly GCA_949282395.1). GTDB lineage: Bacteria > Bacillota > Clostridia > Christensenellales > Borkfalkiaceae > Borkfalkia. The sequence goes on along the minus strand of CASDPE010000001.1, from coordinate 36,621 downwards.
AGAATACACGGCTGCCGGTATGGAAACGCTTGATTCGCAATTTGCGAACGTAACGGAGTGGTTGCTTCGTGGGCAAATCGATTTCGACTTTTTCTGCGAAAGTTTGTTGCCTGAATTATATCGCAGTAGCAGAAACGGTTTTTGCGTGGGAAAAATGCAATATAAAGCAGTATTGATTCCACCGATAAAAACCATTCGTTCTTCTACGCTTGCAGCGCTTAACGAATTTGCGGATTGTGGGGGCAAAGTATTGGTGTGCGGCGATTGCCCGATTTACGTGGACGGACTAAACAGCAATGAGGCTCAAGTGCTTTGGCTCAAGGCAAAAAAAATAGGTTTTTCTCAATCAGAAATTTTGGATGCATTAAACGCCGAGCGGGAGATTGCCGTGTTCGGTAAAGGCGGCGAACGAAGAAACGATTTGATTTACTGTTTGCGCTGCGATGGAGAAAACAGATGGCTTTTCATTGCGCATTGTGATGATATGACGCGTATGGACGGAAACGACTGCGCTTACGATGAATTACGTATTACTGTAAAAGGTATATTTACGCCTACGCTTTATAACACACTCGACGGTACGATACAGAACGCGGAATATATACATGAAAATGGTGATACAGTAATTTTTGCTCCCTGTTATCCGCTTGATTCGTTTTTGTATTTGCTTACGCCAAGCCAAGAAAGATCAAAGAAAAGAGCACAGACAACGCAAACGAAAGCGGTCGAACAAAGTATATTTGTTCCGAATTTTGTTCCGTTTGTTCGAAGCGAACCGAACGTGCTTGTTTTGGATATGCCCGAGTGGTCGCGCGACGGCGAATGTTTTATGCCAAGGGAAGAAATTTTACGCATTGATCGCATTGTGCGTTCCCAGCTCGGTTATCCTGCTGCCGATGGATGTGATGTACAGCCCTGGCGCTTATCGACTATCGTACCCAGCGAATTTGTGTGGTTACGCTATACAATAGAGAGTGAAATTACTGCGCCGTGTATGCTCGGATATGAGTATGCTGACTCGGTACTGTTTAACGGTAAGGATATTCCCGTTTCAAAAGACGGATGGTACGTAGACAAAGAGATCTATACAATGCGGTTACCGATGCTGGTTAAAGGCAAAAACGAGCTGATCGTCCGCGTTCCTATAAGCGCGCGAATCAGTATGGAAAATTTGTTTTTGCTCGGCGATTTCGGTATAGAAACGCTTGGTGAACATACGAAGATTACCGAATTACCGTCCGTTTTGACATTCGATGCGTTGTGTAAGCAGGGTATGCCGTTTTACGGGGCGAATATTACATACAAAATCCCTTTTGTTTGTGATGCGGGCGACCTTACGGTTGTCGCAGATTATTATATCGGCGCGCTCATAAGCGCGAGATTGGACGGTATTGAAATCGGCAAAATCGTATCGCCGCCATATAAGTTACAAATTGAAAACGTGAAAAGAGGCGAGCATCTGTTGGAACTGACGCTGTACGGCACGCGAGGCAATACGTTTGGGGCGTTACATTTGACAACACCGAAAAACTGGAAAGGTCCGGATATGTGGTATTCAGGTAATAACATGTGGTCGTACGAGTATTGCTTACACGATATGGGCATCATGAAAAAGCCTGAATTAACGTTGAAAAAATAACTGTGTATAAAAATATGAATACCAAAGAATATTTTTTGCGCAATGCGCACAGAGTTTTGAAAAAGCCTGCGGGTGAACTGAAAAATCCGTTTCTCGATCCAGGTTCGGGATACGAGGGCGATTTATGGGATTGGGACTCTTATTTTACGGCGAAAGCATTGTGCGCAGCGTTTTCAACTTGTTCCGATATGGAAATGAAGGAGGCGGGTTGCGCTCGAGAGGTTGTAGCGGCACACATAAAAGGTTGTGTGCTAAACTTTTTGACGGCACAGGAGAATGACGGATATATACCCATTATGCTTTCGGGTAACGGTTTGTTTGCCGGCTATTTTCACGGTGAACATGCAAAGGGCATACCCTTAAATCAGCATAAACCGTTTTTGTGTCAGGCAGCATTACAAGCGGGTGAATTTACAGGCGATTATAAATGGATTGATTGTGATAAACTTGCAGCGTATTTGCATTATTACGAAATGCGACAGTTTGACGTGCGTAGCGGCTTATTTATTTGGCAAGACGATATTATGATTGGGATAGACAATAATCCCACCGTGTATTATCGTGCGCCACGTTCTTCTGCGGATATTTATTTGAATAGTTTCATAGTAGCAGAATATGATGCTATGGCGGAAATTTTACGGCGAAATGATAAAGATGCCACGGAGTATGAAAATAAAGCTGCGACGTTGCGTATTGCAATTAATGGCCAAATGTGGGACGAACATGACGGGATATATTATTCGCAAGACGTCGGATTTGTAAAAACGGAGCGCTCGTACAATGGTTTTACGTTCCATGAAGGTTTTGCGCCGAAATGGAATACTGTGCCGCTCAAAATTCGCTTTTGGGCTTGCTTCTTACCTCTGTATGTCGGTGTCTGCAACGAGGAGCAAGCAAATCGGCTGTGTGAGCATTTGCATGATCCTGATGTGATGGCGACTTACGGCGTTCGTACACTTGCACGCAATGAAAAAATGTACAATTTGGAAAAGAGTAATAATCCGTCTAATTGGCTGGGACCTATTTGGATAGTAGCGAATTATCTTACGTATAAAGGGTTGTTGAGATATAAAAAAACAGAGCTGGCCGAAAATTTGCGTGCTAAAACAATTTTGCTGTTGCAAAAGAATTTAGAACAGTACAGTGAAATGTTTGAGAGTTATCATCCCGATACGGGCGCACCGAATCTGTTTCCTGGTTTTCTAAGTTGGAATTTGTTGGCAATTGAACTTTGCGAGAAAAATTATATAGAGACAAAGGAGCTGCCGAATGAGAAGAGGTGATATTCATATTAGGGATCCGTTTGTATTTACGGAAAATGGAAAGTATTATCTGCTTGGCACTACCGGCGGCGTCCCTTGGGGAAAGGAAAGCGACTTAACACTGTTTGTTTCGCAGGATTTGGAAAATTTCGAACGAAAATGTTATATGGTCACGGACGGGTCGTTTTCTTCGTACGTCGATATTTGGGCGCCCGAACTGCACAAATATAACGGCAGCTACTATTTGATTTTTTCCGCTTATCGGAAAGATAAAGGGCGGGGAAGTTTCATCTATCGGTCGGATAGTTTGGAAAAGTCGTTTACGGCGCTTACGGGCGAATACATTACGCCGAGCGGTTGGGAATGTTTGGATGCAACGCTGTTCGTACACGAAAACAAGCCGTATCTTTGCTTTTCCAACGAGTGGGTTGCGCCCATTACAAACGACGGCGACGGCAGTCTTTATGTGTGCGAACTGACCGACGATTTGACCGCACTTTTAGGGAAACCGAAAAAAATCATAAGCGGAAAATATTGCGGATTTTCCGTAGAGGTGCATCACGTCGGCAAAAGCGGATATGTCGCGGAAGGTCCGTTTCTCTATGAAGAAGACGGAAAAATCGTTTTGCTGTGGTCCACGTTTACGCAAAACGGTTATGCGGTTGTAAAAAGCGTGAGCAGTAACGGCGTAATGGGCGATTACAATTTTGAAAAACTGTTGTACGACCATGACGGCGGGCACAGTATGAGTTTCGTCGATTTTCAAGGGAAGCGAAATCTTACGTTTCATCGACCCAACCGTGCGTACGAAGAACGTATGCAATACTTTTTATTGGAATAACAAACTCGGAGAACTTTATGCAACATAACTATGAGTACGAAACATTTGATCGCACGGGCATAGAACCGCCGCGTAGTTATTATATTCCGTTTGGAGAAAATCAGGAATTTGTGTTTGTGCACGGTATTTTAGACAGAACAAAAAGTAACCGCTTAATTTCTCTTGACGGTGAATGGGAATTTAAGGCGCATGAAGACATTGCTGAAGTAGAACTCAGTGAAAAATTGACCGATAAAATTCCTGTGCCTTCCTGTGTACAAATGCATGGATACGATAAAATTCAATATATAAATTCGCGCTATCCTTTTCCTGTAGATCCGCCGTATATCCGCGTTAAAAACCCTGCCTTTCATTATCGTCGTGCCTTTGATATAAAAGATGCAACACAAAAATATTATCTCAATTTCGAGGGGGTGGATTGCTTTTTTTACGTATATATTAACGGCAAAAAATTGGGGTATAGCCAAATTTCACATGCTACGAGCGAATGGGATATAACGCCATTTATAAAATCGGGAAGCAACACTCTCGACATTATAGTGATTAAGTGGTGCGCTGGTAGTTATTTGGAGTGTCAAGACAAATTCCGTTTTTCGGGAATATTTCGTAGCGTATATCTTTTGGTGCGTCCGAATGAGCATATAACTGATTTTAAGCTGGAAACACGGTTTAATGAAAACGATGGGATAATTACCGTGCATAACTTGAGCAATATAGAGTTTACGGTAGAAATACTCGGTGAAAGAGAAAAAATTGCGCTGGATAAAACGATTGAATTTACGGTGCAAAAAGTAGAGCGGTGGACGACGGAAAATCCGAAATTATACGATATTGTTCTATCGGCAAACGGTGAAAAAATCTTGCAACGTGTAGGCTTTCGTTCAGCCAAATTGTGCCTAATCCGAACACTCGGATTAGGCGTTTTTCATTCTTTGATTGCAAATCCATGGGCAGCCAATTTATGCACGATTTTGTGAATAAACAGAACAAAATCGTGCATATTTTTTATTTTTATATATTATGTCTGAAAAATCGGAAGGACCTCCTTTTTCATGGCGGCAAGGTGCTTTTCGGGGGAGAGACCGTACTTGTTTTTAAACGCTTTGCAAAAAGCCGCGGGAGTGGAGTAGTGGAGGCGGGTGCATACCGCTCTGCTCGTTTGCCCTTCCATCAAAAATTTGAGCGCAAGTTCCAATCGTTTATCGTTGTAGTAGTGGATCGGCGTCGTTTTGTAATGTTTTAAAAACAATCTGTTCAGCTGCGATTTGGAATAGTTGATCTCGGCGCACAGCGCGTTCAGATCGAGTTTCCCCAAAAGATTCGAGTCGATGTAATTTTTTACCTGCCGGGCAGGCAGCGGCGGCGCCGCCGCCCGTGAAAAGACATGCGAGAGCAGCATGTCCAAAATGCCGATCGTAATAGCCGCATCCTGCAGGGGGATATACTTCCGCAGGAAGGTTATGGCATCCGCCAAAAAGGTATCCGGCTCCACGTTCAGTTCGATGAGTTCGCCGATCGCAGGGTCGGTGCAGATATGCACATAGGTATGCAAAAGTTTGTTGTTGGCGTTGTCGTACAGGTCGAACGCTCTGCGCGCGGGGAAAAAGTACAGGCAATGTTCCTTTAAACGGAAAGTGCGCCCTTCATAGCGGCAGTATCCTTCCCCGCCCAAAATATAATACACACGCGAAAAATTCGTGCAGATGTTTTTGAACAGCCAGTTCGCATGCGTATAGCCTTCGTTTGCCAATAAAAGCTGAGTCGTGATCATGGCCGTATTATACGGCAGAACGGGAAGCGGCGTCAACGGTTTTCTATAAAATTTCCTAAAATCGTGATTATTTTGGATAACTTCGTGCTTTTTTCGGGTATTTACTTGCGGCCGAAAGGATTGTATAATATAGAAAGAGCCCATAGATCTCTATGCGGAAAGGAGGAACCGATGCGCATAATACAAAAGCTGAAGGCAAAGGCAGAGAACATGTATGGCGCGCCGCCTGTGACGATCGCCTTTTTGGGCGACAGCGTCACACAGGGGTGTTTTGAGTGCTATAAAAAAGGAAATACGATCGATACGGTATTTGACGGGGCGAGCGGTTATTCCGCCCGTTTGCGCGAAATGCTGCAGCTCATCTATCCGAACGTGCAGCTGAATGTGATCAATGCGGGGATCTCGGGCGACACGGCGGAAGGCGGAGAAAAGCGCTTTGCGCGCGATGTTGCGCCCTATTCTCCCGATCTCGTAGTGGTGGGCTTTGCGCTCAACGACAGCACGAGGGGCGAGGCGGGGCTGCCTTCCTATATACGCGCGCTGGAAAGCATCTTTGCGCAGTGCAAAAAGATCGGTGCGGAGATCATATGCCTTACGCCCAACATGATGAACACAAAAGTGAGCTGTCATCTTTGCGATAAGGAATTTATCGGGCTGGCGGAAAGTCTTTCGGCGCTGCAAAGCGGCGGCGTGCTGGATAAATATGTGCAGGCGGCGAAAGAAACGGCGCAGCGGGCGGGGGCAGCCGTCTGCGATATTTACGGGCAGTGGAAAAAGCTGGAGCGCGGCGGCGCAGACGTGACCGAATTGCTGGCGAACAAGCTCAACCACCCCGTGCGCGAACTGCATTATTATACGGCAATAAAACTGATCGAAAGTATGTTCGAAGGAGAATAAAAAATGAAAAGGATCAAAGACAAATATTTGGTGGTAGGGGCAGATTTTGCGGGCTTCCCGCTCAAAGAGGCGGTCGTTGAGCACCTTGAAAAAAAGGGCTGGAAAATTTGCGACATGGGAGTAAAAAAGGACAGCGACCCCGACGATACGGACCTCATGTTTCACCGCGTGGGGCTGCGCGTCGGGGCGATGATCGCAGAGGGCGAGTACGAGCGCGCGTTGCTGTTTTGCGGCACGGGGATGGGCATCCACATCGCGGCGAGCAAGTGCCCGCACGTGCATGCGGGCGTGGTCGAAAGCGTTCCCGCGGCGCTCCGTGCCATCACGGGCAACGGGGTCAACGTGCTGGCGATGGGCGCGTTCTACGTTGCGCCCAAGATGGGGTGCGACATCGCGGATGCCTATCTGGGCGCGGAACTCGGAACGGGGTACGAATGGTGGCATAATTTTTACGAGTTCCATAAGCTCGCGATCGACGAGCTGGAGGCGTTCGATTACGAAACGTATAAAAAGAACGGCTTTAAAGTGAACAAGCTCGGCGACTTTCCGCTCGTTTTGGAGGATAAACCCGAATGAGTTTGCTGGAAGGGGCTTCCTTTATAAAGCCTGACAGAGAATTTCACCGCGACTATTCCGAGCACGACCCGGCCCCCTTGTTCCGCAGGCGTTTTTCCGTAAAAAAGAAAGGCGAGGCGGTCCTGGAAGTGTGTGCGCTCGGGTACGGGTACTTCTATCTCAACGGGCGGCCTGTCAGCGACGATCTGTTCGTATCGGCCGTCAGCGACTATCGCAAAACGCTTTGGGTGCACCGCTATGACGTGAGCGATCTTCTGCACGAGGGGGAAAATGTTTTTGCGGCGGTGCTGGGCAACGGATTTTTCAACGAAAGTTTTCAAACGCCGTGGAAGCACCACCTCGCTCCCTGGCGGGATAACCCGAAGATGATCCTGCGCCTTACCGTCGGAGGGAAGACGGTGCTCGTGAGCGACGGCGGTTTTTTGTGCCGTCCCGCGTCGTTTGTTACCTTCAATCAGCTGAGAAGCGGCGAGCATTTCGACGCGCGGCTATATGACGAAAGGTGGAAGGAGTGCGGCTTTGACGATGCGGGCTGGGAGCATGCCCGTACAGACGAGCGCCCGCCCGAGGGCGTGTTCCGTTTGTGCGAATGCGAACCGATCCGCGCCTGTGCGGTCTATCCCGCACGCACGGTCCGCAAAACGGGAGAGAACACCTATCTGTTCGACATAGGGCAGAACATCGCGGGCGTGCCGCGCCTTACCGTATGCGAGCCGTGCGGCACCGTGCTCACCGTCCGCTGTGCCGAAGAGGCAGACGAGGAGGGGAAGCTGAAACTGAACGGGCTGAACGTGCTCTACCCGCAGGTACCCTTTCAGACGGATCGGCTTATTTGTGACGGCAACCCCATCGTATGGCAGCCGAAGTTCACCTATCACGGCTTTCGTTTTATCGAAGTCGAGGGCTTTACGCAGCCGCCGCAGATCACGGCGGCCGCGGGGGTCTTTGTTCATCAAACGATAGAGAGGCTGACGGAATTTTCCTGTTCCGACCCGGTGCTCAATAAAATATACGAGTGCGGGATCCTTGCGACCTATTCGAATCTGCACTACGCGCTTACAGACTGCCCCACGCGCGAAAAGCTGGGCTGGCTGAACGACGCGCAGGCGTCTGCCGAGCAGATGTGCATCAATTTCAGGATCGGAAAATTTTTCCGCAAATGGATGGTCGATATTTTTGACGCCATGCGCGAGGACGGCGCGATGCCCGGGATCGCGCCCTCGCCCGACTGGGGGTATGACAACGGGCCCGTCGCCGACGGCGCGCTGTTTGAGATCCCGTACCGCCTGTATCTGTATACGGGGGAGGATGCTCTTTTAAAGCAGGCGTATCCCTGGTTCAAACGGTACCTCGCTTTCTATACGAAGTGCGAAAAAGAGGGGGTGCGCGCTCCGCTGGCGGATTGGAACGGGTTGGGGAATCTTCCCACGCCCGTGGAGATGATACAGGAATTTTACGGCGGGAAGTTCTTCCTGATCGCGGCGGAAGCTGCGGCGCTTCGGAAAGAAGAGGATGCCGCTTTTCTGCGGCGGGAGGCGGAAAGGCGGCGGGTCGCCTTCAAAGAAAAGTGGCTCGGCGCGGACGGAAGGTGTACGGTAGAGGAACAGACGGCGGTCGCGCTGCTGATCGCGGCGGGGGCGTATGATTCGATCGCGCCGCTCAAAAAGCAGCTTGTTTCGCTGTTCCGGCAAAAGGACGGGCACATCGACTGCGGGATGGTCGGCACGCAATACGTTTTTGACGCGCTTACGGCGTGCGGGGAAACGGAGCTTGCCGTAAAGGCGCTCACCGTACGGGGGGAACCCGGATACCGTGCCTGGCTGGATCGCGGCGCGACCACGCTTTGGGAAACATGGCGCGATCAGTTTACCGATTCGCGCAATCATCATATGTTTTCCTGCGTGCTCGGCTGGATGTTCAAAACGCTGGGCGGGATACGCGTCAGCGGGAGCGGAAAGGGATTTGCCGAAGCGGTGCTGGACCCGCAGTTCCCGAAGCAGCTCAGCGAATGCACCGCCGCGCGTAAACTTGCGCACGGTGAGCTGCGCGTGCATTGGGAACGGACGGAAGGGAAGGTACGCATACGGTTCGATATCCCGCAGGGGGTCAGCGCCGTGTGGCGCGGCAGGCAGCTTTCTGCGGGAAGGCATGAATTTATATCGGGAGAAGAATGATGCAGAGGATCTTTCCCTTTTTATGGTTGCATGGCGAAAGCGAGGAACAGATCGTGCGCGAGATCGAGGCGATCCGCGGCGCAAATCTCTCCGCGTTTTGCGTGGAATCCCGCCCGCATCCGGATTTTTGCGGACCGCTCTGGTGGCGGGATATGGACATCGTTTTAAAGCGGGCGCAAGAGCTGGATATGGAAGTCTGGGTGCTGGACGACAGGCAGTACCCCACCGGCTATGCAAACGGAAAGCTGGAACAGCGCAGAGAGCTCCGTCAATGGCACATTGCCGCGCGGAATGCGGATGCCGTCGGCTCGGAAAACGGCATGCTGCTGCTGGAAAGGGACGAGGAGGACGAACTGCTCGGCGCATACGCGTTGGAACACCGCCCCGGAGGGTTCGCTGTGGAGACGGCGACCGACCTGACGGCAAATGTGCGCGGCGATGTACTGCGGTATGATTTGCCGCCCAAACTGTTCCGCTTTGTAACGATCTGGAAGACGAGGGCGGGTTCGGAGCGCGAAAACTACATCGACATGCTCAATGCCGCTTCCGTGCGGGTGCTCATCGATGCGGTCTACGAACCGCATTATCACCATTACAAAGATTTTTTCGGCAAGACGCTGCGCGGCTTCTTTTCCGATGAGCCGCGTTTCGGGAATTTTTATAACGAGCGCTCGCGCATTCGCGGCACGGCGTACGATGCGAATATCGGCACGGCGGGGCTGGCGATGCCGCTCAGCGAACAGCTTTTGCAGGAGTTGTACGGGGCGGGGTACTGCGCGCAGGATCTTCTGCGCCTCTGGTACGGGGCGGACGAAAAGACGAGCGCCTTCCGCCGCGCCTTTATGCGTAGCATCACGCGGCAGTATGCAGAAAATTTTACCGAACAGATCGGCACGTGGTGCCGCGAACGCGGCGTGTGCTATGCGGGGCATATCATCGAGGACATGAATGCGCATACGCACACCGCCTGCAGCGCAGGGCACTATTTCAAAAGCCAGCAGGGGCAGGATCTTGCGGGCATAGATGTCGTATTGCATCAGATCAAGCCTTTTTCGCTCTCCTATGACCATCTGGCTCCCGTCAGCGGCGGCATTGCCTCTCCCGCGTTTTTCTGCTATACGCTGCCCGCCCTGGCGCGCTCCTGCGCGCTGCTCGATAAAAATAAGCAGGGCAGGGCGCTGTGCGAGCTGTTCGGCGCCTACGGCTTCGGCGAAAGCATCAGGGATATGAAGTGGATTGCGGACCTGATGCTCGCAAACGGCATCACGCACTTTATTCCGCATGCCTTTTCGGCAAAAGAACCGGATGAGGATTGTCCGCCGCAGTTTTACTGCGCCGGCAAAAATCCCGCATACCGCCCGTTCGGTGCGCTCATGCGCTATATGGACGAGGTGAGCGGCATGACGGCGGCGGGCAGGGCGGTGATACACTGCGGCGTACTCTACCATGCCGAAGCGGAGTGGAGCGCGGGCGAAAACGCCCCTGTGGACGGCGTTATGAAGGTGCTCGCCGATGCGCAGATCCCTGCCATGATCGTGCCGTATGACCGCCTAAACGACGCCGAAGCGCTGGACGTGCTGATCGTTCCGTGGGCGGAGCGCATCCCTCCCGAATGGGAGGAGGCGGCAGAAAAATTTGGTTTGGAGCGGATCATGTACGCGCCCCGTCGCCCGACGAAGGCGTTCGCCGCGCGCGTCGCAAAGTCGGTGCGGCGCGAACTTGTGCTCACTCCTGCGCGGGAGGGGGTCGTCGTCTATCCGTTTTGTGCGGAAGGGGAAACGAACTTCCTCGTGTTCAATGCGGGCGCCGTGCCCTATCGCGGGGTCGTGCGGCCCGGCTGCGGCGTACGGGTGAACGCAGTCAGGAATTTTCAGAGCGGGGAAGAATACGGCGTTTCGGGCGATGCGTTTGCGCTTGCGCTTTCGGCGGGCGAGTGCGTCGCGCTTCTGGCGCGCGGGGCGCGGAAGGAGAAGGCAAAGTATAAAGAAGTGCCGCTCGGCGGCGCCTGGCGCGTGCGCTGCGAAGGAACGGACAACAAGGCAAGGGAATTGCCGGACGACACATTTGCAAACGTATATGCCATCGGGGAGTCGGAGCGCTTTTCGGGCAGCGTCGTTTACGAGAGGGAATTTTCGGCGGAAGAAGGGGAGTACCGTCTCGATCTCGGCGATGCAGGAGGGAGCGTGCTGGCAGAACTGGACGGGCAGAGCCTCGGCTGGCGCATCGGGGCGCCCTATGCGTATACGTTCAGCCTATCGGGCGCGGAAAAGCATGCTCTGCGTATAGAGGTATGCGGCTCGCTCGTCATGGAGCGGCGCGATCCGCTTTCGCTGTGGAACAGAGCGGAGCCGCTCGGGCTTTTGTGCCGTCCCCGCCTTTGGCGCAAGAGATAAAAAGACATGAAAAAAGGGGGATCCCTCCCCCTCTTTTTTCATGCAAAAAATAAGATAGCCGTTTTTTACGAGTTGTTTGTCAGCGTGTCGAAATAATCTTTGGGCGTGTCCGTATAATCCTTGGTGCGCTCGATGTACAGTTTACGGTAATCGCCGGGCGTCTGACCGTATTCTTTCACGAACGCCTTGCTGAAGGCGCTCGCCGATCGGAAACCGCTCCGCGCGGCGATCTCCGTAAGTTTTGCGTCCGTCATGCGCAGCAGACGGCAGGCGTTCCCCAGCCGCTGCAATTGGATAACGTCCAGCACGGAGAGGTGAAATTCGTTTTTGAACAGACGCTGCAGGTAGGAAGGGGAGACCCCGACCGCGCTTGCCAGGCTGCCCACGGAGAGGTCGCCCATGTATCCGTCGCGGATGAGCAGCATGCACTTGCGCACATGAATGTTGCCCGCCGCATTGAAATAATAGACGCGGCAGGAACAGACCGAGTACAACAGCCGTTCCAGCGCGATGGAATAATGGATGCGCGAAAGGGGATTTTCCGCAAAGTTCTCTTCGCCGACGATGCGATGGATCTCCTGAAGCTGCTCCAATACGTTCAGAGAGTCCGTAAAAGAGAGGATCAGGGTGTTCGCGTGCAGCAGTTCCAAAAGCTGCGGCACTTTGGAAAGAAAGGTTTCGCTGCGCAGCCAATGCGAAAAGGAACAATTCCTGTTTTGCAGGAGCAGTTCGAGGATGAGGAATTCGCATTGCGGCGTTTCGCTGCAATAGCGGTGCGCCGTGTGCGGGAAGAGCACCGCAAACTGTCCGCTTGAAAGCGTTATTTCATCCGTGAGTTCCTTTTCCCCGTAATAGATCGTCATTACGCCGCGCCGTATGTATACGATCTCCAGCGTGCTGTGGCTGTGCGGCGTCATGGCAAATCCTTTTTCCCATACGGGATTGCGGCATACGCTCACCTTTATCGTGTTCAGAAGATTTTGTATCATACATCCAGTTTACGGTTTTTTCACGGAAAAGTCAAGCAAAGAGCAAATAAGTTCACAAATCTGATATATCAATGAGAAAATCGTGAACAAATTTGCCCGTGCCTGCTTTACAGGCAGGGCATGACCCAATATAATTGAAAACAGAAACAACGAAGATACGGGGAAATCATGAAGAAAACTCTTATCATCGGAAGCAAAGAAAACGAAGAGGCGGGAGACGTCGTGAAAAACAACGAAACCACGGGGAACGCCATGAAAAAGACGCTCAGCAAACAACAGCTGAAGGAAAAGATAAAGACCAATCTGTTCGCCTATTCTCTGTTGGCGATCCCTTTGGCGCACTTTGCCATTTTTTATATCTACGTCAACCTGAGCTCTTTTGCGCTGCCCTTCCTCGACGAAAATACGGGGGCGTTCACATGGGGCAACTTCGAACTGTTCTTCAACGAACTTGCGCTCGGCGCGGAATCCGAGATCCTGAAGAGCCTGGTCAATACGCTCATCTACTTTTTCGTGGATCTGTGTATGACGCCGCTCGCGTTTATTTTGGCGTTTTTCCTGTATAAAAAACTGCTCGGGTATAAATTCTTCCGGGTGATCTTTACGCTTCCGATGATCATTTCCAGCGTCGTGCTGGTGGCGATCTACAAAAACCTGCTTTCGGCGGACGGTCCCATCGATATGCTCGTCACCGCAATTACGGGGCACCCGATGGAGAATTATCCGCTGTACACCGAAGGGCTTGCCACGCTTGCGATCGTCATTTTCAAGATCTGGACGGGATTCGGGATGAACATGATCCTGTTTTCGGGTTCCATGGCGCGCATCCCCGATTCGGTCATCGAATACGCAAAGATCGACGGCTGCGGGTTCACGCGCGAGATGTTCCAGATCGTGCTTCCCATTATCTGGCCGACCGTTTCCATCATGATGCTGCTCTCCGTCATCGGTATCTTCAATGCGGACGGCCCCATCATCCTGTTCTCGGGCGGTATGTACGGGACCTCGACGATCGGGTACTGGATGTATAATTCCGTCGTGCTCAGCGGGCGGTACAACTATGCGGCGGCCTTCGGTCTGATCTTAACGCTCGCCACCGTGCCGATCTTCGTGCTTACGCGGTGGCTGTTCAGAAAAATGCCCGGCGAAGTTACGTTTTAAAGGAGGAGACTATGGAAGCAATCGGAAAAAGGACGATCGGTCAGCGCATCCGCAGCCGCTTTAAACGGACCAATGCCGTGCGTATCGTGATGTTCATTCTCTTCGGGCTGTATGCGGCGTCCATGATCTATGCCCTGCTTTGGGCGATCATGAATTCGCTGAAAGGACCCGTCGAATACATGTTTGACAAGAACGGGCTCCCGTCGGAGTTTCTCTTTTCAAATTATATCGAAGCCTTCGAACTGCTGCAGGCGAACGACACGAACCTGTTTATCATGCTGTTCAACTCCGTCTGGATGACGCTCGGGCGTTCGCTGGTCTCGCTTGCCTGCGTTACCTGTGCGGCATACCTGTTTTCCAAGTACAAATTCGTGGGAAGGAAGATCATCTACGGCGTGCTCATCGCCACGATGATGCTGCCCCTCTACGGTACGGGCGCGGCGCAGATGCGTTTGGTCCATCAGATGGGGCTGTATGATTCCCCGCTGTACCCTCTGGTCATCTCCGCCTCCATGCAGGGCAGTCTGCTGCTGATCATGCGTTCCTTTTTTGACGGGATCTCCTGGGAATATGCGGAAGCGGCAAAGATCGACGGCGCAGGGCATTACAGGATCATGTTCAGCGTCATGTTCCCGATCGCGATCCCCTGTATCAGCTCCATTTTCATCCTCATGCTGATCACGGGGTGGAACGACTACACCATGCCGCTGTACTATCTGCCGAGCTTCCCCACCATTACGACGGGTCTGTACCTCTACGAGGAAACGTCAAAATTCAACATCAATTATCCCGTCTATTTTGCAGGCATCATCATGACGTGCATCCCCACGCTGCTTATTTACATCTTTGCGCAGGATAAGATCATGAACAGCGTATCCATGGGCGGCCTGAAAGAATGAGCGCTGCGCGCTTTTCAAATTTAAAAGAAAACCATAAGGAGGAAAAGAAATGAAAAAGAGGTTGCTGGCAGTTCTCGCTGCCGCGGTCCTGGGTGTGTCGGCGCTCGTGTTGCCGCTGAGCGGCTGCAATTCCAACACGGCGTATGAAGGAGACTATGGTCTGAACATCATCACCCTGAAAAAAGGATACGGCACCGAATGGCTGGAAGCGCTTGCCGACGAAATGGAGGAAATGTATCCCGGCATCACCATCGTTATCAAAACGGAGGTCGTGGATACCAACATCACCAACAAGCTGGACGCGGGGGAAGGGTACTGCGAATGGGATCTTTTCTTCGGCGGTACGGATTTCCGCTCGTATATCAAAACGACGATGGACGGGTCCAACGTCGTTCTGGCGGATCTGTCGGACATCTATGCGAACCCCGCTTCCGAAGAGGAGACGATCATCGTGGAGGATAAGCTGGACGATAGCCTGCTCTCTTCCTTCCAGAACGAAAATGCGGCGGGCGAAACGAAATATTATACCATGCCGTGGACGCAGGGCATCAACGGGCTGCTGGTCAACAACGAAGTCGTAGCGGGTGCGCTGGGCGCAAATTGGCGCGAAACGTATCCCTGCCGCACCACGGAAGAATGGATGGATCTGCTGGACGCGCTTGCGGAAGAGCACGAATACGCCTTCATCTATGCGGCGGGGCAGCAGTATTACCAGACGCTCTACAACGTATGGTGGACGCAGTATGAAGGGCTCGAAGGGATCGAAAATTATTATTCCGGGATGGCCTATGACGTCGGGCAGGACAAGATGACGCTCAGCCAGGAGATCTTCAAACAGCCTGGCAGATATGCGGCGATGGAAGTAATGGAATCCATCATGAAGGATCCGTACGTCTATCCGAAGAGCACGGGCATCGAATGGGACGCGATGCAGACCTATTTCATGGCGGGCGAAGCGGCAATGCTGCCGAACGGCGACTGGACGAACATCGAAATGGGCAAGAGCTTCCCCGATAACGACGTGCAGTTCATGCGCGTTCCGATCGTTTCGGCGCTGGGCGAAAAACTCGGCATTACGGAAGATGAGCTGCAGGCGGCGGTCAGCTATGCAGACGCGCTGCTCGACGGCGAAACGGCAACAAAACCCGTGCTTGCGCCGAAAGAGGTAAACGGCGTTACGCTGACCGCGGACGAAGTTCTGCAGGAAGTGTACGACGCGCGCTGCGTGGTGGATACCTATGCGAACCTGCATACCGTGTGCGCGGCGGCGTGGAGCCCCCGCCTCGAATATGCCAAGGCATTTTTGAAGCTGATGGCTTCGGACAAGGGGCAGGAGATCTACGCGGAGGCGATGGACGGCAATACTTCGCTGCCCTATGGGTACGACATCAGCACCTGTGACTGGTTTGCTTCCACCTCGGAATTTGCCAAAACGCGCTACGAACTTGCCAAGAACGCGACGTACTATTACCGCCATGCAGAGCTGCCCCTGGGCAACGACCTGCTTGCGTGGCGTGCGGTGTACAGCGCTCCCATCGAACACTGTCTGTATGCTTTGGGTTGGAGCGGGGACGACGTCGTGAAGGAAGACATCAACTATTACAAAACCGGCACGCGCTGGACGGATCTGTTGAAAAAAGCGGGACTTCGCTGAGGAGAGGATAGCATGAAGAATTGTTGCAGGACGCTGTTGGCGCTGTTGCTTGCGGTTTCCGTCTGTTTCAGCGTTGCCGCTTGCGGCACGGACAACACGGCGGAGAACGAGATCACCGTCAAAACGACATACAATACGCTCGCGGTCGAGCGCAGCGAGGACATCGCGTCCTTCCGGAACGGCCGCTTTTCGATCAGCGCCGCGCAGGGCGAGGCGGACGGCGCGCAGGTCATCGTGAATCCGTCAAACGACGTGAGCGCATACACCGCAACGGTGAGCGACCTTACGGACGCGGACGGGAACACGATCTCCGCCGAAAACTGCACGCTGTATGTGCAGATCTATGCGCGCGTCATCAACGGCACCAACGATTTCCCTGCGGGGTATTACCCCGACTGCCTTATCCCCGTCGAATATATCACGGCGGCGGGGGAGAACAGCATCGGGGCAGGGCAGAACCAGGGGTTCTGGCTGGACGTGTTCGTCCCGTACGATACGGCGGCAGGGGAATACGCGGGCTATGTCACCTTTGCCTTTGACGGGCAGCAGATCGCCGTACCCGTTTCGGTAGAAGTATTCGACTTCGCAATGCCCGAAACGCCCACCATCGAAACGTCCTACCTTATCTGGAAAGACTGGCTCATTTACGGCGAACTGGACGGCACGGTGGAGAAGTGGAAAACGTACTTCGATTTCCTCATCGACTTCAACATCTGCGGGTACGATCTGCCCGTCGAGATCGGGGACATCGAAGGCTACAAGGCGGCTGTGCGCGAATATTACGACAAACTTGCCGCTTACTTTATCCCCTTTAAGATCGAGGGCAACCTCGAGATCGATACCGACCTCATGTATCGCTACATCTATGCGATCGCGGAGATCAGCCTGGAAGACGGCGTGAATTACTTCGATAAGGCGAAGTATTATATCCACACCATCTACGACGAATGCAACCACGATTCCGTGTATGCGACCCGCTATCCGAAGGCGGAGCAGGTGCTGCGCGAAGTGGGCGAACTCGAAGAGAAGGTCATCGCACAGCTGAAAGCAGAGGGCAAGGTGGGCTCGGGCCGTATGTTCAGCGAAACGGTCACCGACGAGGAGTTCTTTGCGTCTATCCGCGACATCCCGCATGTGATGACGACGACGTACGACGAGAACCTCGCGCTCAACTACGGCGTGGATACGTTCTGCCCCTCGTACAGCAACTTTATCACCACCGATTCCATCGCCTTCTATCAGGACCTGATGGAGCAGGGGTACACCATCTATTCCTATTCCGCGGCAAACAGAGGGGTCGTCGGGTCGCAGCTGATCAACGACTACACCATTGCGGGCAGGGACATCTTCTGGTCCAAGTATGCCTACGGCATCAAAGGGGATCTGTATTGGAACCTGACGGGCTACCTCGCGTGGTGGCAGTTCGTCGGGCGCGGGTACGGGCTTCTGAACGACCTGTATACGCAGGCGTCGCATGACGGCCTGACCAACGGGGACGGCTACATGCTCTATCCCGGGAAGCAGTACGGCTCCGACAGCCCCTTCCCTTCGCTGCGCCTGATGATGCGGCGTGACGGGATCGACGATTACGATTACATGAGCCTTCTGGAGGAGGAGTATGCGGCGCTCTCCGCGGCGTACGGCGCCGAACTGGACGTGCGCACTTCGCTGGAGAGCATGTACGACCAGATCTTCAGCCTGAGCGCGTCCAAACTCAACTATCAGGGGCTTGCGGACATGCGCGCACTGCTCGCACGGTTCATTGAACTTGCGCAGAGCGACGCGGGCTTCGCCGTGGAAAAGATCGAGGCGGGCACGGACGCCATCGAATGCTCGTTCTATGTAAAGCCCGGCTATACGGTTACGATCAACGGTGTGGAGTATACGGGTATATCGGTCGGCGGAGGGAACAAGATCACGGCGTGCGTACCCTACGGGGAAAGCGGCACCCTGCGCGTAAAGGTCGCCGGCAGCGGATACAGCAGCTCGTTCACCTTTACGCTCGGCGAAAAGCCCGAAGAGGGGAACAGCTTTGCGGACGAGGCGTCCCTTTCCGCCGTAAGCGTCGCGGCAACGTACGGAAGCACGGTGGCCGTCAATACCGATCGTACCTATGCGTTGAGCGAAACCAGCCTCAGGGCCGAGCTTTCGGGGCACCTGTTTGACAACGAATCGTACAACAGCTCGTTCCACCCGTATGTTTACTTTGATGTGGACGGGCTGACGGGCATCGAGTACGTCACTTTCTGCGTGTACAACGCATCCGACGAAGACTTTACGGTGCAGGTCGTGGCGCTGGATGATTTTTCGACCTACAGCCTGGACGAGATCACGCTCCCTGCCAGGAGCTGGACGACGGTCAAAGTGGGGAACTTCACCCAGATCGACGCGGACGGCGCAGGGCTTGCGGACATCCTGCAGATCGGGCTGAGCGCAAAGGAAAACCTGCTCGACGAGGACGGCGCAGTGTATTCCCGCACGCTGTATATCGATGAGTTTTACATCAAGAACAAGGTTTAAGGAGGGGACGGCAATGCGAAAAATCATCTGTATTCTGACCTCGGTCCTGCTGCTTGCCTGCGCGGTCGGTTTTGCCGCATGCGACGAGACCTCCGAAGAGGAGAGCACCGTCGAAAAGGTAACGCTGTGCGGATTCGAGAACAACAGGGAACTGCTCTCTATCGCCTATTACAACGTCGGCGGGGGCAAGATCGACCTGTGCGACGATCCCGCGTATGTAACAAGCGGCGATGCGTGCGCGAAAATGACGATGGAGACCCCTGTGCGCGAGGAAAAGGGGGACGATCTTACGCTCACGTTTGTGACGGGGACGTCGTTCCTGCCGAAGACCAACTATACCGACACCGTCGCGTTCGAGCTGGACCTGTACAGCGACTATGAAGCCCCCGTGCAGACCATGCTCACCATCGATACCTCCAATTACATGTGGTACGGGTCCGTAGAGCCCGGTTGGAATCATTTCACGATACCGCTTTCGCGCGAGAGTTATGATCTCAGCAGCGTATCGACCATCGACCTTTGGTTCGAGGGGAAGCCCGCGAACGTGGAAGAGCCGTACGTGTTTTATTTGGACAGTTTCGTCGCCGTCACGGTGGAAGAGCGGGTCTATCAGAAGGAGCTTGATTATTCGGGCACCACGCCCTTTACCTTTTCCAACGAATATGACGTGTACGGGCTCATGTCGAACATGGGCGCGGCGGCTTCGGACAGCCGCTTTGCCTACCCCCGTTACAGCCTGAACCGCGACCCGCACTACATTCTGAACGGTACGGGTTCCATGAAGGTGGAGTTCTTCCCGAACGAGGCGGGCACAGACGTCGTCGGGGTCGGCTTCCGCACCGTGCGCGGCACGGAGTCCGTGAGCTGGAACGAGTTCGATTATGAAACGACGTACCTCACGTATGATGTATACAACGCCTCCGAACAGGAGCTGCAGGTAGGCATCGCGCTGTTCACGAAGATCGACGAGGTGTACCGCGTCAATACCGTCGTGCCTGCAAATTCATGGTCGAATCCGTACGAAACGCGCCTCTTGCTGCAGGATATGCTCGATCAGGTCACGGGTACGGAGCTCGATATCATGACCATCGTGATCTATGTCGACGGGTATACCGCCGAGGGCGGCGCCCTGTATCTTGATAACATTTCCTTCAAGAGCGCACAGGAATTCGGAGAGGTATGAGCATGAAAAAATTCTTGAAAAAAGGCGCGCTGTCCGTCGCGCTGTGTTTCGTGCTGGCAGGGGGACTGTTCTGCGCCGCGTGCGACAGCGAAAAAAGTTACGGATATACCGAAGTCGTGGGCGAGTACGGCACCGCATTCGACCTGTATACCCTGCCCGATCTGGGGGAGCTGCGCTTCTATGACCTTTCGGTCACGTCTCCTTCGGGGGAGGCCGTCACCCTTTCGAGCGAGCTCCTGTATCTGAGCGAAGAGGGCACCTGGACGGTCGACGCCGCCTCTGCCGGCTGGAAGATCAGGGCGGAGGATACCATGCAGCCCATCGTCATCGTGCGCGGCTCGCTGGACGGGTACTTCGCCGGCGAAACGGTCGAGCTGCCTGAGATCCTGGTGCGCGACAACCACGGCGCCGCCGTCACCGATTTCAGCACCGCCGTGTATTACGGGGAGGAAAAGGTCTCGGATGGCGAGGCGTTCGTCGCCGAAAAA
Organism: uncultured Bacillota bacterium; assembly: GCA_949282395.1. Classification (GTDB taxonomy): domain Bacteria; phylum Bacillota; class Clostridia; order Christensenellales; family Borkfalkiaceae; genus Borkfalkia. Next base: position 16,174 of record CASDPE010000001.1, on the reverse strand, counting down.
GAGGGGACCTATACGCTCGCCGTGACCGCCGCCGACGGCGCAGGCAATACCGCAAATTATAAACAGGAATTCTCTGTGCGCAGGCTGGCGGACAGCGTCATCGCCGCAGGGGAGACCATCGCGCTGGACAAATCTTTCTTCGGCGAAAAACTTTCCGCCGATACGGCATATACCTTCTCCTTTACGGTCCGCAAAAACGGTACGGCGGTCGAGGCGGCAGGCAGCAGCATTACGGCGGAGGCAAAATCTCTGTACGAGATAGAGGGCACCGCCGCGGCGGGGCAGGAAAAAGTTTCCGCTTACGCTGTGTATGTGACCGACGATCTCTATGCGGAAACGCTCAACCGCTATACGGACGTGTATGACTACGGGATGACCGCCACAAGCGGCACCGTCTCTCTGGTGCGCGCAAACGACAACGCCGAAGTGAAAGTCGTGCCCGCCGCGCGGGAAGTTCCGCTCAGCATCCCCGTCGTATCGGGCAGCGCCGCCGCGCTCGACGGGAAAAAAGTAACCGTTTCCTTCGATCTGCGCGTCGAAGGGTACGAAGATTATGATTTCGGCACCGACCCCAATAAGTATACGACCATCGTCGGTACGGGGCGCTGCGAAGGGGAGACCTACCGCGTGCGCGGCTCGGTCACGGGCGTCGTGACCAACGGCAAGATCGATACCACCGCTTATGTGCGCGTCATCGGCAACCCCTTCTACCTCGATAACTTCACCTATACCTGCGAGGATGCGCTTACGGCGACGGCGGAAAGCGAAGTCGTGAACGCAGAAGTAGGCGCAGACGTCACGCTCGGCGCGGACCTGTTCGGCGTCAAGTTCACCGATTTTATGGGGACCGAAGTCGAGGCGTCGATCCAAAGCGTCAGCAAGACGGAGCCGGGCGGCACGACGACGGAGCTTTCTCCGCCGTATACCGTTGATACCTCGGCGGAATGTTTTTACGACGTCACGTTCACTGCCGAAAAAGACGGCGTTTCGGGCACAAAAACGGTCAAACTTGCCGTCGGCGACGTAGATGTATACGCCCCCGAACTCTCCTTTACGGGCGGCAAAACCGTAAACCAGACGGTCGAGGCGGGAACAGAGATCACCGTCTCCGCAGCAGGGCTGGGGATCGGGATAAGCGACGAAAGCGAAACGGAGGTGAGCATCGCCGTCAAAAAGAACGGCGCCGCCCATACCGTTGAAGGCGGCTCTGTAACGGTCGAAAGCGGTTCGTACTACGAATTCACCGTCACGGTCACGGATACGTTCGGCAACGCTTCGATGCAGTATGTGCTCGTCAGGGCGGCGGACTGCTACCTCGTCACCTTCGACACCTTTGCCCTCGGGCAGGCGCCTTCCTCCAACTATGTGTGCAACCAGACGGATAACGGCGCGGCGACCAACAATTCGCGTACGGTCGTCGATCTCGGCGGCGGCAATTACGCCTTCCGTTTCACGCCCGGCTCTACGCAGCTCAATCTGAACTGGGTGGCGGACGGCATCCCCGCGGGGACCTATGACATCAAGATCAATTTCCGCTTCGATGCGGGCACCCTCACGCGGGTGTTCCTGACCGATGCGGGCTACGCTTCCGTTACCAACGGGCAGGACATCAATACGGCGGGGGCGACGGAAGGCTCGATCACCCTGTCCGCATTTGAACTGGCTGCTTCGACGCTGCGCTATCCGTTCAGGCTGTTCTGCGATGTGAGCGGGAACGTGTATGTAGAGAGCGTGCAGTTCATCCCCGCAGGGGCGGCTGCGTAGAGCGGAAATAACAGAATAAGGAGGAAAAGAGTATGAAAAAATTGATAACTGTCCTCATCGGGCTGTGCGCGTTTTGCTGCATATTCTTTGCCGCGTGCACCGAAGAGGAAAAAGAGGGCGGAGAATTGGACGGGCTTGCCGTGACCGTCACGGCAAGCGAAACGCAGATGACCTATTCTCCCGACGCGCAGATCACGCTTACGGCAGACCTTTCCGAGGAGAGCAAGGAGGCGCTTTCCGCCGTTCCCGCCGCCTATTCGTACCAGTGGTACAAGGACGGGGCGGAAGTTGCGGAAGGAGCGGGTACGGCGCTTCCTGCAACGCTCATCCTTACGGAGGTCGCCGAGAGCGGTACGTATACGCTGGAGCTCTCCGCAACGTATGGTGAGCAGAATGCGGAAGCCGTCAGCAACGCCGTGACCGTCACCATCGGCAAAGCGGCGCCCTCCGAAGAGGGGCTGGCAGACATCACGGCGACCGTCGGGCAGACCCTGGCAGACGTGTCCCTTCCGAACGGCTGGGCGTTCAAGGATGCGGGCGATACGCCTGTAGGGGCGGCGGGGGAGAACACCTTTACCGTCGTGTTTGCCGAGAACGCAAACTACACCGCCGCTGAAAAGCAGATCACCGTCACGGTGAGCAAGGGGTATCCCGATCTCTCCGTTCTGGACGGGCTGTCGCTTACGGCGACGTACGGAGATACGCTTGCCGAAGTGACCCTTCCGTCCGGCTGGGCATTCAAGTCTGCGGGCGATACCGCCGTAGGGGAAGCGGGAGAAAACGTTTTTGATGTTGTCTTTGTAGAGACGGAAGCATACTACGCCGCCGAAGGGCGGGTCAGCGTCCTGGTCGCCAAGGCAACGCCCGTTGTCTCCATAAAAGAGGAGTATTCTATCGCCTATACGTTTGAAAACACCCTTGGCGAGGTCGCGCTGCCTGCGGAAGATCCCGGCACATGGGCGTGGAAAGACGCGGGCGCGGATACCGCGCTCAGCTTCGGCGAAAACACCTTTACGGCTGTGTTCACCCCGAGCGATACCAAAAACTACAACAGCGTTGAAAGAACGGTCACCGTGAACGTCGTATACAACACCGAAACGCTGAAAGTGCAGTTCAAGGAAGGGTATGAAGTCAACACGGTCGTCACGGCGGGCGAAACGTTTGCCGTCGGCGATTGGGGCGATGTGCTTGCGATCAACGCGGAGCCTGCCGAGGGCGGTGCGTTCTCGGTCACGTCGTATAAGATCGACGGGAAAGAGCAGGAACAGCCGAACACGTTTGCATCCGTCGCCGTTGCGAGCGGCTCGTACTACGAATTTGTCATTTCCGTTACGGCGAAGGGGGCGAGCGGCGATCTGACGGCAACGCAATATCTGCTCGTCAGGGCGGACGACTGCTACATCACTACGTTCGATACCGATCCTGTCGGGAGCGCTCCGTCGGATAATTTTATCACCAACGGCAGAGACAACAATGATACGAACGGCACGCGCACGGTGGCAGATGTAGGCGGCGGCAACCACGCATTTGCCTTCACGCCGAAAGACAGCAGGCTCAATCTGAACTGGGTCGCAAGGAACGTTCCCGCGGGCAGCTACGATATTATCATCAACTTCCGCTTTGACGAAGGGCTGATCCGTATCTTTGTGGCGACGGATATAAATTGCACCTCCGTTTTGAACGGGCAGGATATCAATACGGCAAACGCGGAAGCGGAAGAGGGATCGTTGGTGCTCTTCGGGAAGTCGTTCTCCGAACCGGGCGGGCGCTATGCCTTCCAGCTTTGGTGCCAGTCTTCGGGTACCGTCTATGTTGAGAGCATCGTGTTCCGAAAAGCGGGTTCCGTTCCCGCGGCGGTCACGACCTTTGAAGGGGATGCCCTCAGTGAAACGGCGGGGCCGGAAGGGAACTTTATTACAGATACAGCCGCCAGGGCGGTCGTGGAAGGCGAAGACGGGACAAAGCTGTTCAGGATCACGCCGAGCGGAACGACGTTAAACTGTAATTGGCCGGCAAGGGATGTCGCCGCGGGTACGTATAATATCAAAATAAATTTTGTGTTCCCCGCAGGCTTGACGCGCATCTTTATCGCCACCGATACGAGCTATAGTGCGGTTTTGGATGAGCAGGATATATTCCATGAAAGCGCTACCACGGAGCAGACGAGCGGCTCGCTGACGCTGTTCAATAAGACGCTCGGTACGGCGGACGCCCGATATCCATTTCAGATGTTTTGCAATACAACAAGCTGCATCTATGTGGAGAGCATCGAGTTCTACCCCGTTCCCGCCTAAGGAGAAAAGGATATGAGGGCAAGCAAGATCGTTTCCGCCATGCTTTTGCTGCTGTTCGCTCTCTTTGCCGCCTTCGGGTGCGCGGAGAGCGGGCAGCAGGAACAGGACGGTTCCGCGTTTCCCTTTGACGACGGGCAGACGGTGGGGCTCGGATACGGCTACAATGAGATGAGCTATCCCTTTTCGGAGGCGAAAAATTATGTGCAGCTGTATGCCGGGCAGACGGAGGACAGCGAGGCGCAGTTCACTTACTCTGTGGACGGCGCGCTGACCGTCCGCATGAGCGATACCATGCAGTCGTACGGCAATGTCTGCTTCCGCGTCTACTCCTCCGCGTTTGAAGAATACGACGAGGGCACCGAAGTCGTGGTCAGCATGCTTGTCAACGTCGACCCGCAGGCTTCGCCGAACATGTTCCTCGCCTACAACGATGAGGACGGGGCGGAAATTTCCAACCAGACCAAAGTGCCAAAAGCGGGGACTTTTGCGGAGCTTTCCTTTACGACCGCTATCGAAACGAGCGCAGGGTACTACCGCAACAACATGAACTGCGGCAACCAAAAAAACATCATGTTCATGTTTTTGCGGCTTGGCGCAGGAGAAGAATTTTCTGTCGATTCCATCGAGTTTTCTTTTAAAGAATGAACGTTTTATTCGGGTCGGGCGTTCAGGACGCTCGGTACAGGCAGGGGCTTTATGAGCTTCGGAAAGACCTGCACATCGGAGAAGGCGGGCCTGCTCTCCGCCTTACGGCAAAAGAGGGCGCCCGCATAGGGTTTGAACGGGACGAAACGGGGATCACGGTCTATTATGACCGCCCCGCCGCGTTCTTCCGCCAACTGCGCCGTGCCCTTTCGGCGGGCGGGAACGCTGCCTCCTTTGAGGAACGCGTCTTCGACACGCTCTCTCTGCTCGTCGACAATTCACGCAATGCGGTGATGAACGTGCCTGCCGTAAAGGAGCTTATCCGCAAACTTGCATTGCTCGGTTACAGCGAATTGCAGCTGTATACGGAGGATACTTACGAAGTGGAGGGCGAGCCGTATTTCGGCTACCTACGCGGGCGGTATTCGCGGGCGGAGCTCAGGGAGATCGATGCGTACGCAAAACTGTTCGGCATCGAGCTCGTGCCCTGCATTCAGACGTTGGCGCATCTGCGCAGCCTGTACCGCTGGAGCACCTATTATAAGGGTGCGTTCGATTGCAACGACGTATTGCTCGTCGGCAGCGAGCGCGTGCGCGAACTGATAGAACATATCTTTGCAACTCTTTCCGAAACGTTTACCTCGCGCAAAGTCAATATCGGCATGGATGAAGCGTTCATGCTCGGGCGGGGCAAATACAGGGATCTCTACGGGCAGAACGATCCCGCCGAACTCTACCGCAGGCACCTTGCGTTTGTGCTCTCCGTTGCAAAAAAGTATGGTTTTTCCGTGCAGATGTGGGGAGATATGTTCTGGCGGGAATATGAGGAAGCGGGCAGGAGCGGCAAAAAGATGCCTGCCGTGCCCGAGGGCGTGACCCTTATCGGCTGGAGCTACGGCAACCCCTTTGCGGACTATGAAACGCAGGTGCGGGAGGGGGAGATCGCGCATCGGTTTGCGGAAGGCAAAAACTTCTGCTCCTCCTTCCGCTTCTGCGGCGGCGCGGCGAAGTGGTACGGCTTTGCGCCCAACAACGCGTTCAGCCTGCCCGTCAACCGCGCGAACTTAAACGACTGCGAACGTGCGGGCGTGCGCGACGTCATGCTATCCGCGTGGGGAGACTGCGGCAGCGAAACGCCGGTCTTTTCGGTGCTTCCCAACATCGTCTACTATGCGGAGCGCGCTTACGGCAACAGAAGCGAAGAAAGGTTCCGCGCGGCATTTTCGGAGATGTTCTGCCCCTTCCGCCTCTTTATGAGCATAGACGGCGCGAACGATCTGAGCGGTAAAGGGGAGCGCGGCTATATCAATACTTCGGCAAAGTACCTTCTCTACAACGATACCTTTTTGGGGTGTATGGATAAGACCCTGCAAGGGGGCATCGCCGAGGCGTACTGCGCCCAGCTTGCGAAACTTAAAAAAGCGAAGAGGGCGGCGGGCGAATATTCCTATCTGTTCGATACGCAGATCGCGCTCGTAAAGGCGCTCTCGAAAAAGTTTGACCTCGGCGTGCGTACCCGAAAGGCATACCGTTCGGGGGATAAGGCGGAACTACTTCGCCTTGCCAAAGAGGATTATCCCGCAGCGATGCGCGCGATACGCGCCTTTTTTGAAGCGTTCCAAAAGCAGTGGATGCGCGTCAACAAGCCGCACGGCATAGACGTCACGCACATTCGCATCGGCGCGCTCCTCTTCCGCCTGCAGCAAAATGCAAAGCGGCTCAAAGCGTACGCCGAAGGAAAAACGGAGCGGATAGAGGAGCTGGAAGAGGATATCCTGGATGAATTCGGGCAGGGGAACCGCATCATCATGCAAAATTGGGGAGAAACGGTCACTGCGAACACACTGACGGAATATATGTCTTATGTATGAGGAGATCATGGATACGGGCAATTTTACAAGAGTGCCGCTCGGCGCAGTGCTGCCGCGCGGCTGGCTGAAAGACTTTCTCAATACGCAGGCAGAGGGGCTTACGGGGCATCTCAACGAGATCGGGTACCCGTACAGCATCGCCTTTTGGAAGGGCGAAATCAGGGAGGGCGAAACGCCGCCGTGGGAGGTGTTCGAGCAGACTGCCTATTGGCTGGACGGCATGTACAGCTGCGGCGTACTGACGGGGCGGGAAGATCTATGCGCCCGCGCGGACGAAAGTTTCGGTTACGCCCTGTCGCACGTCGCCGAAGACGGCTTTATCGGCTCCGATGTGCTGCGGCAAAAGAGCGGGTGGCACCGTTGGCCGCACGTCGTGTTCTTCCGCGGGCTGATGGCAAAGTACGAGCATACAGGGGACAGGCGCATCCCCGAAGCGGTGCGGGATTTCTATCTGAAGGGGCAGTACGACTACTCCGAAAAGCGCGAATTTCTGCATATCGAACCCATGCTGTGGGCGTATGGCGTCACGGGGGATGCGCGGCTGCTCTCTTTGGCGGAAAGCACCTACAAAAACTACAATGCGCGCTGCCTCGACGACAACTGCGAGGAGGTCATGCTCTCCGAAAAAAAACCGTACGCGCACGGCGTCACCTATGACGAGACGGGCAAGATCGGCGCGCTCCTGTACCTTTATACGAAGAACAGGCGCTACCTTGCCGCCAGCGTGCACGCCTTTGAAAAGCTGGACACGATGTTCATGCTTGCCGACGGCGGGCATTGCAGCAATGAGTTTCTGATCGGCAACGATTCGCTGCAAAGCCATGAGCTGTGCACCGTTACGGATTACACCTGGGCGCTCTCCTATCTCTTTATGGCGACGGGCGATCCGTTGTATGCCGACAAGATCGAAAAGTGCATCTTCAACGCGGGGATCGGCGCCGTGCGGGAAGATTTTTCCGCGATACAGTACTTTTCCTGCCCCAACCAGGTCATTGCGGCGGAGAACAGCAATCACAACGAATTTTTCAGGGGAACGGGCTGGATGCGCTACAATGCGCGCCATCATACGGCGTGCTGTTCGGGCAACTGCAACCGCTTTATGCCGAACTTCTGCCGCCATATGTGGTTCCTGCGCGGCGGCGAGCCGTATGCGGTCCTGTACGCGCCCGGAACGTTTACCTTTACGCGCGGTAAACATACGGTGACCGTCGAACAGACGGAGGCGTATCCGTTTACGGACGAACTTTCCTTCACCGTACATACGGCAGACCCCGCCCGGTTTGCGCTGCATCTGCGCGTGCCCTCGTGGAGCCGCGGGGCGAGCCTTACCTTGAACGGGCAGGCGGTCGAGGCGGCGTTTGCGGGCGGCTTTTGCAGGATCGAACGCGTCTTTTGCGAAGGGGACGTGCTGCGCCTGCAGCTGTATCCGCAGGTGCGCGTGCAGGACAGTGCGGACGGCGGTTTGTACATCGAGCGCGGCGCGCTGGTGTACAGCCTCGGCGTGAAGATCAGGGAACATGTTACGCAGGCTGCGGAGAGCGCGCTGCCCGATTATGAATATTTCCCCGATTCGCAGTGGAATTTCGCGCTCCGCAAAAGCGAACTTACAGACGGAAACGTGCGCTTTTCGCGCAGAGAGCTGTGCGGAGATCCGTGGGATGCGGCGCATGTGCCCGTCAGCCTCGAAGTGCCCGCGCATACGATCGAAGGCTGGGACCTCGAAAGGAAAAAGGAGGTCGTGCAGTGCTATGACTTATATGCCAAGAAGAGGCGTACCTTGCAGGGGGATTTTGTGTTCACGCCCTGCCTGCCCGATCGGAACATCCTTTCCGCGGCAGGCGGCGCGGAGTATATAAAACTTATTCCGCAGGGCGCGGCAAAATTGCGCGTCACTGTATTTCCGCAGATAGGCGTATAGCAAAAAAGGAGAGGATATGCTTGTTACCGACAAAGAACTTTTAAAAAAATATACGCAGCGCAAATGGCAGGGCATCCCGAGCATCGACGTCACCCTCGGCGGCAGGCTGTTCGTTACCTTTTACAGCGGCGGCGACGGCGAAGAGCTCGGCAACTTCTGCGTGCTCATCAAAAGCGACGACGGCGGGCAGAGCTGGTCCGCGCCCGTTGCGGCGGCGGATGCCGGAAGTGAATTCCGCTGTTACGATCCCTGCGTGTGGGTCGATCCGCTCGGGCGGCTCTGGTTCATCTGGTCCGTCATGCCGGGCGCGCTGTACGGCGCATACGCCGCCGTCTGCGAGGACCCCGATTCCGAAACGCTCACCTTCGGCGAGCCTTTCAAGATCGGGCAGGACGTAATGCTCAATAAGCCCACTGTCCTGAAAAACGGCGATTGGCTGTTCCCCGTCGCCGTCTGGAAAAAGGGCATTTACATTACAGGCATGCCCGAATCGGAGAGCGAGCCGCGTCTGGCGTTTGCGTATCGTTCGCGCGACAAAGGAAAAACGTTTGAGCGGTTAGGAGGCGTCGATATGCCCGCGCGCTGCTACGACGAGCATATGTTCGTCGAAAGCGGAGAGCGCATCCGTATGTATGTGCGCACCTATAAGGGGATCGGCGTGAGCGAATCTTCGGACGGCGGCAGGCAATGGAGCGCCGGCGAAGATACGGGCTGGGGAGGTCCGTGCAGCCGTTTCTTCCTCCGCCGCCTGCAGGACGGGCGCCTGCTGCTGGTCAATCATGTCAATTACACGGGGCGGAACAATCTGACGGCGTTGCTCTCCGAAGACGAAGGGAAAACGTGGAAGGGCGGTCTGCTTTTAGACGGGCGCAACATGGTCTCGTACCCTGATGGGACGGAGAGGAACGGGTTCATCTATATCGTATACGACCGTGAGCGCGGCTACGGCGTGCCGGGGGTGGAGGATCCCGCCCGCGAAATTTTGATGGCGAAGTTCACTCCGGAGGATGTGCTCGCGGGGAAACTTGTTTCGGAAGGCTCGGAGCTGCAAATGGTCGTCAGCAGCCTTCAGCGGGAGAGCTGCACGGTGTTTCACGATACGTTTGCGGCGCAAAAGGAGCTGTACGGCAAGTAAAAGGGGAGGTGTGAACGGTGAAAGCGATAGACGTGTACGAACAGATCGCACGGGAGAAAGTGATCGCCATCGTGCGAAGAGAGAGCGGACAGGAAGTATCCGCCGTCTGCCGTGCGCTTGTGGCGGGCGGGCTGCATGTGATGGAGCTGCCCCTCACGATGGAGCGCGCGCACAGGCGGTTGGAAGCCGTTGCCGATGCCTTGCCCGAAGCGCTGTTGGGCGCGGGGTCCGTGTTGGATGCAGAGAGTGCGCGCATTGCGATCCTGTCGGGCGCAAAATTTTTGGTCACGCCCGCTTTTGACGCGGATGTGGTAAAGATGGGGAACCGCTACGGCGTTCCCGTCTTTCCGGGCGTGCACAGCCCGACCGAGGCCGTGCGCGCTCTGGAGTGCGGGTGCATGGCCGTTAAGCTGTTCCCCGCAAGCGAATTCACGCCTGCCGCGATCGGTGCATGGAAAACGCCGTTCCCCAACCTCGAACTTATCCCCACGGGCGGCGTCGGCGAGCAGAACGCCGCGCAATGGCTGCGTGCGGGCGCCTTCGCGCTCGGCGTCGGCGGCGCGCTGTGCAGCGGGTCCGCAGAAGAGGTGCGCGCCAAAGCCGCGCGGCTGAAAACGATCGCAGGCGAGGCATGAAATGGGCAAAACGGTCTGTTTCGGCGAATTGATGCTCCGCCTTACGCCGCCCGCGTCCCTTCTGTTGCGGCAGGCGAACGACCTGAACGTTTCTTTTGCCGGCGCGGAGGCAAATGTTGCCGTTGCGCTTAAAAATTTAGGCAATGAGAGCGCGTTCGTCAGTAAATATGCGCAAAATCCGATAGGGGAAGCCTCGGTGCAGCGCCTCCGTGCCTTCGGGGTGGACACGCGGTTTTTTCTGCCTGCAGAGGGGCGGATGGGGCTCTACTACTATGAAAAAGGCGCGGGAGCGCGTTCCGCACGGGTCGTGTATGACCGCGCAGGATCGGTTTTTGCTCTTTCAAAGGCAGAGGAGTACGACTGGGAGGAGATTTTTGCCGATGCGGACTGGTTCCATTTCAGCGGGATCACCCCCGCTCTCGGCGGAGAAATGCCTGCCATTCTCCTTACGGCGGCAAAGGCGGCGGCGGGAATGGGGATCTGCGTCTCCTGCGACGTAAACTACCGCGCCGCTCTTTGGAGCAAGGAACGGGCGCGGAAAGCGATGGAAACGCTCCTGCCCTATGTGAAGGTGTGTGCGGGAGCGGAAGATCTTTTCGCCGAGGAAGGCGAGCCGCTTGAAGAAACGGACGCAAGGCTGCGCCGGCGGTTTGGCATCGAGCTGTTTGTGCATGCAAAGCGCCGTATGCTTTCGGCAACGCGCACGCAGTACGGCGTCGTGCTGTGCGGCAGAGAGGGAACGTATGCTTCGCCGATGTACGAGCTGGATATCGTGGATCGCCTCGGCTGCGGCGATGCGATGTTCGCAGGGCTCATCCATGCGTATAAAACGGGGAAGGGGCTTGCGGAAACGGCGAGCTTTGCCGCCGCGGTCGGCGCTCTGAAACACAGCACGGACGGCGATTTCAGTTACGCGAAGGAAGCGGACGTGTATGCGTTTTTGTCCGGAGGGAACGGCGGGCGCGTGCAGAGATGAAGGACGCGAAAGCAGCGCTGCCTGCGGAGAAACAAGAATAAAGTTTCTTCCGGAAGTCTGTTTCCGGCGTCTTGTTATGCCGGTGGGAGAATTTGCGGAAGTCAGATACGGCGTGCTGCGCCGAAAAGATAAACACAGAACGATGGAAATGAAAAACAGGGTACGCGCCCCGGCGCGTACCCTGCATCGGTTTTTGCGGGAGAGAATTCGGGAAACGGGTTGACAGCGCGCCGATGGGTCTGTATAATAAAATTATAAATTGACTGGTTACTTTATAAAACGGAGAGAAATGAGAACTAAAAATGTAAGCGAACGGGAGAGATTGCTGGAACTGTGCTTCGACTGCTTTTGCAGCGAACATCAATCCCCAGCAGATACAGTTATAGAGGAATAAGGTGAGTGATACTTGCGGCTTTAATAGGCAGACGGCGCGGCGAATTAAACTCTAATGCAGACATCTACCGTAAATTCAAGAACAGTCGGTTTGTACGCGTGGTCGAAAGGTTCGCGACAGATGACGGACATATAAAAAGAATCCCGATCGTTCAGGTCGGGGTTCTTTACGTATGCTGTAATGTGTTTTCGTTTTCCGCCGTCCGGCGACGTACTGCCGAACGTTTTTATTGTCAGGACGATTCTGTCCTCGAATATCGTTATCTTTTCTATGAGCAGATCGAACAATAATTGCTGCGGCTGCTTGAAAGCATAACGAATATACTGAATGATCATCTCCTTCGTAACGTCGTCGGGACGGTTTGCTTTGGCTATGGCGATCTCTTCGCTCAGTTCCCGTTTCCGACGTTCCAGTTCCTCTAAGCGGGATTTTGTCGTTTCCGTCACTACGCCCATCTCAATCGCCTTCATGATGCCAGCAAGGGACTTTACCGTCTGCGCCTGTTCTTTTTCCATAAGGCGAAGTTCGGTATTCTGTTCGGCTGATTGTTTCCTGCGTTTGAGAACATCGTCCGCCAGACGCTCTATTTTCTCTTTCGTGCCTACGGTTTCCTTTAATGCTTGTACGACGACGCTTTCCAATATCTCTTTGCGGATACTCTTGCAGGAATGCGCTTTGCCGTTATCGCAGCGGTAATACCTGCGCGTATGTTTGTAACGGTCGGTTCCCGTCCAAGCGACGTATCTTTTGCCGCAATGCCCGCAGACGATTTTTCCTCTGAGCAGGTATGTAACGTCGGGAACATGTTTGCCCGTGGCGGTCAGCGCCAGCCGTTTCTGCGTCTGCTCGAATATTTCCTGCGTGATGATGGGCGGGAAGATGTTGTCATACACCTGATCGTGTATCCTGTAAATGCCCGTGTACTTTTCGTTGTGGAGCATAGTATAGATGACGTTCTCTTTGAACGGTCTGTCTTTGTTGATGATGCCTCTTGCACGTAAGTCTGCGGCTATCTGTTCCATCGTCCTGCCGGAAAGATAGGTGCGGAATATCTCTTTCACGATCTCGGCTTCCTGTTCGTTGATAACATACTTCTTGTTGACCTTATCCCAGCCGTAAGGAACGCGGTTGCATATAGCGTTTCCCTTGATACGCGATTCCCTTAACCCGCGTTTTACCTTCTGCGAGAGCTCTTCCGAGTAAGAATGAATTTATGGACACAATAAAAAGAGTAGTAAACAGGGTATAGAAAAAGTGTATGGGCGGCGGGCTCATACACTTCATCGTTATTTATCGGGATTATTGAACTTATGATGCAGAACGGAGGCTATATCGACTTTGTACACGATATCTATTTCACGCTCTTTGCCTGTGATTTTGGGATGCCCGCCGACGATTACACGGTCTATCAGTTCATAGCACATTTCGCGGGTAAGTTCCGGCGCTTCGAGATATTTCTTTATGTTCCGTATAAAGTCATCGGCGCTCTGCATTGTGGCTTCCGTATCCTTCATTTTTGTTTCTATTTCTTCTATCTCCGCTGTCAGCGATTTTTGCTCGGCGGAGTATTTCTCTATCAGCCCGAAACAGATATCTTCCGGCATATTGCCTTTTACTCTATCTTCATAGGCAATCTGTATCAGACGGGATAATTCTTCGGCGCGTTTTTGCTTCGTTTGCAATGTCTTTTTGGCGGATTTTATCGTCTGATTTGCAAGTTCTGCGTTATGGCGCAAATAATCTTGCTTGATTTGCTTCTCGTCAAGAACGATCCTTTGCGCCATTTCCCGTATGTCATTGAGGATAACGGCTTCTATGTCTTTCGCCATAATATGATGAGAGAAGCACAGCGCCTTACCGAAACGCATATGATCGCCGCAATTAAAAGAATACGAGCGTTTATTGTTATGCACCGAAGTGTTCATTTTCATTTTACAGCCGCAATCGGCGCAGATAAGGAAGCCCGACAGCGGATGCGTAAAACCTATCTTTGTTTTCCTGCCGCGCGCTACGGATTTTCGTCTTGCCTGTACTTTGTCCCATAATTCCTGCGAGATGATAGGCTCGTGGTTATTATAGGTGATCACCCAATCGCTTTGGTCTTTCTTATATCGTATATGGTTTTTATACGAAACGGACGAAGTTCTTAATTGCGGCAAGTGCCCTATGTAAAGCATATTATCCAACATTAGACATATTGTAGTTGGACACCATATATCGTGCTCGCCCTGTCTTCCCCGGAATCCGAGTTTCGCATACGCATATTTCTTTGGCGATGGAATGCCTTCCAGAGTAAGCGTAGCTGCTATTTTCTTTGCGCTCAATCCCGAAGCATACATTTCGAAGATACGTACTACAATAGGCGCAACTTCTTCGTCTATGAGCGGAGTATGCTTTTCATCGTTTGCTTTCATATAGCCGTAGGCTAATTTTGCGCCGTTATATATTCCCGCAAGCGCATTGGACTTTTTGACTGCCCTTAACTTTTTGCTCGTGTTGGCGGCATGCCATTCATTGAAAATATTTACGATCGGCATCATTTCCATGGCATTGCTGTCACGGTTTTCCGTATCTATGTTGTCCTGTATGGCGATGAAACGGATACCAAACGCGGGGAATACATAATCGACGTACTGCCCGACCTCGATGTAGTTTCTTCCGAACCTCGAAAGGTCTTTGACGATGATGGTATTGATGACACCCGTCTTTGCGTCGTCCAATAGCCGTTGCACTTCGGGACGTTGGAATGTCGTACCTGAAACGCCGTCATCTATGTATTCGTCATAGACAGTAAAACCGTGTTCTTCCGCATACTTACGGAGAATAGTCCTTTGATGATCGATAGACAGCGATTCGCCTTGACGCTCGTCGTCCTTACTTAAACGCAGGTATAGTCCGACAATGTAATTTTTCTGTTTCATATCGTTTACCTCACGTTTTTAGTGGTGCGCTGTACGGCGATGGTTTTCATCGTTTTCTCAAAATCCTTGCCGCCGTGGAAATACCTGCGGACGTAATAGGTCTGCCTGCCCACGGTTTCCCGCCTGCTGATAGACGGAGCGAAGAGATAACAATTCTCGTAATCCTCACCACTGTAAAATGCTTTTTGTACTGCGTTCATTTTTCTAACCTCCATGTGATTTGAAATTTTTTATTTTGGTTTACCTTTCGGCGGAGCGGAAATAAACGATTGCGGCCGTTCGGTGTCCAGAAAACTCCATTACGCGGAATACGCTGTCAAGGGACAAGAAAATATTTTGTGTCGCCGCTAATTCTCTTTGCTGTCATTCGCAAAATATTTTCCCTTGACAGGGCGGACACAATCGTTTACGCTCCACGGACGAAAGGTAAATTCAGTTTGCCTTCGGCATTTTGTCTATGACTTCTTTGCTGACCGTTCCCATGATCTCCCCGTCCGATATACAGGTGAAGTTATCCGCAAGTATTGCTTTTCGATCGTCTATCCCGTAAGGACAAATAACGTCTTCGTCCATGACGTCGGAAACGAAGTACGAGGGCAGATCGCCGCCGTAAATCAGGCGTTCGCCAGACTTCTCTATGTACTTCATCAGATAGCCGAGAGAATGCTGTACTTCCATAGGCGAACCGAGCGCCTGAAAATCGTTGCGACCGTACCGTTCGAGGAAATAGGTGTTTTGGTGCGCCGTCTGCATACGGTGGTCTTTAGTGCTGTAATCCTTCGTTTCGACGATCTCTCCGACCATTCCGCCCGGCGGAATGTAGAATATCCCGTGAAAATGCAGTCTTCCGTTTTCTCCGCCGCGCTCCCACACGCCGACATGTTTCCAGCCTTTGCGGGCGACAAGATGTTTAAACGTGTTACGCAAGGACTTACGGAAACTTTCTTCGGTATGCAACTTATCCGAGAACGTAAACGTGCAAAAGAAATTCCAATCTCTTTGCAGATTTACCTTTTTGGACAAGCGTACCTTTCGGCGGATGGCATTTGTCTTTTTACGTTCGTTGTTCCGTTCGACATACTCTGTCCGTTGCTCCTTTTCGGGGATGGTTTCCTCCATAGCCTTTCGCATATACGCTTTTCGCTCTTTGCGGGGTAACTTCTGGCTCTCCTTGTAAGCGGCTTCAAACTGTTCCTTTCGTTCGGTCTCTTTTGGCGTTGGCGGAATAATTGACCGTCGTCGTTTATGCCCCTGCGGGAAGTTTTCTTTCGGGGTGGCGATGTAGTGGCTCCCGTCAAATGAGATCTTTGCTGCTCTGTACGGCATTGCTTTGTCCTCCTTCGATTTTTTTGCATAGCTTAAACCTTAAACTCGCAAGGTTTTTGCACCTTTACGAATTTTTTTGGAAAAATTCTACAAGCCAAACCGGAAGGTTTCTTTCCGGTTTGAAAAAGTTTTAGCACCCAAATACGACATTTTTTGTCGTGTTATAAAAACTTTTTTCACAAGCGTACAAAAAATTAGTGCCAAAACCTGTCCTTAATTTTCGGAGATTTTTACTCTATCACGGAATTTTTCGAGATGGAAGGAGGCCAAGCGGACAGATTCAGGAGCAATTTCG